>CAYGIG010000086.1:0-1531 GCA_964349875.1 uncultured Gammaproteobacteria bacterium | reverse complement strand
AAATTAACAAATATTGCAAATACAAAGGGGGTAAAAAAAGTTACGAAAGTTAAAAACCTCCAAGGAAATTGTAAATAAGCCAGCGGAGGGAAAATTATCCATAGTGGTTTTGAATACTTAACTGTCATAAATACCGAAATCAAAAGAAAAATCGGAAACACAAAAAATACCGGAAATTTTCTAGTTTTGTAGATCGAAATGAGTGAAAAAGCAAGAACGAACAACAAACAAATGATTAATAACTTTCCAATCTCGAAAGAAAGCCCGTCATTAAGCTGAGGCAGTGAACCCCCATATCCCCAAACAGAAGACCAAAGCTGACGAAGATAGACAAAATGTATTCGATAATCGGCGAGCTCGGTAAGTAAAAGGCCGTCAACAAGGGTGAATTTTTTCTCTAAAATTGAGGGTAATGCTGCAAAACAAGAAACACCAACGCCAATGGCCAAGGCTGAGAGTGAAATCACTATTGGCTTAATCTTCTTGTTTTTTATGATTAGAAATATTATCCAAAAAAAGATAAATGGCAAAAATCCCAATGCAGTCAAAGTGTGGGTGAGAATCAGACCTGCAAAAGACAGACTTAGAAATACAAGGTCTTTTCTTTTTTGTGATTTAAAGATATTTAATATAAATAGAAAAATAAGCGGTAAAAATACAAATGAAAACGCTTCTGACAGTGCTCCTCTTACATATATATCCACCGCTCGATAGCTAGTTAATATATATATGGACGAACAAATTATAGAAATATTTTTTGAAAAAAATTGTTTCAAAAGAAAATACATTCCCAATAATGAAAGGAAAAATGAAATAAAGATAATAATTTTTACAGACATTATCAGCGAGAACCCAAAGGAAAAGAGAGCTGATCCTAAATAATAAATCAATGGAGGATAAAAGATAAACAAAGGATATCCGAATCCGAACCCTAAATGGTTAACCCATCTGACTGGAAACTGGCCGGCTGAAATCGCCTCTGTTAACAAATAGATTCTGGCTATTTGCTGATCATCGTGAATCGTAAAGAACTGTGAACCTAAAAGCGGAACACTAACAAAGATTAAGGCTATTATCGGGAAGAGAAATACAATTTTTTTCAAAGTCGCTTTTTTATCAGTAATATAAATAATGAACCCAGTGACATCAAAGTAATAATATTTGCCAAAGTTCTTAACTTAGTATCAACAAAATGTAATTCAACTGTACTAACGCCTTTATTAATACTGAAATTGATCAGGCCATTTGATTTGTATTCGACACTATGGTTTTTTCCGTTTATCCTAAGTTGCCAATGAGGAAAATACATTTTATTGACTGTAACAGTAGCGCCTTTTTGTGAATTTAATACAAATGATATTTCTTTTGTACTTTGTTTTAAATTATTAATCTCAAAGGTTGAGTCAGCGGTTACAAGGTTTAGGGGTCGAGAATTAATTTTTCGATCGAACCAAACTGTTGAAAGCTCTGACTGATTTACTGTTGTCGAGTCGTTTGTCAGATAATAATCATCATTGTTAAAGTTTCTTTC
>CAYGIG010000085.1:0-1658 GCA_964349875.1 uncultured Gammaproteobacteria bacterium | reverse complement strand
AAAATGAATTTTCTGGTACAAAAGGTAATCTTGTTGTTGACACTCTTGAAGAAGGGGAATTTGCTGAGGAAGTAATACAAGTTGAAGAAGAAGTTGAAGCTATTCCAATAAAAAATCCGCCAATTGAAAAAGAAGATTTAATAGCTACTGTAAATAAAAGCAAAGTTCCGGTTGTTGATAAAAGTATGGTTCGTGTTAAGTTTTTGAAAGATTGCCCGGCTGTGTTTATTATTTGCGGCAGGGTGGAAGGAAAAAAAGGCGATCTAAAAATGATAAAACATGAGCAAGCAAATATTTTACGAAAACGAAATTATGTGACATAATAAATGACAACGGTTGAAACCGAATTAATTACTATTCTTAGAGATAAGATTGCGGATAACCCAGTTAAGGTTATCGATGGTGTTGAAAGCGGTACTCAAGAAGTTGCGGATACCGATAATCAGATTTGGTCGGATACTGAATTACTTCGGATATTAAATACTTCTCTTACTCTTATGTTTAAGGGAAGAATTTCTTCAGTGGATGATTTATCAGATTATGATCAAGTGTTGGTTACATTGCAAGCGAATATTGAATTGCTTTATATGTTGGCCCAAGATTCAGCTAGATACGCAAAGTATACTGTTAGGGATGTTGATGTTGAAAAAAGATCTCCGGGTGAATTTTTGGATATGGCGGAGGCGTTAGAAAATCGTTTAGCAAAATTGGCTAATGAATCTCCTACTGCTGAAACTAGTGGTATTATGGTTTCTCAAAGTTTTACTCGTAGAAAAGGAACTGATTTACTTACACAATTAGAAGTTATGAAACCTACGAAGTATCAACCTCCGGCAAATCTTCCAATATTTAAATTAACAAGTGTTGCTACTGGTGTAGAGATAAAGATTGGTTATGCTTTTGTTCCGGATTATTCATATCATTTAATTAAACGAACGGATTTAGGTATTTTAGAAGAATATTATTCATTAGAGGAATTAACTTATATTGATACTACTGTTGTAACAACGCAAATATATGAGTATGAATTACAGGTTTTTGGATTGAATGGAAATTATACAAGTAAGAAAGAATTGATTACTTATATTACTCCTACTTAAAAAAGCGTAGAAAAAAGTGAACAGAAATAATATATATAAGGCTGCAATTCTTACAAAAGACGAATTGGATTCCTTGTCTTCTATTTATACAAAAGTAATTGAAGATTGTGGTATCTCGGTTGAATATTACAGTTATATTGAAAGTTTGAACGGTTATTCTCCTGCTTTTCAAGTGTATATGTTTTTAACCGGTGAGAATAATGTTACGATTGGAAAGTTTGACGCATCGACTGTTTTATTTGCTATTATTCCTACCGAGGCTTTGAAGGAGTTAGAAATTACTCCGAGTAAAAATGATAAAGTGGTTTACTCCAATAAACCGTTTTATGTTCGTAAAATTTCGTATCTTGATAAGAATGGAAATCTTTCCGGAGATTTTGATCATAGTTTCTTGTGCGAATGTGAGCTTGTTCAGAAAACTGATTTACTACGAAGTGCTAAATTGATGTAGAATATTACCAAAATTTTGTTAATTTTTTATTCTTATATTACTTGTATGTTACCTATATTTTTATTATACTTGCTTATCGAAAATATCATTTATTAAATATTACGGAG
>CAYGIG010000084.1:0-1735 GCA_964349875.1 uncultured Gammaproteobacteria bacterium | reverse complement strand
ATATTAGACATATAATAAGATTATTACGCTAATGAATGAACGGAAAAAATATATTGATATCTTCAAAGGTTTAGCAATAATTGCTGTCGTAATCGGACACACTAACGCTCCAATTGTTACTCACATCTATTTATTTCATGTACCCGCATTCTTTTTTATAGCTGGATATCTTTCTAAACTGGATCAACAAAAATTAGGTGAATTTTTCCTTAAGCGAATCCATTCACTGTTTCTACCTTTTATATCCATCAACATCCTTTTTATTTTGATTGTTTCAATTTTTACTCAACTCGATATTCACGTCCTTCAACCCAATCCGATTTACGTAGGACAAATAAAGACACATATATTTGACTTGTTCTTTAATCTCAACGCACAAACCGAAATCGCCGGAGCAACCTGGTTTTTGGTTACACTTTTTCAAGCCTCACTAATTTCCATACTAGTTATCAAATTAATACAAAAATTTAATTTAAAAAAATGGCTGGCAATCCTGTTTGTTTTTCTACTAATGAAACATGCATACAATTACTACGCCATTAAGGTTCCTTGGCAACTTGGTTTGGATTTAGCTGCCAGTGCAGCTTTTTATTACATTGTCGGTTGGTATTTTAAAAAAAAATCAATTATTACTAGTAACCGAACCGACTGGGTCCTCTCGCTAACATCACTAGTTGTCCTCTTTCTGTTTGGTACATATTATTTCATCCCCCAAAACTGGCCACCGAGAATATTTGAAACCGAGCCTTTTTTAAACATTATTACCAGCTTAGTCGGAATAATTTTCCTATATTTTTCATCAAAACTACTTGAAAGGGTTTCAATAGTCGAAAAGTTACTTTCTTATATCGGTTCCCACACCATATCAATACTGTTTTTTCACTTCTTAGGATTTAAACTGTTTCACGTTATCCTATACATACTCAACCTCTATCCCAAATCCTCGCTTCCAGAGCTTGTCCCTTACTCATACAATACCTATTGGCCACTTATCACAATATTTTCAATTAGTTTCAGTCTACTAGCTGATTATGTCATTAGAAAAATTCCGCACACCGCTTTCTTTTTATTAGGGGTAAAAGATCAATCAACCAGCAAACTCCTGAATAAAATTTTTATCTCAAATGAAAAAAATCGTTAATTATTTACTAATAATTATCTTCGGATTATTCGCAAACCACTGGATAATCAGCCCGAAGAACGGATTTGTTTTTGATGACTGGGCATATCTCTACAAATTTAAATTTACACCAATCGGAGAATTCTTCAAAATTTTGCCGGACTCAACCTACAATGACAGGCCTGTTGGAGAAATGTTTCTAAAAATTTTACACATTTTTTTTGGAGACAACTACCAACTGTATCATTTAATTTTGCTACTACTTCATTTTGCTAATGCAATATTCTTATATCAAATAATTTTAATCGTACTTCAAAATAAATTCCCAAAATTTAAATTTCCAGCAAATCTTGCATTAATCTCTTCAATAATTTTTACGATTTGGCCAAAAAGTACAATGGCCGTTCAGTGGAATGCTGCAATCTTTGATTTGCTTGGTACTTTTATTGTGCTAATTATCTTCCGTATTTATCTGTTTAACTCGATTCGCATACAGACAAAAATCGTTAAAAATATTTTCATATTTTCACTTTTTTTTATCAGCCTCAGAACAAAAGAAATGTTTATAGTACTCCCAGGAATTCTTATTGCTTATGAACTATTAGGAGTAAAAAG
>CAYGIG010000083.1:0-1766 GCA_964349875.1 uncultured Gammaproteobacteria bacterium | reverse complement strand
ATCGCAACATCATAATTAGCAACCCAAAGAAATTTTCCTTTATGCTTTTCAATATACTCTAAATAGTTCATTAGATACTTATAATGATCTATTCTTTTTGTGTTTTTATTTTCGTTTGCGTTTTTTATAAAATTAAATCTACCACTATCCAAAGCCACATATTCGAACTTATCGAAATACTCATTTATATCTACACTTCTATCCACAATATAAAAATATGATACAAGAGTATTCTTAACTCCAGCATCGATAATTACTTTACGAATAGATTTAGATTCCGCACCAGCAAATAACAATTTCATTCGTAATCAGTCCATTTAACTTTTTTCATTCTATTATTTAACATACCAACACAATCAACAATGCCATAATCACAACAAACAAATCTTTTTTTGTTATTTTCAACTATAACTCCAAAGTTAAAGTATTTGAAATCATTAAAAAAAGAAGGCACTAATTCAGGATAATCTTCTTTGGGTATACGCTGAACTTTATGCTGTATTAAATAAATGCCATTAACACTAATATCATAACATGGGGCAAACCATTTACTAAATTTTGTGTACCTAACATTCTCCCAAATTGACCATTCAATTATATTCTGAAATACGCCGCCAACAGACTCCACCTTAATAACTTTATTAGAATCAGATTCCTGTCGCATATTATAAACCTTTCGGCTCATACCCCTATTAATTTGTTTTCCAACAAACAAACAAAACATATCTCTCGAATGAGTATCTTTAAATTTCATTTATGCTCTAGCTCGTTCAAATATTGAACCAAAATTTCTTCCAATTCAGTTATCTTATTTAACAAAAGTTGATATGATTCAACCGGAAGTTCAATCTCTTCCAACAAAACCGATAACTCCGAAAGAATAACAAATAACTCGCCTTTTTTATTTTTCATTTTACGCCACACAATTATTAAAAATCACTTCCACCAAAACTCGAACCAGTATCGTATTTTACCGAAACAAATTTAGCCCACACTCCGGACACTCATCATCTTCTTTTTCCACCAACGCATGACACGCACCGCACATTTGTCCACCATAGTGTCCTTAATCGCAGCAATAAACATCAAGATAAGTTTCTACGCCCATATTCTTCTTTTCTTTTTTACCATTTTTCATAACCCACTTCCTTAAAAGCACTTATTCTTTGAACACACGCTTCACACTTACCACAAGGAACAACAGTTCCAGCATAACAACTATAAGTTTCTGTTAATGGAATTTTTAGTTTCCGACCCAAATTTATAACCTCACTTTTACCACACATTCCAAGTGGGGCCTCTACTGTAATTTTATTTCTTGTGCCCTCTTTTACCGCTAAAGAAATAGCCTCCGTAAATTCATAACTAGTATCTGGAATAGCCGTAGATCCTCCTTCCCCAATAACACCATATAGTATTTTCCTCAATCCCATTTCTTCGGCAATACAAGCAGCCATACTTATAAACATACCATTTCTAAAAGGGACTATTAAACTTTTATTTTCTTTTGCGGATTTTTTTGGAACTTCAATTCGTGGGTTTATTAATGCCAATGCGGAAGTATTATGAAATAATTGAGAGATGCTAATTACTTGAAGGGGAATAAATAATTTATCACAAAAATTATTTACAACATTTAATTCACGAAATGTACTCTTGGCTCCATAATCAAAGTATAAAGCCAAAGCAATTTCTTTTTTCTTCCAATGAAGAAGAACAGTCGAGTCAATTCCACCTGAGAAGAATAACCCCAACGGACAATCAGG
>CAYGIG010000082.1:0-1793 GCA_964349875.1 uncultured Gammaproteobacteria bacterium | reverse complement strand
TAGCTGCACGAACAAGTGTGACTCCTCCTCCTGGAACTATCCCCTCCTCGAGAGCGGCTTTAGTAGCTTCTACGGCGTCTTTGACGCGTTCGAGGCGTTCTTTCATTTCGACCTCGGTTGCAGCTCCGACATTAATTACTGCAACTCCCCCGCTTAGCTTGGCTAGACGTTCCTGAAGTTTCTCTTTGTCAAAATCATTGGTTGTCGAATCAAGCTCTTTTCTAATGGAAGCGATTCTGGCTTTGACGCCAGATTGTGTTTGATCTGCAACAATAATGGTTGATTCTTTGTCCGACTGAACTTTTTTTGCAAAACCCAGATCTTCGGTTGTGACAGAATCCAGTTTCCTGCCTAATTCTTCAGAAACAACCGTGGCTCCTGTAAGAATAGCAATATCTTCAAGCATTGCCTTCCTACGGTCACCAAAACCGGGAGCTTTAATGGCTAAAACGTTAAATGTTCCACGAAGCTTGTTAAGAACCAGTGTCGCGAGTGCTTCGCCTTCGATTTCGTCTGCAATGATAACGAGATTTTTTGTGGTTTTTATGAGATTTTCCAACATTGGGAGCAGGTCGTTGATTGAAGAAATTTTGTAATCAGTTATCAAAACTGCAGCATCAGAGACGTCGGCAACCATTCTTTCTTGGTCGGTAACAAAGTATGTTGAGGCGTAACCTTTATCAAATTCCATACCCTCTTTGTATTCAATTCCGGTCTCTAAACCTTTACTTTCTTCAACCGTGACTACTCCATTACTGCCGACCTTTTCCAAAGCTTCGGCAACAATTTGGCCAATAGTTGAATCTGCAGCTGAAACAGTGGCAACTTGAGCAATGCCCTCTTTTCCAACAACAGGTTTGGACATTAATTTTATTTCTTTAATAACCATGTCACGCGCCTTCTCCATACCGGCTTTAATCGACATTGGATTACTGCCAGCGGTCACAACTTTTAGACCTTCACGAATAATTGCCTCAGCAAGAACGGTCGCGGTAGTCGTACCATCACCAGCAACGTCATTTGTTCTGCTTGCAGCTTCTTTAATGAGCTGAGCACCCATATTCTCAAACGGATCAGATAATTCTATTTCTTTGGCGACCGTGACACCGTCATGAATAACTGAAGGACCGCCCCATTTTTTGTCGATTGCAACATTTCGCCCTTTTGGGCCAAGTGTAGTTTTAACAGCTTTTGCCAGAATTTCGACGCCTTTTAAGAGCTTTTCGCGAGCTTCTGAACCAAAAATTATTTCTTTTGCTGCCATAGTATTATTTATTTATTTTTGCCATTAAATCTTCAAACTTGAGCAAGGAATACTCTATTCCGCCGTCTTTTATTTCATTGCCTGCCCATTTTTTGTAAAGAACAGTGTCTCCGACTTTTACAGGGCTAGCTACTTCGCGTCCGTCAATGTAGTCGGCATCACCGACAGCCAAGACTTGACCTTCTGAAGGTTTTTCCGTATTTGCGGAATCAGGCAAAATAATGCCTGAGGTTGTTTTGGTATCAGTATCTTTTGGTTTGATAAGTATATAGCCGGCTAGCGGATTAATTTTTGTTATATCCATAATATTTATTGAAAAATTAGCATTGCTATTGTATTAGTGCTAATTTTTTTTGTCAAGACTAACCAACAAATAATAATTCAGACTCGGCTTTGGTTAATTTTAGCTTTTGCGAACTGATAATTTTTGTAAATTTATTCAGTATTAGAGTCTGATAATCGGTAGGGTGAAAACGAATCTCATTGAAAGTTACGACTTCTTTAGTGATGCGTTTATACATATAGAAAT
>CAYGIG010000081.1:0-1867 GCA_964349875.1 uncultured Gammaproteobacteria bacterium | reverse complement strand
CCTTTGGACTATTCTTAAATGAATTTGACCGCGGAGAACAATTCGATAATATTGCATTCCAGATATCATGAAAATTTCTATATTTCAAAATCGAACAGCATTATCATTGCTGATCTCAAGCTATATATTAATTTTAATCGGCCTTATTCTCATATATAACGCTTCGGCCCTAACAAGTTTAAGAGATTTTGGTGATCAAAGTTTTCTGCTTAAAAAACAACTAATATCGATGATTTTGGGATCCATTTTTCTCTTGTTCTTTTCATTGTTGAATTACCGCACCCTAATTCATTTTGCAAAGATTTTTTATTTTGTATCCTTAGTGCTTTTGGCTTCCCTCTTTCTTCCGGGAGTAGCTGATAGCATTTATGGGGCAAGGCGCTGGATTAATATTGCCGGTCAGCAGTTTCAGCCTTCTGAAGTAGCAAAATTGTCAGTGATTATTTTTCTATCTCATTGGCTCGGAAGCACAAAAATTCCCAAAAAGATTCACTTTAGCTCTATCAGTGCCAATTTTATTTTAATTCTTACTCCGATTATTGGCCTTATTTTATTCGAGCCTGATTTAAAATCGGCGATTATTATCGCCGCAACAGCCATAACTATTTACTATGTTTCAGGCGCAGTAAAAATGAGACTTTTGTTTTCGTTAATTCCTTTATTTATTATTAGCGTAATACTTTTAATTTTTACCCAGAGTTACAGAGTTGATAGACTTAAAACATTTATTGACCCGACAGCTGACACACAAAATACTTCCTACCACATCAATCAAATATTAATTGCTTTAGGTAACGGTGGATGGTTTGGTGTTGGACTTGGTCAATCAAGACAAAAATTCGAATTTATTCCAGAAATAACCACTGATAGTATTTTTGCAATAGCCGCAGAAGAATTAGGCTTTGTTGGTGCTGTGTCAATAATTGCACTCCTTTGGTTTTTAATCACAAATTGTTTTGCCATTGCCAGGTCATCAAAGGATCCGGTCTCAAGGCTTTTAGCAACCGGAATAACGACGTCGCTGTCTCTTCAAGTCATCATAAACCTAGCTTCAATGGTTTCACTGTTGCCATTAACAGGAATTCCCCTGCCTTTTTTATCATACGGAGGAACATCTCTTATAATGTCGATGACTTCTATTGGAATTCTGATAAATATAGCTAATAATCAAACTAACCAGATGCCATCTAGATTGGTCAGAATTAGAAATAAAAAATGGAGAAAATAAAAAAAATTGTCTTAATAGGAGGACATCCGACACCGGCAATTGCGCTTATCGACTTGCTCGAAGCAGAAGGTAGTTTTGAAATTCATTTTTTTGGACGAATGCATTCTACTGAAGGAGATAAAGCACAATCACTGGAATATAAATTACTAAGGAGCCGTCAAAAAGTGATTTTTCACCCCATCACTACCGGCAGGCTCCAAAGAAAATTTACAAGATATACGATAATTTCTCTAATCAAAATTCCAGTTGGATTATTTCAGTCAATCTATCTGTTGGCAAAAATTAGACCCAGAATTGTGATTGGTTTTGGCGGATATTTGTCGGTTCCGGTTGTGATTGCCGCTGCCATATTCAAAGTCCCAATATTTATTCACGAACAAACATCAATTCCTGGTCTCTCTATAAAAATCACCTCTAAATTTGCAAAAAAGATTTTTGTGAGTTTTAAATCTTCCGCTGTCTGGTTTGACCAAGCAAAAACCATCTTTTCCGGCAATTTAATCAGAAAAGAGCTTTTAATTTCGCGCAAAATTAACAATCAGAAATTAAAAGAATTTCTTAAACACGAATCATCATTAATCTATGTAACCGGCGGCGGACAAGGGTGGGGAACTTTGGTAGCTTTTCCTCACACCAGAG
>CAYGIG010000080.1:0-1868 GCA_964349875.1 uncultured Gammaproteobacteria bacterium | reverse complement strand
CCAGCACTGATTCTCTCAAGAATACTTGGTGGTGGAATGAGTAGTAGGTTGTTTGAGGAAGTTAGAGAGAGGCGCGGCTTGGCTTACAGGGTTGGGGCGAATCATTATGAATATATTGATACTGGTGCCTTTATCGTTAAATTGGGCTCAAAGGTGGAGAAGGTCGACGAATCTTTAAGGGTAATACTTAGTGAAATTTATAAGATAAAAACTGAATTAGTTTCAAGCGAAGAATTACAGAGAGCCAAAGACTCTATGGAGGGACATACTGCGCTGGAAATGGAATCTAAGAGAAATATAGCTTCTGGATATGGAACTCAGCTTTTGATCGAGGGTAAAATAGATACCATAAAAGATGAATTAAATAAGATTAGCAAAATAACGGCTGAAGATATTTTGAGGGTATCGAAGCGAATTTTTGTAGACGATAAACTCAATCTGGCAATTATTGGTCCATATAAAGACGTGGATCGATTTGAAAAACTCCTCAAAATAAAGAGGTATACCAAAAGTTTAGGGTCTTAAGGAGTAATAATTTTAGATATGTCGTTTAAAGACATGGTTGTTAAATCAATTTTATCTATCCCCGAAGGCAGAGTAACAACATACGGAACTATTGCACTAATGGCCGGTTTGCCACGTGGCGGAAGGCTGGTTGGGGGAATTTTGCATCACAATACTGAAAAGTACGACTTACCCTGGCAGAGAGTAATAAACAGGGAGGGTTTTATTTCGACAAGTTGCAGTGAGCATCAAAAGAGCCTGCAAAAGGCACTTTTGGAGTCAGAGGGGGTAGAAGTTGGGGGTGATTTTGTGGTAGATTTGCAGAAATTCGGATGGTGGGGTCCGGAAGAAAATTTTAAAAGTACCCAAACTGAGGAAAAATAATATGGAGAGGACGCTTGTTTTACTTAAACCTGATGCTGTTGATAGAGGGCTTATTGGCGAAATTCTACAAAGATTTGAAAAAGTCGGACTTAAGATTGCCGGAATGAAGCTTGTCTGGCCAAATGAAGATGTTGCTAAAAAACACTACACTGAGGATTTGGCGATTAGACGCGGTGAAAATATCCGCAATATGATGATCGATATGCTTGTTTCCGGTCCGGTTGTAGCCTTATGTCTTGAAGGAATTGAGGCTGTGGAACAGGTAAGAAAAATGGTAGGCTCGACTGAGCCTAAGTCGGCTTTACCAGGTACGATCAGAGGTGATTACGCTCATGTTTCTTACAAACACGCTGATACAAAAGGTATTGGAATCTTTAATTTGATTCATGCATCGAGCAGTGTTGAAGAGGGAATAACTGAGACTGAGGTTTGGTTTAGCAAGGAAGAACTTTGTGATCATGAGGCGGGTTATACCAAGCATACAATTAAATACTAAAAATCGAGGCTAAAATTCTATTGACCTGCCAAAGTTTACGTGATAGAATCGCGTACAGCAAAATTAACGATTAAAGCTAATCAAAACGGGACTTACTGATTTTTACGGGAAAACCCGTTTTTTTCGGTTTCCCAATACACTATTAACTTAATAAAAGAGTAATTCGCAAAACATTTGCGAGTTGAAGACTGAAGGAAAGGCGCATACAGTGCGACTATTTTTGGGCCGGTAGCTCAGTTGGTAGAGCATCGCATTTGCAATGCGAGGGTCAGGAGTTCGAGTCTCCTTCGGTCCACAGTTAGTCCTTTGAACGGGAATTTTATAACTAAAATTTCCGTATTTGGGTCTAACCAAAACAAAAAATTAGGCTTGAACATTAAAAACTGAATAGAAAATATTTGTCCAAATAAATATTTTTGACGAGAAAAACTTTTACAGAAAAAGAATTAGTTCTTAATCTGCGAACAAAAAAGATTTCTTACAC
>CAYGIG010000079.1:0-1882 GCA_964349875.1 uncultured Gammaproteobacteria bacterium | reverse complement strand
ATACAGAAGTAATTAAATAGATAGAAAATCCAGAAAAAATGATAAGTGTGAGTGAAAAAATATTACTCGGCTCTATAAATGAAAATGAAAATTTAATAAAAATAATCATAACTATCGACGAAATCGTGGGCGAATATAATACTGAAAGAGAATTAACCCTAAATATCTTATAGACAATAATGAATGTTAGCGTGGTTGAGATTGTAACTAATAACCATGCCAGAGCAGTACCCAGACTGCCGTATTTTAGGGCAAGTGGAATTGAAAGAAACCAGGTCAATGCCGTCCAAAAAGTCATTAGTTTTAGGGTGATTTTTATCTTACCAACAGCGTTTATTGCGTTCGTAATGATAACTGTAACAGAACTGATATAAGAGCCTAAAATATAAATTATTAATAATGTATATGCGGGCTGCCATTTTTGGTAGTTAGGAATGATCTCGATCAGACTCTGGGAAGCCATAAGCAGCCCTGTAAGAATTGGAAATGTTAAAAGTGCTGAAATAAACATGGCTTCCTCAATTGCACTCCTGAGTGCATTCTTATCAGATTGCATGCGAGAGAACGCTGGAAATGTTACCCTAATAACATTATCCATGATTACCCTTAATGGTAGATAGGCCCATTTTTGCGCCCATCCAAGATAACCCACTTGAGTAATGTTGAGTATCTTACCCATAATTATCGTCATAAAATCGTCTTTTACTAACGCTAGGATACTGTTAAGCTGAAATGGAACTCCGAATTTTATCAACTCCTTAGCCGATTGTTTATCAATACCCACACTAGGACGCCACGGTGAGACAATGTAGATAAAAATAATGCCCGTTAGAGATCTAAGCATCACTGAATAAGTAAAACTGCTTACCCCAAATCCTTTCCAGGCCAAAAATAATACTGTAACTGAAAATACAATATTTTCTGCCAACTGAGGTATCACAAATTTTTCGAAAGACAGCTTTCTTTCTAATAAAATTGAAGGAATAGTTTTGAGCGATGAAAAAAATAAAGAAATGATCAGTACTCTCAAAAGCCAGACTGCATCATTGTTCAGATTGAAGAATTTGGCCCCCCAGTGGGACAAAACAAGGCCTGTTATTACAATCGATCCGACAAGTAATTGCTGGATAGTAAATGTTGTCCTTAAATCGTTTTTGGTTAAAGAATCTTTTTTTTGAATTAAGGCAGCAGCCAGACCGATATCTGAAAGATAACTAAGAAACCCCGTAATTGCAGAAACGAGAATAAAGACACCATAATCCTTAGGAGAAAGAAGAATTGTAAGACCAAGATTTGAGATGAATCCAACAATTTGAATAATAATCGTTCGCCCAACCAAGGAAAACATTCCTTTTACGGACCTTTTTTTTACAGCTGTAATATCAAGCTCAATTGAAGCGTCTATTGATGACATTTTTGTTGAATATAGGTAATAGTATTAACACCAATAACAATAAACTTAACAGGCTAATTATCTCACTAATTGTCCTTACAGGTGTACGTGTAAAGTGCAGCTCAACTTCAGAATCGCCGCTTGGAACATTAATGGTGATTAACTTTAATGAATTTTCACTATTAATTTCAGCTGATTGTCCATTGACTCTTGCTTTCCATCCAGGAAAGTCGAAGGTTGAAAATTGTACAACGGCTGAATCTTTAGTTGTAATTTTGTATTTTTGTTTACCTGGCTGACTAACTTCTTCTTTGATTATTGCCTGGCCCAAAAGAACACTTGCTTCAGTCTGAGGTAATGAGTCAGGGTCAATATCTGGAATAGTGGTGTTGTCAGGGGATATTTTTGTCTTCACGCCTTTAGGAATATATTCAAAAGATGATCTGCTTGTTGCCCAATCGAGTCTTTGTTTCGTTAGGTAGTCAGAAT
>CAYGIG010000078.1:0-1953 GCA_964349875.1 uncultured Gammaproteobacteria bacterium | reverse complement strand
ACTTGACACCCACACAATTTTAAGCGGGTATTTTTCAAATAATTTTTTTCTTTCCTTACCTTCTAAAAATTGTAACTTCATAAATAAAGCAACTTTATTTCCAACCGAAATTAATTCCATAGCCTTTTCTACAAACTCTTTTCCAAATTTATATGGAGGATTTGTAATAATATCACCATACCATTTTTTACTAACCTTTAAAAAATCTATACCTCCTCTACCATACCCTCTATCAATCAAATCCGAACTTCGAACATTAAAACCATCTTCTTCTAATACTTTACTAATATGCCCTTCACCACAGGCACATTCCCATATATCGCTATTAAATTCTTCTAATTCTAAAAGAAGTTTAACGGCATTTGACTCGGTAGCATAATAATCATTTACCTCCCTTTCTTCAAGAGAATGATTTGATGCACCTAAAACAGAATGAACACTTTTCTTATTTCCAACCCAATCCTTTTGCATTTAATACTCCATATAATAAAAAAGGGCAACAATTTGTTGCCCTTAATAAACAATATAGGAACCTTTTTAATTAACCTAAAGTTCCACCTTTTCTACCTCCGCCACCCACAACAACCTCCATTTTAAGTGTTAAAAATTTTTTATTTGCCTGCGCCTTTCTCACACCCAAAGATACCAAAATTCAATTTTTAACACAAGACATAAAATAAAAAGCGCCAGGAGGACTAAACCCGGCGCTAATAAGGAGGAACAATGAAACCAACAACTTTTTTTCAATCCACGTACCTATACGAGGCACGACTTTAAAACCCACACCAAAACATACAAAACTAATTAACTAAAAAGCAACAAAATTATTTTAACCGATTATGAACTTCCATTAACTTATTATACTGATGCGTAGACAAATCTTTTTCATTTTCTATGCGCCCTTTTATATCCAAATAAAATTTCTTTTCCCAATCAGTTAAATGCACCCACTTCAACCCTAATAATAAAATCGCTCTATCAATAAATAGCTTCTTAAAATTAACCATGGGCACCACGCCACGTTTCTGAAATATTTGCCTCGGCTAAAACTGGAATACTTAGTCGCATACCATTCTCCATATATAGTTTAACTTTTTCTTTTATTTCTTCCGCTTTTTTCTCATCACACTCAATCAACAACTCGTCATGCACTTGTAATACAATTCGGCACTCACCAGTTTTAACCAAATCATTATGAATATTAATTGTTCCAACCGTCAACAAATCTCTACTTGAACCGGATACCACAGTCGCCACACTCGCATTCTCAGCATTATTTCTTCGCATAAATGCTTTTCGAGAATCACTAAAATCATTAATTCCCATTTCTTCCATATTTCTTCTACGCCCAAATATAGTTTGAACATAATGACTTGTTCTTGCCGATACGTGAACTTTATCAATAAATCTCTTCACACCTTCATAGACTACAAAATAAGATTCCCAAATTTGTTTTGCAAATGCTTTTTTCATTCCAGTATTTCTAACCAAACCAGTCCAATGTAAACCATAGATGAGTCCAAAGTTCAAGGGTTTTTGAAGTTGTCTTGTGACCTTTAATCCAGAAATTTTACTTACTAATTCCGCACCAGACTTATGTAAATCTTCTCCATTTCTAAAAGAAGCGCACATATTTTTATCTTTAGATAAATGAGCAATCATTCTAAGCTCGATTTGGGAGAGATCAGCGTCAACAAAAACCTTTCCAGGCATCGCAATATATAATTTTCGAATATCAATACTGCAACTTTCAAAATCATGCTCTTTCAAAAACTTTAATGTTTTATTACTTATACTATGCTGGACTAATAACTCTTTATATTTTTTCTGCTCTTTTTCATCCAACGCTTCAAAATCTTTCGATAATAAACAATACCCATAAAATTTATCGTCATCCATATATAAAACCGAATTTTTTAAAATACCCAAATCTTTTAACAATACTAAATAACC
>CAYGIG010000077.1:0-1978 GCA_964349875.1 uncultured Gammaproteobacteria bacterium | reverse complement strand
ATATATTTCCGCCCCAAAAAACTTTTTTGCTGCCACACCCCGTAATCGTTAACCGTAGTTTTGTTTTCGTCAGCAAGAATCGTAAAAGGCAGTTTATGTTTGACAGCAAACTTCTCATGACTTTTGACTGAATCAGCTGACACTCCGACAACGGTCAAATCAGCTTTTGCAAAGTGCGGTAAGTTGTCGCGAAAACCACAGGCCTCTTTAGTGCACCCCGGCGTGTCGTCTTTGGGATAAAAATAAATCAATAAATATTTGCCTTTAAGGTCCGACATTTTATGAGTCTTGTTGTTCTGGTCTGGCAGTTCAAAATCCGGCGCAGTGTCTCCAATATTTAACATAAAAAAATTAAATTTTTTTTAAATATATTAAAGCCTGTGTCAGTGCGGCAATCGATTGTCCGTCTGTAAGCTTGCCTGTTTTGATTAAATCCATTATCTGTTGCATGGTGTATTTTTTAACCGATTCGATTCCCTCTTCTTTTTTGCTGTTTGTTTTTCCCTGCGTCAGTCCGGTTGCAATTACCACAACAGACAGCTCGTTTGCGATTCCGTTATAAGATTGGAACTCCCCAATCCTTTCAAATTTTTGCGCGGTCAGCCCCGTCTCTTCCTGCAGTTCCCTAGAAGCACTCGCAATTACATCTTCCCCGTCTGTGCTTCCCGCCGGCAGTTCTAGTGACATTCGTGCGGTAGGATAACGATAGAGATCAACTAAATAAATCTCTTCTTTGTCAGTTAGAGCCACGACAAAAACCGCCGGAGGATGATCCAGAACACTATAAATCCCCGGCTTCCCGTCGGGGCGAATAACTTGGTCTTCACGTATTTTGATATACGGTGTTTGGTAAGCGATTCTTGACGATAATGTTTTCCAAGGACTTTTCATGTAAGTCAATTTTATCCGATTATTAACAAATTTTTCCGCGCTCTAGTTACCGCCGTATACAACCATCTTCGCCATTCCTCATCCGAAGACTTTGGAAAACGCTCTTCAAAAAGAATCACTGTTTCGGCTTGAGACCCTTGGGCTTTATGAACCGTTAAGGCATAACCGAAATCAAACAAGTCTCCTTGATGTCCGTCGGGGTCTTTTAGGTTGCCGCTTATTGTTTCTTTCTGATTAAACTGTGATTTGTAAATATATCCCTGATAAGGTTTGTCCTGACCGTCAATATCGATTTTGACAAGTAGCCAATTACCTGTTTTGTCCTCCTCTAATATTTTTGTAATCGTTCCGACCGCTCCATTATGAATTCCCGAATAATGATTATTCTTAAGAGCCACGACTCTGTCTCCCGCTTCCGGCACATCACCATATCGATCTTTTCTGGCCCTTAGTTCCTTATTAAGTCTTAGTCTGGTGGCGTTATATCCGCAGATAATTAAGGTTTCTTCACTAAAACTTTCCAGGGCCTCATTTAATGTCTCTCTAGAATCAGGATCATTTCGTGATATTTTGACAACATTAGGCGAGAATTTTTTAATCGGTATCTCTCCATCTGTGCGAGCCATAATCGATACATCAATTATCGGGCTGTCTTCTTTTTGCCGGTGAATTTCTGTCAAAGTCAAATGAGGATCCTGCATTAAAGAATAGCTTGCTCCAATCGGCGGAAGCTGGCCGTGATCTCCAACAGCAATGATCGGAACTTCGTACGAAAGTAAGTCGTTTAATATAAATGGATCAACCATTGATGCCTCGTCGACAATAATTAGTTCGGCATCTAGGAATTCTTTTCTCCGCCATCCCGTGACATTGCCTTCTTTATTAGTAATTGCCGTGTAGATTAGTGAGTGAATTGTTGAGACCGAGTCGCCTGAAATTGTGCCGTTATTTTCTTTTAGTTTTTCCGTCAAATTCCTCGCGGCTTTTCCTGTATAAGAACAAAACGCGACACTAAGCAGTGGTGCTTTTTTGAATATTTCTTGGCGAATATATGCTGTTAGGGTTGTTTTCCCTGTACCAGCATATC
>CAYGIG010000076.1:0-2034 GCA_964349875.1 uncultured Gammaproteobacteria bacterium | reverse complement strand
GCAAAATATAGTAATCAGTAAGCATCTATATTAATCACAATATATCACTAAAAGTTGAAATTTGTGCGTAACTTATATATAATTCGTGGTCTGTCCATTGAATATGTGGACAGGAATAGGACATAATGGAATCAGTGATAATAATTAAATTATTAAATCTGCCCAAGATGTCATTCCCCGTTTTTAATATTAATATTAAAAGTTTATTAATCGTGACAAACAATCTAAATTAGGTTGTTATTTTGCACCTAAAAATAGTTCAGGAGATTTGATCTGGACCAATATGTATTGTGGAGGTAGCGGGATTCGAACCCGCATCTAATCGGCTGCTTAGGCGATTTCTCTACCATTGAGATATACCCCCACAAGAGCCATCGCACAGATTCGAACTGTGGGGCACTTGGGCTACAAATTCCAGACCCGACCAATCCGATGGCAAAAAATATTTGTTGGTCCAGCTCAAGACTTCTGTCTTGACCAAACTAAGATACTTAAGGTATCTTAGTGAGGTATACAATTTCAGTAATATCACCAACAGACCCGCAGAAATGCGGGTTTTTTGGTTTTAATACTAAAAAAGAGCCTTATCAGCTCCCAACTAAAAAATTTTGATATGGAAGAAAAAATCTTGCTTATTCAATTTCAGTTCAGTTGGGTCACCCCTAAGTTAGCGTGAGCTAGACTTACCAACTATTTTAGGATGGATTTCTATACCTTGTCAACCTTTTGCCCGCTAAAACAACCAAAACGACCACTTTGCTCATCAAACTGATACAAACTAGCTTCAAAATTAGGAATGTTTTGGTTAATCTTCGTGTAATTTACAGTCAATCCCCTTCCTTGTTCTCAAGGAATAAGTCCCATAGATTTTTACTAGGAGAAATGTCGAAAAACTACTGAGGATAAATGTGAAGATAATAAGTTTCTAGGCCGTCATTGTGCACGACCTTAGCAAAAGACAGAGTACCTGGATATGCTCCTCCGCATGAGTAAGACCCACCATACAATTTACCTTCTTTAACAGCTTTTACAGTACTTCCTCCTCCGTCCATATCAATACCTGCATGGAGGCCGCTTGCATAAAATCTTTGAGCAAAAGAGTGGCTTCCGAAGCCCTGGTTAATTTCGATTGGATCATTAACTGGCCAATCTAAAGAGCCGTGAGGGTTAATGGTGCCATAAGTGCTGTAGTTATCGGCAGGATAGTTATAAGAGAATGACGTATTTTTGAGATAATTATTCGGATCTTCAACGCTACCGTTTTTATGAACCTCGAAATGCAGATGGGCACCACTAGAACAACCTGAGGCCCCATTGATGATATTTCCGATCGTGTCTCCGGCTTTGACTTCTCTAATCAAAGTAAGCTTTCCATACGAAATAGCTGCCTGCTCAGCCCGAGCTTGGGCTAGAAGTGCTTGATATGTGCGCTCATCGTTTTTAGTGATGACCAGCAGATTCTCCTTTTCTTTTTTCTGACGAATCAAAGTGGCCTCAAGTGCGTCCAACGAGGCTTTAAGTTTCTCTGCTTCTACTTTTTTGTCCTCAAGGGTTTCTTTTTGATTGGTGTAGCTCGATTTAGTCGTTTGGAGCTGGCCGAGAATCTTTCTATCGCTCTGCTGGATGGTTTTAAGGTACTTATAACGCGTTAAGAACTTGCCAAAGTCATTAGTGGACAGAAACAGGTCCAAGGGCGATACTTGGCCGTTTTTGTAGGTATTAGAAATTCTTATGAGAACTTTATCCGATTGAGTAGTCAGAGTGCCGCGAATACGGTCGATGCGCCCTCCTAATACACCGATTTCTTCTTCAAGTTTTACAAGGCTAGCTTCGGTTTGGGCGATTTTTAAGCTCGTAAGTTCGGCTTGATCATCAAGTTTGACGATGTCGCTCTTGAGAGTTCTGGCCGCGGTTTGCGTTTGAGCTAGTTTTTGCTCCAATTCCTCAATTTTTGTTTTATCGGCACGCACGGATCCAAGCGGAAGTAAACTAAAAATCAGGACAATTATTAATAACAGTTGAGATAGTTTAAAT
>CAYGIG010000075.1:0-2035 GCA_964349875.1 uncultured Gammaproteobacteria bacterium | reverse complement strand
AATGCTAAAAACCAGAACAAAAAATAACCAATCAAAATCTTTTTTAATTGTTTTAATAAATAGTAAAAGCATAAATAATATTCCGGCATATGCTGATAATATTTTTGTAATAAATGAGTAATTAACATCAACCCTTCCGCTGCCTGATTTAATTAAGAATTGTAAAAAGTTAAAAATTGGATTTTTTGATCCAATCACCTTTTCCCATCCGGGTGTTGAAGAAGAAATATTTGTACCAATTGCGAGCTGCTGATAAAGTATCGGCAGTATAGCAAGCAATAATAAAATAAAAATCATTCCCAACATCAGGGTCTTGGGTTTGCCAAATGTTTCTTTTCTTATAAGTGTTTTTAGTAACAATCCAAAAGCAATAAACAGATAAAAATAAGCAAGGTAATTTAAATAAACTAATACCAGCCCTGAAACAAGAAACAATATTAATTTTTTATAATTAAAAATTTTTTTGAGGGAGATCAATAGATAAAAGTTAATTAAGACCGCCATGGCGACAGTCGAATACGACCGGGCTTCAGCGGAGTAATAAACTAGCAGTGGTGACGTGGCAGTCAGTATTGCAACCCGTAACTGATTCTTTTTTTTAAATACCATTTCTTTTGAAATTAAATACACCATTAAGACAACAAAAACTCCAGAAATTAACGCGGGTAAACGCAAAACTGTTGCGGAATCTCCGAATAATACTGAAAATATTTTTTGGATGAAATAATACAAAGGGGGATGGAAATCTCCCGGTAAAAAATTGTGAAAATATTCAGCAATGCTCATACTACCAACAGTAATTGCAGAAACACCTTCATCTAGCCATAAACTTTGATTTAGCAGAAGCAACCTAAGGCTTAATGCAGAGATTAGTATCAATAAAAGTGGAGAATATATTTTTTTCATGCCACAAATGTTCCTGAAGCAAATAAGGAAAATAGTATTACCTGTAAGCACGCCAATACGAATGCGATTGGATAAAAGTAGCGCGGCTTTAACTTCGATACTAGCATGAACACAGGAAACGACATTAATACGTATCTAGGCATGGAACTAAATGTTCCTGTTAATGATGGCACGACGACAATTGTTAACGAGTAGAGTAACCAATTTAATGGAATTTTTTTATAAAGAATTAAAGGTATCAAAATAAAGAAGGCTGCTGATAATAATTCTAAAACTGAAATAAAATACATCGTAGTGAAAATCGGAACTGTGGCAAAAATCTTCATATATCGAAATACTACTTGTGGCAGAAGCACAAAATTACTGCTTCTGGCGTTACCAAAATAGTTTTGAGCGTGAAGAAAATAAAGGAAATCGCCAAACTGAATTTGTAGAAATACCATATATGCAATAAGGCCTGCAGGTATAATTAATAGCCAAAATAAATTCTTTGATACTTTTATTTTACGTAAACTAACAAAGACTAATGACATAATTAAAACAGGAAAAATAAATGCCCCAATTAGTTTAACGCTGGAGCCAATTGCTCCGAATAGACCTGTATAAAAATACTTTTCCTTAGAAAAATAATAAAAAACCATGACCGAAAGCAGAAGGAACAATCCTTCAGTATAGACAGCGCTAAAAAAGAATGAGGTTGGAAAGACAAAATATAAAATTACAAAAAATTTGTAATTTGAACTAATTGACATACTTGTAAAAACCTTCTTTACTACTATGAGCGAGGCTAAAAAACAAATGTTATTGATCAAAACACCGACATATAATGGCGGAATAAAACCAAAAGTGAATATTTTAATAAGTATTGGATATGTAGGTAAAAATGCCTGCGTAAACTGACTGGCATAACCATTTTGTGAAATATTTAGATAATGAACCCCATCAAACCCGCCCCAAATATAAACAAAGAAATGTTTGTAGTTGCTAATAAGTTCATTTGAGTAAGGATAGGTTGGGTTAAAAGGCAAAAAATTTTGAACTAAAAAGCTGATAGCTAGTAAAGAAATTTTCCAAATAACAAAACACAGAATTAATAATCTGTATTCTTTTAAAAAAGTACTAAGATAAG
>CAYGIG010000074.1:0-2129 GCA_964349875.1 uncultured Gammaproteobacteria bacterium | reverse complement strand
GGATATTCAGCAGACATAATTGGCTTTAGTATAATACCTTTTATCAAATACCAGACTTTTGCTTTAACCATACGATCTAAAGAACGCACTCGCCCTACGTTTGAAATCTCATATAAACCCTCATACCCAGCAACCGATTTCCAAATCTCATTGGTTTCTATCCGCATGTCCTTTTCCTATATTTATTTTCGTTGCGTTTTTTCAAATAGACCAATTGAATCAATATTAGAGTATTCAATAAAAATAGTAATCATTCCTTCGTCACCAATATCCTGGCATAAACTAATCACATTATCCTCCGCATCTAAAAGCACTCCTTTATAAGAAAGATCAGACTCCGTAATAATTAAAATCTCATCTCCCTTACTAAACTTGTCCAGCACTAAACTTTTATACCACATATCTATTCCCTATACTGTAGTTAGCGTAAATTTTATACCAGTTATATCGTCCTCTCTGTCAGCAACATGAACGTCAACAAAACCTAGTCTTACATTTATCGAAGAGCCTTTTTGCCCCATAAATCCTCCAGCTATACAAATAGCTTTCACCGTTTGATTAACTGCCTGCACCCCAATGGCCTGAGCACAAACCACCCCATGCTTTTCCATTTCTCGGCTAATGGCCGAGGCTAACGACTTCGCATTTGTGCTTTTTGAGGGCCTTAATATTACTTGTTCTACCTTCTCCACATTTTCCATAATTTATCCTTTATTTTTCTGCGCTTTTTTAACTCTCATATTTAATCCCAAGCCTTTTAGTAAGAATTCGACTACATAATTTATAGGCTCTATCGCATGTGTCAAATTTCATACGAATCGCATTATAGCCACTCGATGCAATATTATATATTTCTTTTGCTTTTTTATAATCTTTGTCTTTTTCTGCCAACTCTTTTTTTGCGTTGATAGTACCATTGGCTTCATCAATAGCCACTGACCAATAATAACTCATTTGACTTTCCGCCGCAGTTTTTAACGCATCAGCAATTACATACTGTTCACCAAAATAATTTTGCCATCTAACAAATAAACTCATAACCTTTTCCAAATCATCAGCATCATAGCCACTCAGCAAAGTAATCTTATCTAAGTATTTAGCGATATCGGCCTTTGGAATTTCCAACCCTAATAAATTATCAACCGCTCTTTTTACAATCTCACTTTCAGATAATCCAACTATATTTAGTACACTCATTTTATAAGATCACTGTTACTTTTACAAGTTGTATATTCTAATACGTTCTTATCTTTACATCTAAAACAAATAGAACTGTATGGGCAATTTTTATATCTTCCGACGCTTTTTTTACACTCATCCAAAATAAGAATTTTTTCGCCCAATAAAAACTTCCTTCCCTTCACAGCAGAAACCAAAGCCGGTTTAACCCTCTCTTTATCAAATGAAAATAATACTTCTTTCAAATCTCCGTTATCTTTATTCCAACATAAAATTCCGTAATCAAAAATCTTCAACCCAAACATATACAAATCCGCCTGAGTAATATACCCCTCGGCAATACTTTTATAATTATTTTCGTCGACTCCTTGAAAAGAACCATTACCCATCGTTTTAATATCCCAAATTCTTTTTTTACCGCTTTGCATTTTCATAACAATATCAGCAGTTCCACCAATCAAATATTTTTCATGCAACGATTCTATCGGGACTTCTATCTCACAATCATCAAACTCTTTCAAATAAGCGTATTGAACCAACGCATGAATCATATGTCCAGTATCAAAAGTTCTTCTAAGTTTTGGAGTTATCCACGATTCTGGATTTCCAATTTCGTCTTCTAAAATTCTTTCTGTGTACAGTCCTTTTTCAAAAATAAAACCAAAAGCTATAGCCCTTGGGCAAGCATAGTGCAACCCGCTCGGATGAAAACCAATTAGTTTATTTCGTGATACAATAAATTGAAAACTCGGTAATTTCGGATTTGTAGAAAGGTACGCCTCGATAATATTCTTTAACGAATCTTGATTATGTTTTTTCTTTAACTCTTTCGATAAACTCATTATATCATTCTCTATTTTATATACTAAGTTATAAAATTTATAATATTAAAACAATATTTATTATTCAATTGATTCAAAGCTAACATCAACCCCTTGTTTTCTAATCCC
>CAYGIG010000073.1:0-2134 GCA_964349875.1 uncultured Gammaproteobacteria bacterium | reverse complement strand
CCTAATAGTTTGCCGTTTTCTAAGACTAAAATTGTCGGGAATTTTCCATTTCTTTTTTCGTGGCTGATGACGCTTTCTAGTATTTTATGAATACTTTCTTCTACATGGGCGACTATATAATCCAAATTCATAAGTCCTGCGGCGGCTTTGGGGTTGAACCTTAATAAAAATTCGACTTTTTCTTTAATATTCGAGCTTAATTTTTCCAGAATATTCTCAGCTCTTTTTTCGTCTACTAACTGCAGTATGTCGGTAACCTTGTCCGGATCAGGATAACTAAGTAATGAGGTCAATTCTTCGTCGGTTAGCTTTGAGAGTAGGTCTTTTTGTACTTTGGTTGGAAGTTTAAGCAGAACAAATCCCTGCTCTTTTGGTGTAATTTCAAGAAATATCGTCAATCGTTCCTTGGGAATTGTAACGATTTTTTTTACATATTTATCAACCGAAATATTGTTCGAGTTATTTGGCATTATTGTGTAAATAATCTGCTTAATATATTAATAGCAAATTTTATACATAATTGCTTATTTTGTACGCATGTTATGAATACTACAGGTTAGGTATTTATTCGTAATCACACTTGGATACTTGGACTATAGTCTTAGGTGTTACTTGCATCTATTTGGCTTATGTGCTAGTATATCCCAATAAGAGGCAGATTGAAGCAATAAATCTGCTTATATTTTTAGACAGTACGAAAGTGTCAGTTTAAGATTTAGATACCCGAATTCTTATTTTTGTTGATGTATCTTTCAAACTTTAATGACAAATTGGTTTTTTGTTTTAATTATCTAAGCGGTTTTATTGCCTTGATTTTTCCCTCACAAGAAAAAAATAAATGAACAGCAACAGTAACAGTCGCAGACCGTCTTTTGGCGGCCGGGATAAACCTCGGGGAGAAAGTCGCGGCAATTTTCACAAACCAAGAGGTTCAGCAAGTTTTGGTTCGGTAAACCAAAACCGTTTTAGAACTAAGATCAAGACTATGGATCCAAGGATGATCATAAAGCGTGAGGCAGAATTTGTTGAGCCTGAGGCTTATGTAGCCGTGAATACTTTTAATGACTTTAATATCGCTGAAAAAATTAAACAGAATATTATTTCTAAGGGTTATATATCCCCTACTCCGATTCAGGACAAAGCAATCATTCCTGCTTTGGAAGGAAAAGATATCGTTGGCATTGCCAACACTGGTACTGGTAAAACAGCAGCATTTTTGATCCCACTTATTAATAAGGTTTATTTAGATAGAAACCTAAAAGTTTTGATAATCGCACCTACTAGAGAGCTGGCCGTGCAGATCCGGACTGAATTTAATGAATTTTCACTAAATTCTGGCTTAAATTCTGTGTTGTGCATCGGCGGAGTGAATATTAGGCCGCAAATACAAGCATTGAGGAATCCGTTTAATTTTGTAATCGGTACTCCGGGAAGAATCAAAGATCTCAAAAACCAAAACAAGCTAAATATTGCGGCTTTTTCTACTATCGTGCTTGACGAAGTCGACCGAATGCTCGATATGGGTTTTATTCACGATATTAAGTTTATTATTTCTCATCTACCTAGAGAGCGTCAGTCGCTTTTCTTTTCTGCGACGATGACACCTGCGGTAACAGAAATAATGAGCAGCCTGTCAGCAAATCCGATCACTATATCTGTTAAAAAACAAGAAGTTTCGTTAAATGTCGATCAGGATGTAATTAGTGCTAGGGGCGCAAACAAGCTGGATGTACTTCACGACTTGTTAATAAAAGATAATTTTGAAAAAGTATTGATATTCGGCAGAACAAAATGGGGCGTAGAAAAATTGTCCAAGGCTTTGGAACAAAGAGGTTTTAAAGTGGCTGCACTTCACGGTAACAAGAATCAGAATCAAAGACAGAGAGCCTTAGATGATTTTAGGAATAACAAAATTAATATACTTTTAGCTACGGATGTGGCCGCTAGAGGGCTGGATATTGACGGAATTAGTCATGTCATCAACTATGAATTACCTGAAAGTTATGATGACTATGTGCATCGTATCGGAAGAACCGGCCGAGCTGAGAAAAAAGGCTCTGCATTGACCTTTGTCGACTAATAAGTTAAATATAGGAATTGAAAAGTATTTTATATATAATAGTGTTAGTTGAAA
>CAYGIG010000072.1:0-2234 GCA_964349875.1 uncultured Gammaproteobacteria bacterium | reverse complement strand
CAAATAATTTTGCTGATAATTTAGAATGGGTTACCTCTTCAGAGAATCAAAAACATGCGTTTGCTATCGGGTTGTCTGTTGGGAATAAAGGTAGCGCCAATCCTAGAAGTGTCTTAAAAGAAAGACAGGTTTTGCAAATTAAAAAACTTCTTTTAAAGAATGTTAGAAATCCAATCATTGCAAGAAAGTTTGGAGTTTCTGATAGTGCTATAAGTGCTATTAAAAATAAAACGCATTGGAGTTGGTTATGTTAATTAAACGAGAGATTCAAATAGATATGGGGCATTCGTTGAGTCAATATAACGGGCCTTGTTTTTCTTATCACGGACATCGTTGTCGAATTTTGTGCTCTTTTGAAGGTTCCGCTAGCTTAGGTAGGGGGTATTCGTTAGGAATGATAGAAGATTTTTCGTATTTGAAACAGGTAATGATGAAAGAAATTCATGAAGTTTTGGATCATGGCTGGGCTATTTGGAAGGGGGATACTGAGGAAATTGATATTACTAATTGTTGTACTGTTAAAACGACTTCTAAATCTTTGGTGGAATATGTTGGCGTGTCCTCTTTAGATTTTATAAAAGCCCGAAATAAAAAAGTTTTAGTTACTGACGATCCTCCAACAGCTGAAACTTTGGCAAAATATTTTGGCGAGAAAGTTCGAATGGCTATTTTAGATAGACCGTTTTATTTGCATTCTTTAGAATGGTGGGAAACTCCTAATAATTGTGCGGTGTATTTTCCGGGCGAAGAAAGAGAAAGTTTTAATGACGATTTATCACTAAAAGAAAAGATGAGTGAAAAAGGATATTAAAAAAGGCGAAAAAATTGTTGCGGAACTTCTTGAATGGATAGGGGTTCCGCAAACTGATTCTACAAAAGAAACGCCAAAAAGAGTTTCTAAAATGTATTTGGAAATTTTTGAAAGCTTACATACCAAACCACCTCGTATTAAAACATTTCAAGAAGGCGATCCTTACTCTTACGTTTGTATTTCAAATAACCATTTCTTTAGTTCATGTGAGCATCATTTGCTTCCGTTTTTTGGTAGATGTGGTGTGGTGTATGTTGTCAATGATTCTGGGACTATTATTGGTTTATCAAAAATTCCTCGTATTATAAATTACTTTTCAAAAAAACCGCAGCTACAAGAAAGATTAAATAAAGAAATTGCTGAATATATAATGAAAGTGTTAAAGCCAATAGGTGTGTATGTCGTTATGTCGGCTGTGCATTCATGTGTTTCTATTAGAGGGATAAAGGCAAGAGGAAGTATAACCAATACTGCGGTGATGCTGGGGGATATTGATAAAGATGAAGCAATAAGACTTTTACAAATTGATAAATTTTTTGGAGATTAGATTATGCCATATGTAATTAAAAAATTAAAAAGTGGCTACGGAAAGTATAAAAAGAGCGGAGGAAAATTAAAGTTGGTTAGTAAACATAAAACTAAGGCGAAAGCAAAGGCTTCGGTGAAGGCATATTATGCAAACAAAAAATAAGCCCGAAGAAGTTATCTCGAAAAAAGGAATGCGATACCCTAGAAAGATTCCTCGAACTGCGGTTAATGAAATATTCGAATCGATTCAAGGTGAGGGGGCGTTAATGGGCTATGCTACTTTGTTTGTTCGGTTCCAAGGCTGCCAAGTTGGATGTGTTTTTTGTGATACCAAAAAATCTTGGAAAACAAAAGATAAGCATTTAATTTTAAGTGTTGAATTATTGGAGAAAATTTATTCTCAAGTTGATAAAAATACTTGGATCTGTTTTACTGGCGGTGAACCGTTGGAACAGTTAAAATCGTTGATGTGGCTTGTGGATAAACTTCATAATAATGAATATAAAAAGTTAAGCATTGAGACTTGCGGTGTTATTGGGTATGATAAAAATAATGCTGCTCAATTTCCGGATCAGAAAGAAGTTTATGACATGTATAATGATGATGTGTTTTTTAGTTTGAGTCCTAAACTTTTTGGCGCATTGGGGAAAAGGTTTAATTACGAGGAGTTGAAAAAAATAATTAAATTCTGGACGAGTCTTATTGATCTTCATTTCAGATATCAATTTAAGTTTGTGGCTTCATGTGATGAGGATTTTGAAATATTGGCGTTGGTGCATGGAGATTTTGAAATGGATTGCAATATGTTTCTTCAGATTGAGGCAAGTAAATTAAATGATAAAGTATTTATTGCGAAGTGTTTTGACTTTGCAAAAAAACATCATAAATATAGAAT
>CAYGIG010000071.1:0-2340 GCA_964349875.1 uncultured Gammaproteobacteria bacterium | reverse complement strand
TTGATTGACTCCAGAATCCATTATTAGCATGACGAGTTATGAGTTGGGTTGTAGAGATAGAGCCACTGATGGGTTTGATCCAGGATATATTGATAATTATCTGTTTGGAATCAGGATCGTTAATACCTGAAGAGCAGTCGGTAATTAGCAAAGACGTGTCTCGGCAAATACTTAATATTTGGACAGATCGGGTAAATTGTGTTCCAGTAACAAGTTCATCGCCTGACACTAATGTCCAAAGGCCTCCTGCAAGCTCTGGGTGATATGTTCCATCAATACCGAGGCTGTCCCAACTTAACTCTTTTATTGATCTAACAATGTCGGCAGTGCTGTCTAAAAGGTCTTTTGAAACAAAGCGAATATTAGAAGATAAGAATGACGTCCGAACCAGTGCCATTACCTGCAAGGCAAGTCCGATAATAATTGAAGAAATTGCAACTGCAATCAGTAATTCAATTAGAGCAATACCTTTATCCCCCTTCGCAATAGTAACAACTCGCAGGCTTCGTCGCTGCCTCTGCTTCTCAGAGATAAAAAATCCCGATCGTGAGTTCGAGGATGAATGAGAAGAGATTTCTGCTTCGGAGGGATTTTGCTCCCGACGAAGCTGGGGGAGAAGATACCACGGGCGTGAGCCCGCGGGAGCTTCATTGGATCGTGATTGCGCCATAAGGATTAATTGTTACAGATTTAATTTCGTTGTCAAAAGTCGAGAAAGTCAGATTTTGCGCTTGTAAATAATTGGCTTGGCGACCGCTGAGTCTATCGAATATCAAAACTGAGTTAGGAATGTTAATACTTGAAATATTGATTCCAGAACCGAAATTCCTTGTGAAATTAGTAGGGTTGTTGCTCGTATACGAATCCCCTTTAAAAACCGTATAAGAAGTGCTGGTAAAATACACACCGTAATTTGCATCACCTACAGTGTCTTGAGATTGAGAAATTGATTTGTTTTGTACTTCTCTTATTGCGGAGTTAACTTCTAAAATGGTGCTTTCTAGACTAACCATATTTTGCTGGTTACTAAAGGCCATAGAACTAAAAACAATTATCATTCCAAGTATTGATATTGCTAGTATCAATTCGATTAATGTAAACCCTTTCCTTAAGTGCATCATTATTAAATTGCTTGATTGAGTGATCCGATAAGTTCATATACCGGACCAATAAATGAGATGATTAATCCACCCACTCCCAGACCGATAAGAACCAAAATTACCGGTTCAATGATTACAGAAATATTTTTTAGTTTTTCCGTAACTGATGATGAGTAATATTCAAAAACCTGTGCCATCGAGGCTTCAAGTGTGCCGGATATTTCACCAGTGGCAAGAATCCGCCTAAATGTTGAGGGGTATATTTTCCGATGCTTTTCGAAAGCATCTTCGAGAGTTGACCCAGCAGCAAGATCCCTAGATATTTGTTTCATCGTACCTTTGACTTGAGGAAGTATCAGAGTATCTCTTGTTAAATCGAGTACTTCTAATATTGGTATGCCTGAAGTAAGAAGCGACGAAAAGATGGTCGCGACTCGAGCAAGATCCAACTCAAGCATAATTTTATGAGTCACGGGAATATGAGAAAGAACAAAGATAAAAGTTTTTTTGCCAATTGTGCTTCTGATAAAAAGAATGATCAGTATAGCAATGAGTGCGATCCCTATAATGGAAAGCGTTTGGTTTTTATGTAAAAAAAGTGAGACTTCGATCATTATTCTTGTTGGCAATGGAATTTTGACATCTAAACGAAGAAAGGTTTCTCCAAGCTTAGGTATAACAAACAGTATTAATACGGTTGTTACTACAGCCATAACTCCAAAAATCATTCCAGGATAAGCCAAGGCAGATGTGATTGATTTTTTAATGAATTCTTGTTCCTTTAGTGTTCGGACTAATATTTTTAAAGAAGCAGTCATTGTTCCGCCGATTTCTCCAGCTTTAACAACTGAAACTTCTGATCTAGAGAAATAAAGTGGAAAACTTGCCATACCTTCATTTAATGATTTTCCAGATTCAAGGCTCTGAACAAGTGAAGTGAAAATTCTGTTTTTGGTTGATTTTTCTGAATCTTCAACAATCGATCGTATTGCTTGATCAATTGGAATTCCAGCATCAATCATTGTTGCGAGGTTTAGAAAAAACTCTATTTTAGTTTTTGTTGAAAAAGGATTAGGGTTAAAAATTGGTATATTAACTTTCATTTTACAGGTATTGTTTTGGGAGTATCATCGAAATCAACGCTTTCTGATACCGCATCCAGAACTTCCTCTAAAGTCGTCAGACCAGCCGCAGCTTTATCGATTCCATCTTCAAGCATTGTAGTAAAACCTTCCAGTCT
>CAYGIG010000070.1:0-2385 GCA_964349875.1 uncultured Gammaproteobacteria bacterium | reverse complement strand
CTCTACAATCCGACCGAGCCGACCGCTATTTTAGTCGGACTTTATGCCCTGGCCGAATGGGTAAGTCTGATCTACTCTTGGGTCAAGAAAAAACCTTTGGTACCTGCCAATATTGGCCCAACCCAAATCTCTCCAAATTCCTCGCCAGCATCGTCCGATCAACCCTCCCAACCCACTCGTTCCACCATCTAAACTGTTCCCACTTTTTTATCTCTCTCCAAGGTGAAAAATCATTAGTTTCAGGTTTCCTGAAACGCAGGCTTGTAGCTCAAACTGACTGAAGTAATGAGCTGGCCGAAATTACGAGGGAATTTGAGCGAGAACCTAATCAGACGTCGAATTCAAAATCGATGAAACTATCGCTAATATCAATCCAAACAATACCGCCAGCCAGAAAGTCTCAATCGTAAGCCCTGGAACTAAATAATCCGTCAATAAAATAATTATTGTATTGATAACAATAGTAAACAATCCGAAGGTAACAAAATTTATTGGAAAAGAAATCAACATTAAGACTGGTTTGAGGAAAGAGTTGAGTAGAGCCAAGACCACCGCTACCCAGATGGCGGAAAGAAAACCATCAACAGCAACTCCTGGAATAAAGTAAGCACAGAGTACAACTGCAACTGCGTTAACCAACAACCGAATGATCAGGTTCATATTTTCATGATACGAGACAATTGTAATTTAGTCAAAAAATCCTCTGATACCGAGTATAATTTGGTTTAATGCCACTCAAAAGTAAATTACCCAATCGCTCGTTTAGACAAAAATATTACCTGATTCTCACCATTGTTCTGGTCTTTGTTGCTACATATATTTTTTCGAATAATCTCTTAAATATAAAGAGTAATAAAGCAAAAGACTCCGAAGGGTTTCGCAGTTATAACGGGAACATAGTCAAAAATGAGAATAATCTTAAATACCGTAACGGCTCAAGACTCTGGATAGAGTATGCTCAAGAACTGGTAAAGAAAAACAAACCAACCCCACCCGAATCAGCAAGATTCTACGCCTATGTTGCATCGGTATACTCCGATACACTCTCAGCAACCGGAAGCAATATTCAGGCCAGTCTGGCAGCGCGCGAAATAATAAATTTAGTTATGCCAGCCGATAGGGTTGCGACAGACAAATATCTATCAGATATTTCCGACAATTCTTCAGAAAAGATAAGTAAGGTAACTGTGCAGATAATTGATCAGTACAAACAAAGAGGCGAGACTGACGGTAAAAATTCTCTGGTTTGGGACGGGGTCGTTCCAATTGGCGTTGGCAAGTGGACGGGCAAAAACCCTCTCGTTCCGAGAGCAGGGGAGTGGACCAGATGGATAGTTGATAAGAATTATGATTTTCAAACTCCTCCTCCGCCAACATTCAATTCTGCTCAAGATAAAAAAGAAATAGAAATCGTTTCCAAAGCGGTCTCTCAAAGAGATGATAATGTCTGGCTGCCGAAGATTAAGTTCTGGGCCGGCGGTCCGGGAACAGAAGCGCCTTTGGGTATTTGGCTCAATAAATTGTATGACGAAACCAAAGACGACGCAGTTAGCGACATGAGCTACGCCAGATGGCAAAAGATTCTCACCCAGTCGGTAGCAGACGCGTTCATGGAGTGCTGGAAAGTAAAGTACACTTATTGGACAGCCAGACCGTCAATGCGTATGGAACAGCTATCGACCACTCAGGATAATCCTAATTTTCCTAGCTATATATCGGGACATTCGACCATTTCACGCACGGCTTCAGTCGTACTTAGTGCCCTAATTCCTGAGATGTCGGATGTATGGATACGCTATAGCGAAGAAGCTCGGGACACTCGGCTGATGAGTGGAATTCATTTTAAGATAGACAATGATAATGGGTATACTTTGGGAGAAAAAATCGGAAAACTTGTACTATCAAAAATCGATCTGGCCAAATATTAGTTCTGAAGTTTTTTAAGATCTTTTAAAACTTCTTTGGAATGGTTTAGCGGATTAACTTTTTCATATATTTTTATAATCTTGCCGTCAGGGCCAACTAAAAAAGACCATCTATTAATCCCCATATATTTTCGACCCAAAAAACTTTTTTCATGCCATACTCCGTAATCGTTAACCGTAGTTTTGTTTTCGTCGGAAAGAATCGTAAAAGACAGTTTGTGTTTGACTGCAAACTTCTCATGGCTTTTGACTGAATCAGCTGAAATTCCTACAACCTCTAAATTTGATTTTTCAAAATGGGGTAAATTGTCGCGGAAACCGCAGGCCTCTTTAGTGCACCCCGGCGTATCGTCTTTGGGATAAAAATAAATCAATAAATATTTACCTTTGTAGTCGGAAAGATTACGAGTCTTTCCATTCTGGTCGGGCAGTTCAAAATCTGGTGCAGTGTCTCCAATAT
>CAYGIG010000069.1:0-2482 GCA_964349875.1 uncultured Gammaproteobacteria bacterium | reverse complement strand
ATATCTTTATTTCCACTAGTTAAGTTTTAGCTAAAAATTTATCGAAATAAGCGATAAATACATCTAAATAGTTTTGAATCAATTCTTTTTTATGGGATATGTAAACGAGACAGTTTTTGTAAAACCTGATTAAAGAAGTTCTTCCTGAACTGGATTCTTATTTTCATCTGATTGAGCAGGGTCATCAGGTTGATTTTGGTAGTTGTTTAGAACAGCTTTAAGTTTTTGAAAGTCCTGCTCTAACTCATTTAAAATCTTGCCGGCTCTTAATGCGGCAGCGGGGTGATAAAGAGGAAAAATAAGATATTTTCCTACTTGAAAAGAGTGACCATGAGCACCAGAAATCTTCATATCAGGTAAAAATAAATTCATCGAAAATCTGCCCAAAGTAGCAATTATCTTTGGTTCAATAATGTGTATTTGACGTTTAAGAAATGGTGAATAGATTTTTATTTCTTCCGGACTTGGGTCTCGGTTTTCTGGGGGGCGGTGCTTAATAATATTGGTAATAAAAATATCATCTCTAGAGAGATTAATCGTTCCAAGCATCTTATCTAAAAGTTTGCCGGCATTACCAACAAAAGGCCTGCCTATTTGATCTTCAAAAAAACCCGGGGCTTCGCCGATAAATAGAATATCTGTATCAGGATTACCCTCTCCGGGAACTGCTTGTGTGGCAGTCTTGTATAGCTCTCCCTCTCTTAGATCTTTAAGCTCTCTAGCAATTTCATCCAGTGATTGCTGCTTTTGAGTTGTGTTCAAATTCATTTACAATTTTATTTGGAATTAAGCTTACCACGATGGGACAAAATCGTTAATGTTGGCACTAGTGATATGAAAATCTTTGGTCTGTTTTTGAATGACCTGAAAAGCTATTCTCCTTGCAATGCCATTGATTGTTCTTTCTAAAGATCTCATACCTCCATCAAATCCCAGAGGCCTAATTATTTTTGCCCAGACATCATCATCGACAGCAATTCGCACGTTAGAAAGTCCGGAGCTTTTGATAACTTTTGGGAAGATGTATTTTTGGGCAATTACTAATTTTTCTTCGTCTGTGTATGATGGCATTTGAATTGGCTCAAGTCGGTCCATGACGGCAGTTGCGATATTGCCTGTGTTGTTAGCCGTAGCGACAAAAAGTACATCAGACAAGTTGACGGGAAAATCTAAATAATGATCCGTAAAGGCAGAATTTTGCTCTGGGTCAAGAAGTTCGACCAGAACACCCATAATGTCGCCTCTCGTTTCGGCTGAAACTCTGTCTATTTCGTCTAAAAGCAGAACAGGATTACGGCTCTTGGCTCTTTTGAGGGCTTTTACTATTAGGCCCGGTTCTGCGTCAGGATATGCACGTGACTGACCGCGAAGTTGAATGGAATCCCCCATTCCTCCGAATGGAATACGAATAAATTCCCGACCCATCGCTTCGGCAATGGAGATGGCCATGGTTGTTTTTCCTGTACCCACTAAACCGATAAGAAACAAGATCGGTGCTCGGGAAACGCCAGAATTTTGGATAAGCTGGAGCTTTAGGACCGAAAGATATTCAATAATGCGGGTTTTTATTGGATCAAGACCGTAGTGGTTTTTATCAAATATTTCTCTGGCTTTGGCAAGGTCTAATAAATCGTCGGATTTGAGATACCAAGGTATTGAAACAACCCAGTCAATATACCGACTTGTGGCCTCATACTCGTTACTATAACTTCCCAATGAAACCATACGTTCTAATCGGGTAAGCTGAGAGTTTACTTTTTCAAGCAGTTCGGGAGGGAGTTGAATGGACTGGATTTTTTGAGCCAGTCTGGCGATATCTTCTTGGGCAGTTTGGGGCATATAGAAATTTTAACGGAAAATGCGGTAATTAGCTATGAACTTTTCCAACTTGAAAGTTGAATTTTCTTAGGCTCAAATGAGTCACGCTGGATAAGTCTCTATTTTTTGCTTCAATCTTTTTACGTATAAATTCAAAAATATTTCGCAAGGGCAAATATGAAAAACCCCGCTAGTTAAGCGGGGTTTATAGATTGGCTGCGGAGTGAAAAATAGCTTTTATTGGCTATTTCGACCACGAACAGCCGATTCGACAGGCAAGACAGCGCCACCAAGTACCACCAATTTTTTGCGGACTGACTTGATTCATCGCCCCATGAAGTTCGCAGGACGGATAGGTGCCGGCTGGAAATGATTCCAAACCGAAACGATTGTGTGACAGTATTTTGCCTGGTGATTCAGGCAAGGCCGTCAAAGAGTAAGACAAATACCAACTTGGACGAGACAATAACCAAAATCCCCTTTTGTAATAAGTTATTTTAGACTATTTTAGCAAGAAAAAGGACCGCCTTTTTAAGGGCGGTCCATTGGGGGCAGGGAGGGACTAGTTGTTGTCCCCGAAGAGGCCGCGCATCATTTCAAAGTGCGCGGTGTTGCTGTCGCAGGGACGCTGGCAGTTGGCTGTAATGCAGAGATTCGGCCATGT
>CAYGIG010000068.1:0-2486 GCA_964349875.1 uncultured Gammaproteobacteria bacterium | reverse complement strand
AAGCCTACTGCAATAACATAAAACTCTATTTGAAAACCTTAGAATATTTGAAACGGTTTTTGTGGATAACCCTGTGTCTAAATATAACGAACAGGTTTTTCTCCCCTTTTTACTACTAAATTAACTTTGAACGCCTTTTATCGAGCGGCGGCGAGATAAGGAGCTCGACTTCAGTAGAACTAAGAGCTTAAGTGAAAAGTTAAATTGAAAAAATAATGTTTCTCTGTAAGAGAAAACCCTAAGTGAACAGTGAAGTCAAAAAAACTATGACTATTTAACTTCTCCGAAGATAATCCTTCCTGTGTCCTTCTCTATCGACTTATTCACCTCGATTTTAACTACTTTTCCCAAATACTCCTTACCATTTTCAACCACTATCATCGTTCCGTCAGCCAAAAATCCTACCCCTTGATTTAAAGATGATCCAAGCTGACTTACCTTTACTTCAATCATTTCTCCAGGGATTGCCTCCATCTTCACTGCTTTTGCCAAATTATTAAACGACATCACCTCTAATCCTCTTACCTGAGCTTCTTTTAGCAAATTATAGTCGACAGTAAGCAAAGCGAGCCTGTTTGAGGTAGCAAACTCAACCAGTCCATTGTCCGTCTCTTTTTCTTCAAAATTATTAATAATTTTTAGCTTAATATGTTTAATATTCTTTATTTTTGACAAATTATCTAAAGCCATTCTGCCTTTACTCCTTTTGACTGGATCCTTACTGTCCGCAATATGCCTAAGCTCGCTAAGAGCCGACTTTGAGATAATTAAGTTTCCCCTCAAAAATCCTGATTCTGCAATCCTAAGCAAACGAATATCAATCAAAGCCGAGGTATCGACCAGAATCGAACCTACTTCGAATTTCATTTTTTTCTTTCTTTTATGATTTCGCCTTTTTGGCAGACTATTGACCACGCTTGCTGACACTCTCGCAGATAGCATATCCACCAAACTTCTAAACCCTAATTTTGTAGCGATTAATATCAGATCAGGAAGAAAAAAACCAACTGCACCAAACACAAATGCTGTCAGAACAACAGCAAATTCCGGCGGATCAAAAGGGAAATCCGGCCAAACTCCCGGTTGCGCCAAATAGCCTCCAAAACTTAGCAAAGCCGCCATACCTAAGATCCTTGTCAATAGTAACCAAAGAAACTTATTTTTGGGTAACAAAAATTTTAGCATTACACCTCTTACAGTAAAGTTTTTAAAGCCTCGGTAATATTTTTTAATCCTGCAGGCTGGACTATACTCATAAAACCAAGTTTTTTGGCTTCATCAATCCTCTTTTTATCAAACGAAACCCGTCTAATTTCACCCAATAACCCCAACTCGCCAAAAACCACGGTTTTTTCTTTCAAAGGCTTATTTTTAACTGCCGTTGCAATAGCCATAGCTACAGCTAGATCCATCGCAGGCTCCTTTATATTCATCCCTCCGGCGACATTAACTACCACATCGCTAGTTGTAAGCGGTAATTTCCCGAATTTGGATAGCACCGCAATAATGTTTTGCAGTCTGGAATAGTCGACGCCGGTTGCTACGCGCCTTGGATTACCGAAAAGACTAGGCGTAACCAAAGCCTGTACTTCGACCAAAATCGGCCTATCGCCCTGAACTGTAGGAAAGATTACTGATCCTGCCAAATTATCTTTCCATTCAGCCAAAAACAATTCCGAAGGATTTTTGACCTCCTTAAGTCCAGTATCGCGCATCTCAAAAATACCCACCTCTGAAGTTGATCCGTATCGGTTTTTCGAAGCTCTTAACACTCTGAAAATCCCAAAATTATCCCCTTCCAGAATCAAAACCACATCCACAAGATGTTCAAGTATTTTTGGACCGGCAATCTCACCTTCTTTAGTCACATGCCCAACAATTACTACTGGAATGTGTAGTGATTTTGCAATTTTTGCAAATCTTAGTGTCGACTCCCTTATCTGAACCAGACTTCCCCATGATCCTGAAACACTAGGCGTCTGAATGGTCTGAATAGAATCAACTATCACCATCTTGTACTTGTTGTGCTCTATTGTAGAAATTATCAATTCCACATCGGTTTCTGCCAAAACCTTCAAATTATCAGGTATACCAGTAACGATCCGTTTACTTCTAAGTTTTAGCTGATAAGCCGATTCCTCACCGGAAATATATAAAACCTCTTTGCTTGGATCTTCTTTTGCTAAATGCACCGCAGACTCCAAAAGTATGGTAGATTTGCCGATACCTGGGTCCCCTGCCAGCAAAACAACCGAACCTGCAACTAGACCACCACCCAATACACGATCAAACTCCTCAAAACCCGTTTTCAGCCTTGACTTGATCCCGGTTTCTTCAACTTTTGACAAGCTAACTGGCGTCGCCACAGCTTTAGTTTGGGTGAATTTTTCTTCTTTTTTTAGTTCAAATGTTCCCCATTGCGAACATTCAGGGCATTTTCCTAACTGCATTGGCGACTGATAACCGCAATTAACACAGATATAGTT
>CAYGIG010000067.1:0-2505 GCA_964349875.1 uncultured Gammaproteobacteria bacterium | reverse complement strand
ATCCAGATTTTGATCCAAAATCTCAGGCCGTTGTAATCGGTCACAATACCGTTAAATCAAGTAATAATAATATTAATGGTATTTCCACAATTTCATCGTACTCACCAGGCAAGGTCGTAATTCAGACCAGAGACACTCAAGACTCCTTTTTGATACTACTTGATGGTTATTTTCCGGGATGGACTGCCAAGGTTAATGGTAAAAATTCTCAAATTTTTCAAACAGACCATGCCTTTAGAGGGGTCGATCTCCCAGCGGGCAATAACGAGGTAATTTTTGAGTACGTTCCGAAATCATTTTATTTCGGACTAATCATTGCAGGCTTATCTGTGTTTACTTGTATAGTGGTAATAGCAAGATCAAAATATGTCATCAAAAATTAGCGTAATTATTCCTAATTATAATGGGGAAAACTTAATTAAAAAAAATCTTCCTAAGATAATTAAGTATTTTCCCAATTGTCAAATAATTATCTCTGACGACTGTTCGGTTGATAATAGTGTTAAGTTAATAAAGACGGATTTTCCCAGTGTTGATGTTACTGTACATGAAAAAAATTTAGGATTTTCATCAACGGTTAACGATGGGGTAAAACTGGCCAAGAACAGTATCTTAGTGTTTTTAAATACAGACATATCGCTTGAACAGTCATACACCAAAGAAATTACAAACTACTTTAAAGAAGAAAATTTATTTGGAATTGGATTTCAAGATAAAAGTCATGAGGATGACAAGGTAATTTTAAGGGGCAGGGGTATTGGTTTTTTTGAAAAAGGCTTGCTTAAGCACGCAAAAGGTAAAAATGTTGCAGGTCGAACACTTTGGATATCCGGCGGAAGTTGTGCCGTTAGCTCAGATAAATTTAAAAAGCTTAATGGTTTTAATGAGATCTACAACCCTTTTTATTGGGAAGATATTGATCTTTCATACAGGGCGATAAAGTCTGGATGGGAGATAAAATTCGCGCCGGAAATTATTGTTGATCATTTTCACGAAGTCGGATCAATAAGGCAAAATAACAGCTCTAGCCGAATCACACAAATAGCCACTCGTAACATGTTTATTTTTTCAGCAAAAAATATTACCGATAAAAAACTATTATTTGATTTCTATCTTAATTTAACTTTACTCTTTCTAAAGTCAGTCTTTAAAAATCAATCTAACCTTACAAAAGCTATAATCAAATTTATTTTTAAACTTCCTAGGGTTATGTCTGACAAGAAAAGAGAGAGCAGTCAATATCAGTTAAGCGACAGAGAATTAATCAGAATTTATGGGAATGAAAAATAAACTCGTAAAAATACTTCCTCTGTTTTTTGTAATTCTCATAGCCATATTTTTAAGAATTTATCAATTTGGAAACGTTCCCTCTTCAATGGATTGGGATGAAGTTGCAATTTCATACAATGCATGGTCTATTGCAGAAACAGGAATGGACGAATATGGCCACAAGTTTCCTTTAGTTTTTAGATCCTTTGATGATTACAAGCCGCCATTGTATATATATCTGTCAGCTCCGTTATTCAAAATATTCGGACCAGTTGATAATTTAGTTAGAATTCCAGCATTGATTCTTGGCATATTTTGTGTGTTTGGGACATATTTATTAAGCCGAAAATTATTCAAGGAAGAAAAAGTTGCCCTAGCCGCTTCATTCTTTATTGCGGTATCACCATGGAGCGTGCATTTTTCAAGAGTCGCATTTGAAGGTGGAACCTTGCTGTTTTTTGTAGTCTTTGGATCATATTTCTTTTTGAAATCCTCAAAAAAACGGTCAATTTCAATTCTCATTTCATTAATTTTTTTCGGATTTGGACTTTATACGTATCATGCCGGAAAAATAATAATCCCATTAATATTATCTGTTCTGGTCATAAACCAACTAAGCGAGTTAAAAAAATTAACCAAATTGCAATTATCAGTCTTTGTATTAACGGGCATAATTTTCGTTTCACCGTTAATTTATGGTTTTTTATTCTCAAATATTCAAGCAAGATTTACAGCTACAAATATATTTTCCTCAAGCAACATTAATCCAATATCGCCACTTAGAAAACTAAGAGATATTGAAAATAATGACAATGTCTCACCCAAGCTGTTTCACAACGTTAATTATTACCATCTGGAGCAATTTGTAAAAAACTACCTTTCTCACTTTTCAGCTGACTTTCTATTTTTTACCAGTGATAATCCACGTCACCATGCGCCGGGAGTTGGACTATTATTACTGGCTCAACTGCCGTTAATGATTTTTGGAATATATTACCTGATAAAAAGAAACATTCCCAATAGTTCTAAAATAGTCCTATTTTCATTGATTTTCATTTCACCAATTGCATCTGCGTTGACCTTTGAATCACCTCACTCGATCAGGTCTGCACTTTTAGTATTGCCGCTTTCCATGCTTTCTGGACTAGGTATTTTTGGTTTAGTAAATAAAAAAACCACTAAAATTATTTTTGTCTACGTAGTTATATCTATTGTTTTATTTTTTAACTTCTACTA
>CAYGIG010000066.1:0-2589 GCA_964349875.1 uncultured Gammaproteobacteria bacterium | reverse complement strand
GGAATACTAAGGAGAAACCTTGGTGTCTCCTTAGAGTAACAAGCCGAGGTGGCTCAGTGGTAGAGCAGCCCCATGGTAAGGGGCAGGTCGTGGGTCCGATTCCCACTCTCGGCTCTAGAAAATACCTCTTTATATAGATTAGGGGTGTTACAAAAATATAAATACGCTTAAAATCGTATAGGAAAAGAGGCTGAACTGGTGAGGAATCTATTCCCACTCTCGGCTCCAAGTACTTTAATTACTGCTATTATTATTCAAAATACACCAGTATTTTGAAAGGAAAAAGAGTCGGGCGTTTTTGCTTGCAAAACTAGGCTTTGCCTAGAGCCCTCGAGAAAAAACCTTGGTTTTGTCTCGAAACTCACACGAGCCGGGATGGCGGAGTGGTCAATCGCTACGGTCTGTAAAACCGTCGCCCGTACGGGCTACGTAGGTTCGAACCCTACTCCCGGCACCGTAAAAGGAAAAAGAGTGTTGAGAAAAAACCTTTTTGTTTTGTCTCAGCATTTTCTTTCCCAAATTTTGTAAAAAATTTGGAGAGGAGAAACGACGAAGTGTTAGATGAATTGACCTTTCACAGGTCAAGTCGTCGAAAACGTAGTCCGTTTCGACGAGCCGTCTTAGCTCAGTTGGTTAGAGCAGCTGTTTTGTAAACAGCAGGTCCTCGGTTCGAATCCGAGAGACGGCTCCATATTGCAAAATGGCCATAAGGCCGTTATTATTCGCCCTTAGAGAAAAAACACTATGGCTAAAAAATCACAGCGCAAACCGTTTCACCTTAAGTGCAGTGTTTGCGGTGAACAAAATTACACAACCACCAAAAACAGTCTTAACTCCGAAGCAAAAATCGAAGTAAATAAATACTGCTCAAAATGCCGAAAATCTTTGATGCACAAAGAAACCAAGATTAAATAATTTTTCCAGTTAAGAAGAAAATAAGTTTTCCGCTAGTTTTTTTGTATAATTCAAGTCGCGCCTCTAATCTTTTAACTATGCTTGGCGTTTTTAGGCCTATGGTGTAATGGTAGCACTAGAGTCTCCAAAACTCTCAGTCTGGGTTCAAATCCTAGTAGGCCTGCAAGTATTTTTTTATCCAAATTTTGGATTAAAAATATTTACACAACATAGGTTTGAACCAAAAGTACAGAAATAGAGAAGCACTATTGAAACAACGTATTTTTCTTAGACATTAAGAAAAGCAGGGTGGAGAATTATATAATTCGAGCACCTATTTCAATAGTCAGCGCATCTATTCTAAAATTTGCACAGCAAATTTAACATCCTAGTAGGCCTGCACTAAATCAATTAAGATATTAACTATGGACAGAATAAAACCATTCAAACTCTTTTTTCAGCTATTTAACCTAGGTGTTCTTACAATCTTTATCGGAGCAATACTCTTTGCTTCCTATCAGTTTTACAACAACGTAGTCTCACCTATCCAAGAACGTCAAAACCGTCTCGAGCAAAAAGATCAAATAATTCCAAATGAGTTCATTGACGAAGCTGAAAAAGCTGAAAAAACATCTTTTGACAGCTACGTCTCCGAACCAGTCACTCAGACGGTTATGGATTACCTGCTTGCTGTTCGCAACCGCAGCTATACAGATGCCTATGCAAAACTTTCAACTAGCCTAAAAAAAACTACCAGCATCAAACAGTTCGAAGATCAAATTTCCTCAAAGCATGCAGGTAAAATTGTTCGCTACAGACTTGATTCTATTCAAATTCTTGATGATAACAATCGCAAACTAAAAATTAGCGCATTTACCCTAGATCAAAATAACCAAAGCAACAACTATTCATTTGAACTTACTTTTACTAAAACAGCCGACAAAAAAAGCCTTTGGCTCCTTAGTGTTTTTGTCAACTCGCTTGGATGAATCTACCCACGACCTCACGGTCGGGAATCTTCTCTCAATTGGGGTTTTACCGAGATAAAAATTCATAGGTTTGTTAGAGTAAAAGTATGCCTGCCTTTACTAATCTGCTAACAAACTTACTTTTAATATTTCCTCTTTTTACCAACAACTCTTCCTCACTCGAAATTATTACTCCGCTTGCCTCAGGAGAAGTTCTAGGCGTTTATTCAAACAGTATTACTAACCAACTCGAAACAGAAGAATTTAATAGTCCTATCGGGGAAGTACTCGGCATACAATCCACCCCGAATCCCATCCAAAACGAATCTCCTGAAATCTTTCCAAAAACCTTTAAGGGTAATATTAAAATATTAATTTTAGGTTCAACACAAACAAAACTGCTCGAGAATGGTAATGTCCTTATTTCAAAGCTCTCCCAGTATTATCCTAAAATTCAATTCGACTTTATTAATTACTCCACAAATCAATCCAGCCTTGATTACGCACTTGCAAAAACCAACGATACATTTTTAGAAAATGGAGGACTTCAAAAATCGGTCATATTTCAAGAACCGGACATTTTAATTATTGATACTTTTGGTTATGACAAAGAACTTCTTATAAAAACTAACTTCGAAACACATCTCCAAAAATTAAATAATTTATCTAACCTAGTTTACTCGTACAACAAATCTCAAAATATTTTTCTTTCAAACTTTACACCAAG
>CAYGIG010000065.1:0-2598 GCA_964349875.1 uncultured Gammaproteobacteria bacterium | reverse complement strand
TGGTTTGCGCCTTATTGGTTAGTTCTGCCTGGAATTTTTCCAGCTCTTCATCTTTCGGAGCAGCTATCTCAACTGTATTGTTCCGTTGATAAGATTGACCAATGCTTACACCTTTTGGCTTTGGATTCTTTTTGAAAATTTTATTTACGCCGTCCATTACTAGTGCATACGCCTCGCTAAAGGGGGTATCGGTTGCGAGTATTAGACCGGCGGACAGACCGAGCCCGACAACAATGACCGCGCCGACAGTTGTCAGAATAGATGATAACGTTCCCCACACAATTGAGCCAACAATGCCTGAGGACTCTGATGAAAATGCCGAAGTAAACGAGATAAGCGAAACTACGACTAGAAAAACTCCAAAAATAAGATTGATTTTAATAAATTTTAGCCTCAGTCCAAGCAAATATAGCCCACAAAGAGTACCAAGCAGGGCAACAACAAATCCAGACCAGCCAAAAATATATTTAATACTGACAGAAAAAAAAGATAATCCCCCGGAAGGTTCAAAGATGGATAACAGAAACAATAAAGACAGACCTGTTACACAAAGAGCAAAAAGACTCTTAAGAGTCGAATTTTTAAGGAATTTACCTTTCTTTTGCTTCTTTAGCTTTCTTTTGTATTTTCTCATCTCTTTGGGCAGGTTTAAAAAACTGCAAACTTGGCTTACTTAACAATAACCATTTAAACCTCAATGGTAAATATCAAAACAAGTGGGCGTTTACGATATTCATCAAAGAAATATCTTTCGAGAGAATCTTTAATTCGATGTCTTAAAGAATTGGAGTCAATCAGCGAACGATTGTCCATAACTTTAGAAATACTTCGTTTTGATGACCTAATTATCTCATCTTTGTCAATTTTAATAAAGCCTCTAGTAATTATTTCTGGGTCTTGATAAAGCGATCCGTCCGTATGATTGATTTTTAGTATCGCGAGTACGATTCCATCCGAAGAAAGTGTTCTGCGATCCTTAAGAATGGCTTCGTCGATCTCCCCTGCTTCCATACTATCGACAAAAATATTTTCGGCTGGAATTAATTTGCCAAGAGAAATTTTTTGATTAAAAAGGATCACTTCCTGAGCAGGTTTTGGGATGATAATATTGCTATCTTGATATCCCATCGTGGTCGCGATTCGGCCATATTGTTTCATTTGGCGAAGCGAACCACCTATTGGAAGAACATTCTTAGCTTTGGTTAATGCCATCATAAGCTTAAGATCCATTTCAGCGCCATGACCGGAGACGTGAAGATCCTCAAGTATTGAGGAATAATAGACTTCAACCCCCATTGCAGTTAGTGAATTAATCATTTTATCAACTGCGGTTTCATTGCCCGGTATCGGGTCAGCTGAAAAAACAACTGCGTCTCCTTCGGCAAGAGTAACTTTTCGGTGCTCTCCGGTAACAGCCATGGAAAGAGCGGATTCAGGCTGAGCCTGTGAACCCGCCACAATTACTACAAGATCGTTTTTGTGATGCTGAATAGCTTCCGGTTTTACTAACATTTTCCTAGGAATGTTTATAAAACCAAGATTCTGGGCAATTGTGATATTACGGTCAATAGAACGGCCAACAAGGGCGACTTTTTTATTGAACTTTTCGGCTGATTTTACAGCTTGTTCAATACGGGAAATGTTTGAGGACGCGGTGGTGATGTAAACATTGCCTTTGGTTTTGGAAATAACCTTGTCAAAGGAGTCTTGAATTTTGACTTCTGAAAGAGTGTAGCCTTTTTTCTCACTTCTTAAACAATCTGATAGAAGTAAAAATATACCATTGTCTTCGCCTGCAACTTGAGAAATCCTGGTTGCGTCTGAAGCTCTGCCATCAACCGGAGTCCAATCAAACTTAAAGTCGGGAGAGTGATAAATTGTGTAACCTTTAACTTTGAGTACAATTCCTTTGGAATCAGGAACAGAGTGGGTAATGTGAACAAATTCTGCTCTAAAGTCTCCAAAAGTATAAATATTGCCTTCTTCAACTGTATTAATTTGAAAACGACTTCCGCCTTTGATCTGTTCTAACTTGCCTTTAATAAAACCTGCGGTTAATTTACCTGTATAAACCGGAACGGAAATTTTTGGCAATATATAAGGAAGTCCTCCCATATGATCTTCGTGTGCATGAGTAATCAAAAAGGCGCGAACTTTTTTTAATTTATCTGGCTGCATTAAATAATTTACGTCCGGAAGTACAAAATCAATTCCCAAATTTGTTTCATCAGGAAAGCCGATTCCACAGTCTAATACAATGATGTCTTTTTCTGTTTCGTAGACAAAGAAATTTTTGGTAACAGTTCCGACCCCGCCGAGACCAATTATTTTGACATCAAATGGGTTTTTGGGTTGAACAGGTAGGACGTTCGTGAACGGCACCGGCGAAGATGGAGTGTAATTCTTAGGTTTAAATGTTTTCATTTTTTTTGTTAATAATTAATTATAGTTTTTTTGCATCAAACAACAAACAAATCTCACTTGCCCATTAAGGTCGTTTACTTTGAAATTTGAACCGATATTAAAATTGGGTCGTAGAATGAATTCTATGAAGAGTGAATTCTACTACAAATGGCGACTAATTATTCGATATCTTTA
>CAYGIG010000064.1:0-2665 GCA_964349875.1 uncultured Gammaproteobacteria bacterium | reverse complement strand
AAGTTGAAATCGCTAGTAATCGCGGATCAGCAGGCCGCGGTGAATACGTTCTCGGTCCTTGTACACACTGCCCGTCAAGCCAACAAAGTTGGGGGCGCCCGAAGTCCATCGTAGATGGCCGAAGGCGAATCCAGCGATGGGGACTAAGTCGTAACAAGGTATCCGTAGATGAATCTGCGGATGGATCACCTCCTTTCTAAGGAGATGAAATGCCAGCCTCCTCACGGGGGTTTGGTAGTAAAGTTTTTGGCAAAGTTTCTTTCGTAGAGCGTCAAAATTTATTTTGATGATTCTAGAAACAAAAAACTTGTATGTAAAATCCTTGTTTTTGTGAGTTTAGGAAAACCGTTTCTTTGTACCTTTTGTGAGGCCTAAAAGGGTCTAACAAAAAGACACCCGTAAAAGGGTGTCTTTTTGTGTAATCAGAGGCTAATTTTTTTTAGTATGAATTTATAGGTTGCCTGAATAAAGGGTGGACGATAACAAATTCGAATTAATTGGTTTCGATATTAATGCGAAGCGCAAGAAAATTGACTGATAAATAGTGGGCACGCCAAGACTCGAACTTGGGACCTCCACATTATCAGTGTGGCGCTCTAACCAACTGAGCTACGCGCCCATATATCAATCATTTTTCTTATAGGTACTCGCTCAAATTTGATAAATTTCTGATTCCATTAAAATTTATCTGCCGTTTGAGCTACGTCCTGCGCATAGAATCAATTGAATAAATTGATTTTCTCGCTGAGACAGGACACCTAATGCTAAAGTATCGCGCTCTAACCATTCAAAGAATGCCCGCCCTAAATGAGCCTACGTATTCTATTAAAAATGAGCTGGAATTAAAATACCCCAAAGGGAAAATGGTTTGACACCAATATTTTTGATGAACAAACAATGTGAGCATAAAATTTCTCGATTTGAGACTACTTTTTGCTCTTTTTTACTTTTTTCTTCTCTCTTTTCGGTCTGTCGTTACCTTTCATAATATATTGGGCAGTTCACCTCCGTGAGCAGTATTCTACAATAAAGCGAAGACTTTTGATATACTTTCCGAGCTTAAGTTGGTGCGGTACCCAAGTGGTTTAAGGGGACAGTCTGCAAAACTGTTATTCGCGGGTTCGAATCCCGCCCGCACCTCAAGAAGGAATAGGAATTGTAATCTCGCCCAATTTTTCTGGGTCGTCGAGCAAGGTTTTTGCTACGGAGTCTTCTACGAAATCTTGAATAAAACGGTTGATATTACGTGCGCCAAACTGTGGATCGTAGCCTTGTTTGACTATATAATTTACTAATTCTGGAGTAATTTGGACACTAATATTCTTTTCATTTTTAAGCCGAATATTTAACTCTTTAAGATTTAGTTTGGTGATTTCTATGAGATCATCCTGACTTAAGGGATGGAAAATGATGACTTCATCGAAACGGTTAATAAATTCTGGCAAGAAGATATTTTCTTTTTTTATGTATTCGAGCAGGGAATCGTGGAGTGTTTGATAAGGGGTGTTTGAACTCACAAGTTCGGCGATAAGCTGTGCGCCTGCGTTACTGGTCGCAATTATTATCGAATTTTGGGCTTTAACCTCTTTGCCAAACCCATCGGTAATATAACCTTCATCAAGGATAGTCAGCAAAAGATTAAGAATTTTCGGATGAGCCTTTTCAAGTTCATCGAGTAGTAAGACACTATTTGGTTTTGTTTGAAGTTGAGTAGTGAGTATTCCCGGCTCGTTAGTAATATTTGAACCGAGTAGTTTTTCTACAGCAGAAGAGTCTTGAAATTGGCTCATATCGAGTCTTACGACGTAGTCGGAGCTGCCGAAATATTCTTTCGAGAGTACTTTTGCGGTTTGGGTTTTGCCGACACCTGTTGGACCCAGAAAAAGAAAAGTCCCGATTGGTTTACTGGTATTTGAGACCTGTAAAGACCTTCGTCTGAGAGCGCGTGATACGGCGTCAACGGCTTCGTTTTGTCCGATGATACTCTCGTGTAGGATACTCTCAAGATTTTTGAGAGTTGTGCTTTTGTCGGCGTCTAGCTTGCCGATATTTGTGCCTATTTTTTGTGTTAGATATTGGTTAATTACGTCTTGGGTCAGTGTTTTTCCAAGATTATTGTTGTTTACGAATGAAATCAGTTCGAAGGTAAGATCGATTGCTTTTTCCGGAAGCGGCGACGAATGAATATAAATATCGGATTTTTTTACGATTTCTTTAATACCGAAATAATCGAAAGTTATTTTTTGATCTTTTTGGATTTTTTCTGCGTCAGTAATTAGAACTTTGATAGTTTCAGGCACGGAAAGAGGTTTGATAATTATTTTGGAAAAATTCTTTGTGAGGCTTGAATGAGAGAGGACATATTTGTCGTATAAAGTTTGATTCGTCATGGCAATAATCTGGATTTTGTTACTTTCGGCGGCTTTAATGATCATTTCTGATATGTCGGTTCTGCCATCGCTAGCTGAGACGAACTGGTCCAGATCGTCGATGACTAATATTACATTTCCAGCATCTTGAGCTTCTTTGAGGATTCTAGCGGCTAATACTTTGGATTCTTCAGGGCTGTTGCCTAGGGAAAGAATAGTGTGGAAATCTATTTCGAGAACTCGCTTATGGATTAGAGTTATTGGAGCGGTGCCATTTGCAATGCGGCGCGCGAGTT
>CAYGIG010000063.1:0-2853 GCA_964349875.1 uncultured Gammaproteobacteria bacterium | reverse complement strand
CTATTATAAGTGTAGGACAAATTCCAAAAACAAATCCTCGAGTTAATTATTTTTCTACGGATAGGGTTATTAAGAGAATTGCGGGTGAACATAAAAGAAATGAAAGTGCAAAAAATAAAATTATGCGGAATAAATTTACAGTATTAAAAAGTGTGGGAAGGAAACAAAAATATGCTATTAAACCTGGTGGTAGTAAATATTATTATTCCCATTCAAGTAATGAAAGAGTGCAGAATAAATTTGCCGGAAGAATTGACGCAGAAAATTGGCGTAGGAAAACTGAAGGAGTTTTAGAAACTAAATAAGAGGAACAAAAATGAGCAAAGATAAAATAAGGATGCATCAGGCGTATTGCGCTTTAGAAGACTTAGAAAGATTGCTAGACGATAGAATTGCTGAAAATAATCGAATAAAAAATGTTTGTTCAAATATTTTTACTGAACAAGCTAATCATGCTTTTATGTTATACCGGGATAAGGTTTGGACAGCAAAATATATTTTAAGAGATATGGGTGCTGACGAAATATGCGATTAATGAAACAGGCAGTATTATCGAATGTAGTTATATTTGATAGGAAGGATTTATCGGTTAATGGTCTGAGTACTGCAAAATATGGCATGCATTTTTCTTTGGTTGATTTTATTGTTAAAGATCGAACTTTGGTTTTGTTGGCCTCTTTAGTTTTATATAATACCGGTAAAGAGTTAAAATTCGTAAAATCCAATATTGGAAAGACTATTGAAGATTACAGTACCTTTCAAAAACATATTCGTGAAAGGAACGAAGAGTTAGTTTTTGAAGTTGGGGAAGTAAAACGAAAAGAAGTTGTTATTGCTGATATTGAGGAAGAAATGGATGTTGAGGATGATACCGGTGTTTTAGATGTTGACGGGGTTATTGTCATTAATTCAAAAGACGGAGAAAAAAATGGGCAGAAAAACCGAACAGTTAAAACAGTTAAAGGCGTATGTAAAGGAAAAAACAATACCTGTAGTTGTAGGACAACCAGAAGGGTTAAACGAAAATAATTATAACCGTCTTCTTTTAGAAGATCTTGGATTTGTAATAAAAGAAACCGGTGGGGGATTGTTTACTTGTGAGTTTCCTAAAGGTTGGTGTAAATTTTGGGATACGTCCATGCGTGAATGGATATATTTATTGGATGATATGAATCGAAAAAGGGCGGCAATATTTTATAAATTTATAGGATATCTTTATAATGGTAAGACTAGAGCTTTTATACAATATGTTACTCATATAAATTGGATGTGTCGATATCGAATTGTTGTAAATCATACAGTGCCTTTCGGGATGAAGTCAAAGAATAATGATTTGCATTATAATTCGCCAATGGTCGGGGTTGTAGTTGATGATGAAAATGTTATATTTACAACCGAGGAATACAAATTGCTGACAAAAAAGGGGGATGAGTTATACGAAACTGAAATAAAAGAATTAAGAAGCAAATTGTACGCAGATTGCGAGGCTTTTGTTAAGGAGAAGTATCCTCGTTATGATAATATAACAGCTTATTGGTAAATTATGAAAAAAATTAAACTAACTCAGAGAAAATACGCTTTAGTGGATGATGAAGATTTTGAATATCTGAATCAATTTAAGTGGTTTGCAATAAAAAATGGGCATACTTTTTATGCGGCAAGAAGTGTTTGGTTGCGTAATGAACTTAAAGAGATTCAATCCCTTATGCATAGAGAAATAATTCATACTCCGAAAGGAAAAATGACGGCACATTTGGATGGTAATGGTTTAAATAACCGAAAATATAATATGCGGGTTTGCTCCAATAAAGAAAATCAGCAAAATAGACAAACAGTTCGGGGTAAGAGTAAGTATAAAGGAGTTTACTTACACAAACAAAAAGATAGACAAAAAGTTTATTTTTATTGGTCGGCGCAAATTAAAGGGGATAAGGAAATGCATTTAGGTTCTTTTAAAACGGAAAAAGAGGCCGCATTGGCGTATAATAAAAAAGCGAAAGAATTGTTTGGGGAATTTGCATATCTTAATAAAATTTAACTGAGTAATGTGGAGGTAGTATTGAATAAGGAAAATAAAATAGGTTGGTTGTTTGTTTTTGCTATTTTTTTGGGGGTGTTAATTTTAGGGGGTGTTTATTTTATAAATAAAGATTTTGAAAAAATAATTTATGTAAATTCAAATTATGAACTTGACATAGTGAAGGCCGATTTGGAAACATATGGTTCTTCGAAAATGTTTTTAGATATTGTTATCCCGGAAATAAAATCGACATCGGAAAAATATAAAATTCCTATTGGGTTGCTGCATGCAATTTTTAGAGTTGAATCGGATTATAGGTTTAATATTACTCATGCTGATGTTGTAGTTCCGGTAAAAGGAAAAAGCATAGTAACAAATGCTGTTGGATTAGGGGGGATTTTATGGGTATACTGGGGCGATAGCTTAAGGACAGAAAAAATAGCGGAAGTTGAACAAGATTTATTTTTGCCGAATGTTTCCATTAGGGCAACGGGTTATATACTTCGTTATTTAATTGATTCTGAAATAAAAGCTGGTGGAAAAAATAGTTATAATATTTTATCGAATGTAGTTCGAAGATATTATGGTGCGTATTCGGATTTATATATTTTAAAAATGAAATTAGTAACTTCTGATTTATGGATGAAAAGAATTTCGATGGAATTGATGAACCGTGAAAAACGCATAATAAATAAACACAAATAGAAGGAGGATTATAAATGACCTTTGAATTAAATGAACAACTGTATAAGATTTCCTGGCGGCATGATATCATTTACCCATATTGTGATGGGGCACATTTTGGACGTGCCAAGCATTTTACTTATTGTAAC
>CAYGIG010000062.1:0-2881 GCA_964349875.1 uncultured Gammaproteobacteria bacterium | reverse complement strand
GATTTTGACAAAAGAAAGGTAATGGCCTTTAATTTAGCCTTGATATATATAAAATTTAATTAAATGTCTGGACACAGTAAATGGTCAACAATTAAGAGACAAAAGGGAGCAAACGACGCTAAGCGCGGTGCGGCTTTTACCAGACTGGCCAATGCAATAATGATCGCGGTAAGAGAAGGTGGCGGCGGTGATCCTGATTCTAATTTTCGTTTGCGCCTAGTGCTTGATCAGGCTAGGGCAGCAAATCTCCCCAAGGATAATATCGGAAGAGCAATTGATAAAGCACTTGGAAAAGGCGGTGGGCCAGCTTTGGAATCAATAATGTACGAAGGGTTTGGGCCAAGCAATGTGGCAATCTTAGTCGAAACCATTACAGATAACCGAAATCGGACAGGTTCGGAGGTAAAGAGCACAATAGAAAAGTCCGGAGGGTCTTTAGGTGGTCCGGGCGCCGTTGCGTGGATGTTTGAAAAAAAAGGAGTAATTGAGACGGATATTAATCATGAGGATCCGGATGAATTTTCCTTAAAGGTTGCCGATTTCGGAGCTGATGATGTTGTTGTAATAGACGAAAATACTGTTTCGGTGCTGACAAAAACTACCGAGTTGAAAAAAATCGAAGATCAGATCCGTGCGGGAGGGTATAATGTTAAGTCGTCAGATTTTGATTTTGTCGCAAAGACTGGTGTAAAAATTGAGGACATTGATAAGGTAAGATCGGTTTTGGCGATGATCGAGAAACTTGAGGATTTGTCTGACGTTGTAAAAGTGAGTTCTAATTTGGACATTCCTGAATCCATGTACGAACTGCTCTAGAGCCAAAAACACAATTTGATGAAAGAAATAATTATCGGAATCGATCCTGGAACAGCAACAACTGGGTTTGGGGTTTTGGACATTACCGGAGAAAGTCCCAAAATTGTTGAATACGGCTGTATTGCAACTCCAAAGAATATTCAGATGTCTGATCGATTACTGATGTTAATGATGGGGTTAGATGAGCTGTTTGGGAAATACATGCCACAGGCGGTTGTTATTGAAAATCTATTTTTTGGTGTTAATGCAAAAACGGCGATAACAGTTGGTCAAGGCAGGGGAGTAATAATGGTAACGGCTGCAAAATACGGCTTGCCTTGTTTTGAATATCAGGGTCTATCAATCAAAAAGGAAATTACCGGCAGTGGTAAGGCAGACAAATTAATGATTCAGGATGCCGTTGCAAAAATTTTGGGAGTTGAAGCTTGGGAGAAGCCAAAACAAGGATTTTTGGACGACGCGGTCGATGCTTTAGCAATCGGACTTTTTCACTATCGCAAAATTACGGCCCCAATTATTTCAATAGAGAATACATAAAAAATGAAATTTTTTGGTCAAAGAAAGAAAAAACTTCCTGATCCGAGGGCGATAAGAACAAACAAAGTTAAGGCGGTTGAGAGGTTTTCGGTAACAAAAAGACAAATATTGGTATTCTTTTCTGTGCTGATGACTGGGGGACTGATGGTTTCGTTGCTCTCTGACGGCCGCAGTCTGTATCTGATGTCTTTTCTTTTGGCTGTGGCAGCGGGATTGATAACAATATGGGTAATGAGAAAAGATTTGGCGGGTATTAAGTATTTTGCCTTGCCGATACTGCCATTTTTTTTCACTTTCGCGATGGCTTTGTTTTTTCAGCTATTGCCAGAAAGGTGGCTGACAAGGATCCCTTTTATGGGAGTTTATGGGGTTTCAATCTATTTAATATTTCTTAATCAAAATGTTTACAACATTGCAGCCATAAGAACGATCGCACTGCTAAGAGCAGCACACTCTGTGGGCTTGCTGTTTACCCTTATTTCGGTGTTTATCATTTCGAATGTCGTATTCTCGCTTAGATTTAATTTTATTATTCTTACGGCGTTGTTAACGGTCATCTGCGGTTTACTAATTTTTCAGACTCTATGGTCGTTTGAGCTGGAAGATCTTCTGACTAAAAGGCTTTTTAAAATGACGCTTGTCTTAGCTTTGATGATTGGGCAGGTTGTGTTGACCTTGGCATTTTGGCCTGCTGAGCCGACTGTTTCGGCGATCGTGGTTACAACCGGGGTTTACGTTATGTTGGGACTAAGTCAGGCTTATTATGCAGACAGGTTATTTAGACGGACAGCAGTGGAATATCTGTCGCTTGGTGTGGGGGTCTTTCTACTTCTGTTTTTGACCACCAGCTGGATAGCGTAAAATCATCTTTGGTCTCATACATTATATCCTATAGTAAATAACGATGAACAAAGTCAAAGTAGGGCTGAGTTGCAACTTAAAGTATTTTTTGTAGAAAATTATTGATAAAACATAAAGAAAGTGGGGAAGTGGGGATAGGGAAATTATAAATATTCTAGCTTTAAGACAGGGGAAAATGATATAGTTTGATACAGTGTGAAAATTAACGAAAAATAGCGTGAAAACTTATGTCGGTTATGGGCGGGGAGTGATAATCAATAATGCTTTGGTTGTGGATAACTCATTTGGCGAAGACAGGGATGCTCAGCAACTTACAGCTAGCTTTAAAACTCATTGAATATCCTATTCTATTAGGCCAAAATGTAATCTATTTAGTATTATATACCGTAATCCTTCAGTATTATAGGGCCGTTTTGTGCTTGGAAAAAAGTGGTGTGAAGGTTATTAGGGAGTAAGAAGAGATAGTTAGATGATCTAAATGAGCTGAGAGAATTGAAGTTCGCCCCGGATATGTACAACTGTTCTCTGCTGGTAAACTAATGATTTAAAGTCATAAAAATGATATGTCGTACAATATAACTTTTGCGACGTATAATATTAAAAACGGGGTGGGGCCCAAAAATAAAAAAATTGTAAATGTTGCAAATATCAAAAAATAAAATAAAAT
>CAYGIG010000061.1:0-2970 GCA_964349875.1 uncultured Gammaproteobacteria bacterium | reverse complement strand
GGATACAAAATGGGGGGCCTAGGTTTTGTGACGACTTCAAGCGAGTAACTATAAAATCCCTAAATTTTCAAACCTCCTTCCCTTGTGTTTTCCTTTCCCTACTACCTAACTTAAATTGACTTTAAACGGCTTTTAGCAGAGGGCGGCGAGGGACGCCTGTCTCTTTTTCCCTAGCTCTGTATTTCCTCCCTTTTTTCTATCTCTTAACATCCCTCGAACGGCTTTGAAGCTAAAACGCTTCACGCGAGTCGTTCGTGCATCAACTCTGGGTAATGAAACACAAAATCTAAATAATCTATCGATGAAAAACTAATTAAACACGGACGACGGGAGCGAGAGGGGTGTTAAAAAAATACCGTTTCTACGAAGTAGAAAGCCCACATACTTAGCATTTTATATTAAAATAGTACTATGTCTGTAAATTCAAAGGAACTATTACGAAGTCATCACCCCAAAAAACACTATGGCAGTCTTGTTTATGCTGCATATGGCATCAAACATGTTTTTCTAAACGAAAGGAATTTTCGTTTTCACCTCCTAATTGGCCTTTTAATTCTAATTTTGGGCTGCCTTTACAAAATAAATAAAATAGAGTGGACCATAGTTATTCTGACGATTGGATTTGTTCTTGTTTGCGAGCTTATAAATACTATTATTGAGAATCTAATGGATATTGTTTCGCCTGCATACTCACAAGAGGTCAAGGCCATAAAAGACATGTCGGCTGGATTCGTTCTTGTTTCAGCAGTCGTTGCAATCCTTATTGGAATAATTCTGTTTACCCCGAAAATATTTCAATGAAGAGAAAAAAGCATGTCAGGATAGAATCTCTGGTAAAAAGCCATTTATTTCACTACTTTTATTCATCCATTGGTTTGATTATTTCTGTCGTCCTAATTCTTGTTTTCCAAAAGATCGCGGGGAGTTTAGCAAAACCAAGACTGCTTTATGTTGATGAAACTGTTCATGAACTTTTTAGGTTTGTGGCTAGTCCAACTACAGACTTTATCGCTTCGATTGTGACGTTTTTCGGATCAAGTATTTTTATTACTTTTGCATTGTGCGTTTCAGCATTTATTTTCTATAAAAACAAACTTAAAAGAGCCTCATTTGTCTTAGTCTTTAGTACCGTGTCTGCAATTCTTATTGATAGTCTACTCAAGTCAGTTTTTATTCGTACTAGACCGATGGAAACAGGGGATACTCTCTTGTGGCAGGACTATTCATTTCCGTCAGGCCACGCAATGCTGGCAACGGTTTTTTATACGATTCTAGGATATTTAATAATTAGGTTTGAAAAAAATTCGTCTCGCAAATTAATATACGCACTTTTCTTTTTTGGACTGATTCTTTCTGTATCTATGTCGAGGGTTGCACTTGGTTATCATTATTTTTCTGACATAGTAGCGGCCATGGCCATTGGCGGATTCTGGGCGATTTGGAATATTTATATTATTAAAATTTTATATAAAAAATGAGTTTTTTTAGTGTTTTTTTTAAACCAAAAAAAAATATAGCAAAACCGGACTTTATCTATTTGCGCAGCTGCGACAGTATTTCAAAATTTAATTTTTTTACCAATGAGTTTTCAGCTAAATACCATGTTACTGATTTTATAAACCACTCGGAAACGTCAAAAAAAGAGGTTGCCGATAAAACTTCGATAAATATTTGGGATAGATTATTTAGTACCAAAAAATATCTTGAATATGCCAAAAGTGTCAAAGGTTTTTATAATGAAGATAAGGTATGGAAAGCGCTTTCCAAGAAGTACTTAGTCGTTTTTTCTCAAGGTCTCGATCATCACGGGGTGGATGTTCTGGTGTCGAAAGATGGCAAAAATTATTTTGGATTTCAAATAAAATCTTCAGATTATTATGCACAGCATTTTCGAGAATCTGATAAATTTAAAAATGTTCACGGGCTTATCATTGTTGGAAAAAAATTTGACAACAATTCTATTGTTAGTCAGGTAAAAAATATTATCGATTTATACGTATTAAACTAAGGTTTTCTTGATTTATTCCTTTAACCGTACTATCATAGAAATAGATAATAAATAATGATAGCCATAACAGATAAAACAAGAATTTTCGTTTCTTCAATTTTTATTCTAGCTATTTTCCTAAGTAGCTGTTCCAAGCAAACACCCTCTAAAAATAACACTTCGACAAAAGCCAATGGTCTTGTTTTCGCTCTAGCCTCTGGAGAGAGTTATATATGCAGTTATAGAAACGAAAACGATAAATCTCGAAGCGAATATTTAGTAAAAGGCAAGAGTTATAGGCTTAACTTACTGCCTGAAGCAAGTCCTCAGCAGTCAGCGATTATTATGAATGAAAAAGGTTTGTATATGTGGACTCTAGGCGAAACAGAAGGATTTTTTTATTCGACAGCCAAAGAGAATGACAAGAATAAAGCCATCGACAAGTTACCAACTACAGGATTTGATGATTACCTTAATCCGAAAAAGTTAGACGAGAAAGAAAAAATAGATTGCAAAAAGGCTCCAGCCAATAATCCTATCTCTGACTCAGTCTTTACTCCACCTGCAGAAGTTAGTTTTTTTGATGATTTTACAAAGATGTCAGAGAGTTCTACTAATTCTTCCAAAAGAGGAACGACAGAAGTAAATCCGATCGAGCCTTAATAGTGAGAATATTCTCCCTGTCGATGATTCGCAATTAAGCTATCTAGATAAATTTTCTTTAAAAAATTCAATATCTCTTTTTACTGCAGTTGACCAGGATCCGTTTTCAAAATTGTGCCCATCATTTTCATATGAGTAGAACTTATACGGAATTGCATATTTATCGAACTTAGGAATTAGATCTTCAGTCGACCAAACATAAGGAACCTCGGGGTCGGATTTCGAGTGATGAAGAGTTATTTGACTGTCTAATTTGTCCAAATTATCTCCGATCGATACATTTTCCCAAAAGTTTTTATATGTTAAATATTTTTTAAAAT
>CAYGIG010000060.1:0-3097 GCA_964349875.1 uncultured Gammaproteobacteria bacterium | reverse complement strand
TAGTAAAAAACCTGCCTAATGAAAAGAGTAACTTACATACTAGCGGCCATGGCGTTTTCTGTGGTTGTGGTATCTTGCAATCGCAATAATAATACCGGACCCGCAAGTAATTCCGATAATTCCGAAAAAATAGATACCAGTAAGCTAAAAGACGTAACAGAGAGCAAGGCTGTGCCTGACGAGATATTGGCTGCGATTTCTACCGGTTCGGAACAAAAGATGCTGGAGGGGTTTGATGAATCTGTTGGCGGAGTAATACAGAGAAAAGTTACAAATGACAAGGTTTATGTTGTTGTAACAGCCTCATTAGGACAATTGCCTGAGACAGATAAATATAATGTTTCTTTGTCTGATGGAAAAGTAAGTACAGTTATTGGAGCTTTAACGAAAGTAGCGGAAAATCAATATCAGCTTAAATATGCCGGTCCGATTAGTATTTCTAAATCAAATACGGTCGAGATCAAACAGGTTGGTACCGGCAAGGTAATATTTACTGGCAGTCTTTAATTTTTTCACTCCCTTTTTACATTAGTTGTGTTTGGCGGTAAAATGTACAAAGCTTTAATCAAGCTAATATTAATTAGAAGTTAAAGGAGAAAACCATGTTTGATAGTTACTCGCTTTAGTTTTTCGAAAAAGCTGAGTCTCTCACTTTTTCTCGAACAAAAGCTACGTCCTGCGCATTGGGAAGCCCAATGCTAAAATACAAGTAATAACTAAAACTATGTTTGATAAATTAAATCAGGTTAAAGAGTTAAAGAAAATGCGCGATCAGGCGATGAAAATCCAAAAAGAACTGGATTCTGTTGAAATAGAAGTGGAAAAAGGCGGCGTAACAGTAAAAGCTACAGCTAGCCAGAAAATTGTTTCGATTAACAGTAACGGACAAGACGATAAAGAAATTGTAAAAGCAGTGAACGAGGCCATTAGCCAGTCTCAGAAGGTTGCTGCAAAAAGAATGCAGTCAATGATGGGTGATGGTGGAAATCCGTTTGCCGGCCTGATGGGCTAATAAATATTTTTCATGCGAGTTCCAAAAAGTGTTCAAGCTACGATAGAAGCTTTTGAGCGTCTGCCTGGTGTTGGCCCAAAAAGTGCCGCGCGACTTACATACCACCTTATTCATGCCCCAAGAGAAGAGAGTCTTCGCCTTGCAAAGGCGGTTATTGATCTTAAGGACAAGACGATTTTGTGCGATGTCTGCAAAAATATTTCTGAAAGTAATCCCTGCGAAATCTGCGATGACAAAAGTCGCGACCTTTCGGTCATTTGTGTTTTAGAGGAGCCTTTGGATGTCTTGGCCGTCGAGAGGGCGGGGGGTTATTCTGGTTTGTATCACGTATTACATGGCTCAATTAGTCCGATGAATAATATCGGACCGGAAGATCTGCATATCAAAAGTCTGCTGAACCGTTTGGGCGACGACGTGGTTAAGGAAATAATTCTTTCTACTAATCCGACGATGGAGGGTGAGGCAACTGCTATGTATATATCCAAACTTATTAAACCGTTAGGCGTGAGGGTTACGAGAATTGCCAGAGGATTACCTTCGGGTGGAGATATTGAATATGCGGATGATATTACCTTAAGACGGGCCTTTGAGGGCCGAAGCGATTTTTGAAGTTTTTGATATATTAGAGATATATGGATTGGTCAATTGTCGGTCGGGAAGCAAAAAGAGTGGTTAAGGATGTGATAGATCAGAGTTTTGGTACGCATTTTTTTAGTTCTAATTCACAAACAAAGCCTGCCGAAAACCCTGTTCAGCCGGATCCTGCCAAACAAGGGACTCCACCAGTACCGAATCCTGAAGAGGTAAAAATCAAAGAAGCAGAGCAACAAGCCAAAGCCGAGTCGGTAAGAGCAGAGCTGGATGCTGCTATTTCTGCTCAAAGGCAGAAAAGGTTAGCAGAGCAGAATCAGGTTGAACAATTAAGGCAGGATGTTCTGGAAAAATCAGGTCCGCAGCCAGCCGAGCAGGATTCTAGTGCATCGGGGGTATTAGATAGGCCTACGGCCGAACAGGTGGATGCGACTGGGAAGGAATAATTTAGATTTTTTTAGAAAAGGTTGAATAGTAGGGTTTTTTCTATATCCAGAATGAATACTATGGACTGGTATGTGAGGAAAAAGGATATACAATTCTCTTATGATTGAAGAGATAATAAATGGTCTACTTGGATTGAGTGAAAAGTTGTTAGTGTCTCAGTCTAGGCTAGTTAAAAAAGGTTTGTACTCCTTATATATCGAGGGCTTAGCTAGGAAGAGTTATTGGCATTTATACGCAATTAGCAATTTAATGCGTGACTCTAAGAATGGAGACGCACTAATCGACCTTTCTCGTGCAATTTTTGAGTTTATGATTTACGCAATGTATGCTGACAAATTTGGATCAGAAGCAATGGCAAAAAAGTTCTTTTTCTTTATACCCATAGAGAAGAATGCAGATGTTAAGTATGTGGAGAAGGTAGAAATGGAACTTCCTGCCGGAGTGATAAAAAAACAAAAAGTGAATTTTGAGTCTGTTAAAGGTGACTATGTTTGGGAAGAAGGGAGCCTCCAAAGGACTCTCAAAAAAACCAATCGAGTGTATAAAGAGTTGAAAAAAGCTGGAGTTTTGATTACGAACGAGCAGGAAGAGAAAGTCAGAATGATAATGACTGAAGGGCTGAGTGACAAAGAAAAATTGTACAAAACCCCCTTTGGCAAGGATCTGGAGGCTATGATGAATGAATTAGAGCGGGGGAGTGCTTTTCCAGTTGGATTACATGAAGTTTTTAAAATGGTATACACATTCGGTAATAGAAAAAACCACGCGTCTACAGTTGATGTTGACATCTTATTGGGCGACAAAGAAAGAGTTAGGAGTAATCAGAATATGAATATGACGATTGGTCTTGCTTCTGCCGCACTTGGCCATATTCACATTATGATGAGTTATGCGGAGGTGAAAAAAAACAAGCTGTTAACGAAAAAATTAAAAATATTCGAAAAGTGCTTATTAGATGGGCTAGAAAAAGGAGTAAAACCAGCTTCACCATTAACAGCAAACTCCGATGTAATAGTTTAATCAAAATAGACATATGGGGGTTATAAT
>CAYGIG010000059.1:0-3104 GCA_964349875.1 uncultured Gammaproteobacteria bacterium | reverse complement strand
GCCGTTTTTCAAACAAAATTCGCACCAATCTTTCACACCACACAATCATTCTCAACTGACTTCTCGGTTACCGGAGAGGGGATAGTTACTGTTGCTCCTGACCTTGCAGAAATATCTCTAGGAATATTAATCAACGATTCAAGTGTCAAATCTGCCCAAACCAAAGCCAACGCCCGCATTGAAACAGTCAGGCAGTCTCTCAAAGATCTCGGCATAAAAGGGGAGGATATCAAAACCGTGAACTACTCAATAAATCCGAACTATGATTACACTCTGCCAAGCCGGGCAATCAAAGACTATTCAGTCAACATCACTCTCAATCTCAAAGTTAAAGACCTAAACAAAATAGGTGATGTAATTGATGCCGCCACAGCCGGCGGCCTAAATACGGTCAATAATCTGCAATTCAGCCTTAATGACCGCCAGAAAGCTCTCGACCAAGCCCGTGAACTAGCAGTAAAAAATGCCAAAAGACAAGCGGAAATTACATCCAAAACTGCCGGCATTTCTTTAGGCAAAATCATCTACTACAGTGAGAACGAGCAAAGTTCTGATTCCTACCCAAGATCGGTCGACTCGAGTGTTATGAAACAAGGTATCGGCGGCGGCGAACCCACAGCACCTTCAACCGAAATCGATCCTGGAAGCGGGGAACTCAAACTCTACGTTACACTTACCTACAAAACCCTCTGAGGGGTTAATTTAAAAATATTAGTTTTGTGTTTCACAAAACGCAGGATGTAGTGAGAATGAGGAAAAATTTGCTGGAAGCAGAATTTTGACGAATTAGAGCGAGTACCTATCTATTTTTCAAAAAATTGTTAATATTACTGTTGTACTTTAATCACACTTCAGCTCTTTAATGGAGGACAATTAATCCGTTGTACCCAAAAATTACCAAACGCCACGAAGCACTTGAAACACTTGTTCAAAGCCTACTTGATCAGTTCCCGGAAGCAGAAAGGCTGATCTTCCCGGAAACAAACCAACCACGGACAGTAACAGCTGTTGTTCTGTTCAGAAATCGGCCACAGCTTCTGAGCTTTGACAACATCCCTGTACCTCAAAATCCCAACAAACCCGCCTACAGGCTGGCGACAGCATCTTTCGATCCCGATGCTTGTCCAAGCGTCGCTGCGGACAATATTGGAAGCGATTTAACAGATCCTTCTGAAAGAGCTCACAGTATCCTGCATCACGCAGTCCTAAGTACCAGAAGTCATCTGCAAGTATGGCAGCATCGAGATCTTGTCTTTATGCCTCACGCCATCGCCAGCCAAGCACGGCTTCTGTGAAATTATTTCATACCCATTTACCCCCGCAGTCCACTAAACCGGCTGCGGGCTTCTTCTTAATTCCTCAACCCACTCCAATTTCCCTATCTCTTAACATCCTTCGAACGGCTTTGAAACTAAAACGTTTCATGTGAGTCGTTCGTGCCTCTATTCTAGAAATGACTCACAGAGCTAGTAAGTCTTTCGGTGGAAAATATACTTATCACGAACGACGGAAGTGAGAGGGGTGTTAAAAAAAATACTGTTTCTCATTAGAGAAAACTTTCCTGTGAGAAGACGCATTTAAAAAACAGGAACTAATCCTCCTTATCTCTTTTTCGTGAGTGAAACGCTTGATGAACCTCTCTTAACTGTCTATTCGTAACATGAGTATAGATCTGCGTCGTAGCAATATTTTTATGTCCCAACATTTCCTGAACACTCCTAATATCCGCTCCGTTGCTTAGCAAATCCGTCGCAAAAGAATGCCTTAATGTATGCGGCGTCGCCTTGATCGGCAGCTGCGCTTTCTTAACATAGTTTTCAACAATCCTTTGAATACTTCTGGAAGTCAACCTGTGACTCTCATCATCATCAACAATCGACTTTTTGCCTTTATATCTGATAAATAACGGCTCATAATGATCGTCCCGCCCATTTAAATATCTGGCAATCCAAGTAGCTGCATCAGGGGATAAAAACACGACTCTAACCCGACGTCCTTTTCCCATCACACCAAATTCTCCTGTATTCAAATCAATTGAGTCACGATTAAGATTAACCATTTCAGACACACGCAAACCTGTTGAAAAAAGCATTTCCAAAATAGCCTTGTCCCGCAAACCGCTTAAGCTATTTATATTAGGACTGTTCAATAATCTGTTTAAGTGATCCTGATTCAGAAACACAACCTGTCTGCCTTCTTGCTTGCCTAATTCGATCTTGTCAGGAGCCAGAACGTTGCGATCATTTTTTATCAAAAACCTTAGCATCGCCCGCAACGCGATTATGTAGTAATTTTGAGTAACCTTCTTAATAGGCTCGTTGTCTTGGGTTAATTTACGTGATAAAAATAGCCTAAAAGAGCGGATTTTCTTAATATCCACCTCGTCGATATCATTAATTCCATTATCATGTGCCCAATTATTAAAAACTTTTAAATAATGTTTATAGTCCCGTAAGGTGAGGGGAGAGACGTTGCGCTCTACTTCCAAGTATTCCAAGAAGTCACCAATCTCGCTTTCGATCTTGTCAGTTTTTTCAACCAAATCCTTAGACATATCTCCACTCTAACACATTATTGTGCGACATATAAAATATTAAGAAAATGCCGGTTAGTTCAAAATAAAAATCAAGAAAGAATCAGTGATCAAATTTTAAAAAACCGGCAAAGAACGTAGGAGTTTAATCCTGACTGGAGACGTAAACGACAGCGAGACCAAAACGCACCCAAGCCAACGCTCCTACGCCTAGAGTCATGAAGGCCCATATCGGATCTTGTGTCCAACTCCAACAAACCGCTGAGGCCAAGGTTGCGACAGTGAGCCCCACAAGCAAGACTCTTGCAGTCATTGACAGTTTTCGTAGAAAACGAACCGTATCCTTAAAAACCATTACAGCAAACAAGAAAAACCCTCCAAATATTTAATGTCCAACGTTACTGTGATACTTATATCACATTAGTCTCAACATATCGCTACATTGAGGCTAAAACCCTCTAATTGGCCCTAGAACGCGTTTTTATTGGTCGGGTAGGGTAATCCATCATCCAATATTCATATATTAAGGGTATTAACCGCATATATACCGCAAAATCTTCCAACTTTAGAC
>CAYGIG010000058.1:0-3114 GCA_964349875.1 uncultured Gammaproteobacteria bacterium | reverse complement strand
CGCTTATGGATTAGAGTTATTGGAGCGGTGCCATTTGCAATGCGGCGCGCGAGTTCTATGGCAATAGTGTGTTTGCCGACTCCAGGTTCGCCGACGATTATGATATTACTGTTTCTCGAGCTGCTAAGAATTGTTTCTATTTGTGCAATTTCATTTACTCTTCCAAGTACTTTGACATCTTTTGTTTCAAGGCTGAGTAGATTTTTGGAAAACCGGTCAAGATTTATTGTGTAGCCATAAGCTAAATCGTGACCAAGACCATTTAATGCAATGACTTTTTTGCGTGACAGGATCAGTGGTTCACTGATGGGATGAGCAAGCTCGTACCATAGGCAGAGATTGGTGATATCAGTCTCGTCTAGATGAACGGTTTCTAAAATTTGTCTGAGGGCTTGGTGTTTTTGAAATAAAGTTGCGAGTTTTTCTTTTAGCTCTAGTTTTACTATTTCGGAATCGAGCGAAGAAAGAGTGGTGTTGTCGGACATGAGAGGACTAAAAATATTATCCTTTAGTGCAGTTTTGATTAGGAAAAATTTGAAGAATCTTGATTTTATAAGAAGGCTGAAAAACTCAGCGACGGTTGTATTTGAATTTATTTCAATATCATCAGGAGTAGTTTTGGAGTAAATAATGTAGGAGAAAGGGGGAATGGCAGCCAATAAAGCTACTGGAAAAGCAATTAATATGAAGATAATTAGGCAAAAAATGCCTGTAATAAGAATAAAAAATCTTAAAATCGCTCCGATAATGCGCGAAATGATATTAGTAATTAGATTGTTGAAGGCTGTCGAAATGCCTGGAGTTTTGTCAACAAAGGCTGTTTTTTTGTATGGAGAGAAAAAGGTTTTAATTAGGATTGGGATTGAAAAGAAGTAGACGGGAATAAGGACGACGTTTAGAAAAATTTCAAAGGAGTTCCTGCTGCTTTTGGTTACTATCTTCTTGGGTGATTGTGATGGTGATTGGGCAAGATTGGTCATCGCTATACTATTTTACTAGTTATTAAGTTGTAATTCAGCTCCAGTTAAGATTAAATACATGCTAATGCTCAAACTGAAATATTTTTTTGGTATGAGAAAGAAAGTAGTATTAATAACAGGAACTTCGTCAGGAATTGGTAGAGAATTGGTTTTGGAGTTTGCACGGAATAAATACAAGGTTTGGGCGACTTCTAGAAATGTTACTAAATTTTCAAAGTTAAGAAAAACTATAAAGAGTCAGAAATTTGCGGTAGATATTTTAAAATTAGATCTGAATAATAAATCATCAATTGATAGGGCGGTAAAAAAAATCATTAAAAAAGACAAGCGGATAGATATTTTAATTAACAATGCGGGGTATGGAATGGTAGGGACGGTTGAAGAAACGCCGATTTTCGCGCTTAGGGGGCTTTTTGAGACTAATTTTTTTGGCCCTTTTTATCTTACTCAGACAATTTTGCCCTACATGAGGAAAAAGAGATCTGGGGTTATTGTCAATATTGGGTCAATTGCCGGAAGATATGGGTTTTCCGGTATGAGCGGGTATGGTGCGACAAAATGGGCATTGGAGGCATTTAGTGAAAGTTTATATTTAGAAGTAAAAAAATTCGGAATTAAAGTAATTTTGTTTGAGTTGGGGCAGGTAAAAACCAACTTTTTTAAAAATAGAGTAGAAATTTGGAAGGATCTAAAAACTACGGCTTACAAATTCGTGTATCTGAAACACAAAAAAAGAAATGGCTTGTTTAATTTAAGTATTAGCTCAAAATCAGCAGCAAAACAGATTTTTGAGTGTGTTGATGATGAAGATCCACCACTAAGGCAGACATTAGGCTTTGATGCTTATTTAATGGTAAAAGCAAGGAATTTGTTACCGGAAAGACTGTTCTTGTGGATGATTCGTCCCAAAACAGGCAATTATTAGGTAAGATGGAGTAATGAAAGGGATTAAAGAAGGTAACTGGGAGGGTAAAAAAGTTTTATTACGTTTGGATCTTGATGTGCCTATCAAAGACGGAAAAGTTTTGGACAACACACGATTGCTTGCGGCAAAGGACACAGTTAATTATCTAAGTCATAAGGTAAGTAATCTTGTGATTTGTGGAAAAATAGGAAGACCTGAAGGTCACGAGGAGGGGCTATCAACAAGAATAATTCTTGCTGAACTTGAATCAGTTTTTGGCTTTGAGATAGGCTTCAATAGCAATTATTGGGTAGAAAACTTCAACACTAAATTTTTGTTATTAGAGAACCTAAGATTTTGGAAAGAGGATGAGGAAAATAGCTTGGAATTTGCTCGAAAAATGGCTTTGGGTTTTGACTGTTTTGTGAATGATTCATTTGCAACCGCACACCGTGTAGCAGCGTCCTCGGTTGCAATTACTGGGTTGCTAGATTCTTACGCAGGATTGAGAATGGAGGCGGAGATAGAGCATCTATCACGTCTAGTAAACTATCCAAATAGGCCATTGGTATCAATTATTGGCGGAGCAAAGATCGAGACAAAACTGCCGGTTATTAATGCGCTTTCTAAAATTTCAGACAAGGTTTTGGTTGGGGGATTATTACCAAAAGAAATATTAGAAAAAAATATTTCGTTGGAATCAAATGTAATTGTCGGAGAACTGATTGAATCAGGAATGGATGTAACACTAGAGAGTGTAACGGGTTTTGAAAAAATAATTGATACAGCTAAAGAGATTGTTTGGAATGGTCCTATTGGTAATTTTGAACAAGAATTGTATTCGGCTGGTACCAGGACATTGATTGAAATATTAATGCGTTGTAATGCAAAAATTACTGTTGGTGGTGGAGATACTATTAGTGCACTTAATCAGTTTGGTGATATTTCAAAAGTGGATTGGGTGTCTTTGGGTGGGGGTGCAATGTTGGATTTTATTGCAGGGGTTAAAATGCCGGGAATAGAAGCTTTAGAGATCGTAATAGAAAGTTAAAATTTGGTACGATTAGAGATAAGGTTTGGGGTTAAATATATGTGCTCGCTTTTCTTTTTGAAAAATTCTGTTTCCAACAAATTTTTCAAAGTCAAAGCTACGCCATATTTTTTAAATTCCTACCAAGATATTTTAAAAAAAGAAATTAAAAAATGATAAAAGTAGCTATTAACGGGTTT
>CAYGIG010000057.1:0-3150 GCA_964349875.1 uncultured Gammaproteobacteria bacterium | reverse complement strand
TCGAGACTTTTAAGATTACGGAGTAAAATTAGTTTCAATAAATAAATATGGTTTTGTCTTTTGCCAAAATGAAGGACTATTTGCAATGTCCAAAGAAATATCATTTTGCTAATATCGACGAGTTTGTTAAGGCTCACAAGAAAGAGTTCGAACCGTCCTCCGCTGATCTGACAATGGGGAATATCGTTCATTCTGTTTTGGCTAGATATTTTGAAATTCCCCAAAATGAAAGAAATCTAAAATCAATAAATGTGCTTTTGAAAAATGCCTGGCACGGACCGCGGGGTAAGGGTGGAGGTTTCGAGAGTCTTGATCAGGAGCGAGAGTATTATCGGATGGCAGTATCGATGGTCGAATATTTTTATAATTCTCAAGGCGGAGATAAAAATGTTTTGTCAGTAACGGACCCGGAAGGCAGAGAGACGTATTTTAAGGAAGAGGTTGATGATGATTTAGTTTTGACGGGGAGGATCGACAGGATAGATGCTGCCGGCGATACGCATCTAAAGATCGTTGATTATAAAACTGGATTAAAGCAGGAAGATGATTTTCAGCTGATGATCTATGCGCTTATAGCTGAGAAGAAATTCGGTAAAAAAGTCGATGAAGCAAGTTATGTTTATCTTAAAACAGAAAAGGAAGTAAGTTTTTCGGCTGATAAGAGTACCAAAGAAATGACTTTGGAGAAAACCAAAGTCATAGCCAAATCAATCCATGAAGATAAAGTATTTATGCCAAAACCATCAAGGCTTTGTAAGTTTTGTCCGTTTATAAATATTTGTCCAGCTAAGGACGAGGCTTATAAAATAATAAGCGAAGGTGCCGAAAGAGCATCCGAATCGATCGGTTACGATGTTTAGATGCAAAATTGAGGTTGATTGATTTGGAAAAGTTTGTTAAGTTTGTAGAGTACAAAATATTATGTCTGACCTAACTGATTTGAAACCCGAAGATATGTCCGATGTTATCCTTGATGAGGATACACTTTTGGAAGAAGGGGATATTCCAGTAAGCCAGTTTGAGCCTGATGAGAGTGAAGAGATGACTGATGAGGGTTTGGAAGAAGGTAGTGGTGAGGGGGCGGATGTTGACGATATTGGCGAGAGGGCTGGTATTAATTACGATCCACTCAGACCTTTGGGTGAAGGTGCGCTGGATGCTGTAAACGAACAAGGCGAAAACGGCAACAATAACGACGAAATCTAGTTTTAGCTTGAAAATAAGGGCGGTGAATTTTTATGGAACGAATTACACTAATTGGATCAGTGGTGATTTTGTCATTACTTTCAGCTTGTAGCGCGAAGGCCCCAGCAGATATAGATCAACAATCAAATACTCAAACACAGGTGTCTCAAAATACGACCAAGACAGTTCCTCAGGACGCAAAAACCGTTACTTACTCTGAGAGTGGTTTTTCTCCAGCCAGCCTTGAAGTAACCACAGGACAAACCGTGGTATTTGTTAACAATTCGACTAAGCCATTTTGGCCAGCATCGGCTCCGCACCCAACACACACCGATTATCCGGAGTTTGACGCGAAAAGCCCAGTAGCACCAGGAAGCAGTTTTACTTTTGTTTTCCAAAAAATTGGGAATTGGGGTTTCCATAATCACTTGGACTCTTCTAAGTTTGGAAAAATAATTGTTAAGTAAAATGGTTGACCAAAATTCCAAAGTAGGCGCGCATGTTTCGACGGCGGGCGGTTTGTTTTATGGCGCTGAAAAAGCGAAGTTAATCGGTGCGAGTTCAATACAGATTTTTGGGTCCTCACCAAGATCGTGGCAAAGGAGAAATATTACGGATGACGAAATAGAAAAATTCCTCTTAGCAAAAAAAGAAAATCTTTCCGGCAGAGTTTATATTCATGCCTGTTATTTGATCAATTTTGGCAGTACAAAGTCCGAGCTTGTTGCGCGATCAATAGAGAGTTTGACTAGCGATATTGAGTTAGCAAATAAAATCGGTGCGTATGGAGTGGTTGTTCATCCGGGGAGTTTAAAAGATGGGGCAACTTTAACTGACATTGCCGGAAATATTTGTGATGTGCTGAGTGTGACGACTGGAGCAAAAGTCATAATTGAGAATAGTGCCGGCGGCGGAGCGAGTGTGCCGAGAACAATGGACGAAGTTGGCGACCTGATAAAACTTATTAATAATCCACGTGCCGAAGTGTGTATCGATACGGCACATCTTTGGGGATATGGCATTGATATTTCAACTCAAAAAAAGGTTGAGGAATTCGAAAAACAATTGGCCAATACTTTTGGAGACATTAAGATTCCGATTGTGCATTTTAATGATTCGAAAGTAAACCTGGGCAGTTTGCGTGATAGGCATGAAAATATTGGCAGTGGCCAAGTGGGTACAGCTGGATTAAAAGCAATTGCTAATTTGAATTTTTTTAAGGGGAGCGATTTGGTTTTGGAAGTCCCCGGTTTTGAAAGAAGCGGGCCGGACGAAGAGAACGTGACAATTTTAAGGGGTTTGGTTGAATGAGAAGAGCTGGGCTGGTTTTGACTCTGCTGTTTCTGCTTTTTGGAATCCTGCTTATTTTTTGGATATCTTCTCAAAATTTTTCTCAAAGCTTTAAAGGTTTACAGCCGCCGCTAACTGATTTTGAACAATATGAAACTGAGAAAGAGAGCTCAGATGAGGCTAATGTATCCTTACAAACAATTGAAGTTATTGACGGAGACACGATAGATGTTGATGGGGTTAGAGTTAGGTATATTGGTGTAAACACTCCAGAACTTGCTCGCGGTGGCAGAGCAAGCGATTGTTTTGCAAGTAAGGCTTACGAATTTAATCGAACTTTAGTGGAAAAAGGCGGTTTGAGATTGGAAAAAGATGTTTCCGAGACTGATAAATACTTACGTTTGCTAAGGTATGTTTATTTGCCAGACGGACGGATGGTCAACGAAATACTTGTCGAACAGGGTTATGCAAGGGTGGCAACTTATCCGCCTGATGTAGCTAATGTCAGCCGTTTTAAATCCCTTGAAAAAGAAGCAAGACAAGCAAAAAGAGGCTTGTGGGCCGAGTGTGATTAGCGACGGAATTTCTTGATCTTAACTCTACTTAGGAATTTACCCAAGTGGCGGATGCCTGGGCGTGATCGTTGGGGCTTTAGTTTTTCTTTGGTTTTAATCA
>CAYGIG010000056.1:0-3439 GCA_964349875.1 uncultured Gammaproteobacteria bacterium | reverse complement strand
CCCTTGTGCAATATTGGATCGAAATGCATCCCTCCGATATTGAGCCGCTCTACTGTATGTCCTGCATCGCGCGCACCTTTTTGATACGCGTCGGCGAGTGCACCGCAGAGCCCACTTTGATCAGTATGCCCGAGGAGTATAAATATTTTTTTCTGCTCCGGACGAACTGCCAAAATATAAAAATTTGCCATTACCTACTGGACCCACGATTGGATCATCAAATTCACCTGCAACCAAAACCTCTCCATTTCCGAGACTGTCAAATGACCAAATCACAGCCCGTCCGGCTTCGGCTCCGCCAATATACAGCTTTGGACCTACAAAAACCATTCTTGCAGCTTGAGAGATACCGATAGCAAATACCTCCTTCGTCAAAACATTTACATCGAACCTTAATATCGATTCCGAAGAACTGGAAAACTGCGAGATATATAATCTGCCGTCACTGCCAAAACTCAGCCCAGCAGGGTTTTGCAAGTTATCTATTAACACCTCAGGATCGCGAGACACGTCGCGGCTTAGTTTATAAACTATCCCCCTATCAAAGCTTGCAGCATAAATATCATTATTCGGTGAGACAGTGACAGCTGAAACTTTACCCAAATTACCGGCAATTTTAGTTACTTTTGCAGACCTATCGATTGTTACAACTTGTTCGCCTGTAAAGAGTCCCGCAATAATATTACCGTTTCGGTCTTTGACCATATCGGATACAAAGTCTATCGCCGGAACAAAAACCGCTTCTTTTTTCGTTACCATATCAATTGATACCAGCGTTCTCTGTACCCAGTCTGATACCAACATCCTGTTACCGTCAATCAGAATACTTTTTGGATTTTTTCTGGAAACTTGGGTGAATTTTTCCGCCGCCCGACTGTCCTTAACCGTCTTTTGAGTCAGCTCGCCTTTTTCTTCGGGTCCGCCGGAAAGAAACCTGTCATTAATGGGAACATCGACCGACTTAAACGCATCAGCAAACCCTTCATCAAAAACCTGTTTTTTAGCAGCATTGCAGCCGGTAACTAAAAACGCTGTTGCAATAATAAATATAGAAAAATAACGAAATTTACTACTTACCAAAACCCTCATAATTTTATTGTAGTTACCGTAGTCCTAATTGAGCAAGCCTTAAAATATTAAGTTATCCACACTCGAGCCATTTTTAACCCATTGTTGATAAATTAATCATCAAGAGTAAAATACTTTATCAGCACATTCACACAACTCTTTTTAGGAGAAAATGCTTGCCAAGTCTTGTCGATTCATTGTCTTTCGAGCAGCAACTCGATCTTCTCGCCAATCAACTTTCTGGCAACCATGGTGTCCAACTGACATACCAACTCGGACACTGGACGGTCTTCATCGGCCACATCGAAATTCTTCACGACGACGGAGTCTCTGAAACGATTGACGAAGAAGACATTCCGATTACCAACAGCCAAGAGTTGGCCGTCCGAAACCTTCTTAGTCGACTTATCGAAGCTCCAATCAACTCCGCCGTGTTTCGAGTCTTTGCACCCGACTCCTGGCAAGTACCGGAACCTCAAAGCGTCACCCGCTTTGACGGCTCCAAATTCGTCGAAGTCGATGGAAACTCTCGTCTCTGGGACTTCCCTCGTGGTTTTCGGGAAATACCCACTCACTCCCGATAATCGCCGCACCATTGCCCTGCGCTTCAAACCCGCAGGGCCTTTTTTTCTAGTTTCAGGCTTCCTGTCTCAAAGAGAGAATGAATTTGTAATTCACTCTTAACGCAGGCTTGTAGCTTGAATTGAGACAAAATTTTGCTTGAAGCAGAAATTTTGTGAATTCAAGCGAGAACCCATAAACTCCAATTTCTTTATCTCTTTCTTCCCTATATTTTCCTTTGAACGGCTTTGGCTCTTTGGATATTCTTAAAAAAATAAATAAAAAAACTTTCGATTTTTCCGTCTAAAGAGGCAGCTTGCCAAATGTCCGTTTAATGCTTTGGCCGACATTTGGCAAAAAGTGAAAAGGGAAATATAAAAATTTGTATCAAAAAAGATAATTTTATTACTTCGTCTTAAACAAAAAATACTTGTCCCCAAGGTATCCATTCACCTCCGGTGCTACCAACTCATTCCCAACCAAATTGCCACTAAAAACCGTTAAAGATCCATAAGTCTCATTTATCTTATCCACCGCCTCCAAAATAGTCTGCCTACGTCTATCTTGAACAAACATCGGCACAGTCGGTGCAACATCTTCAAAAATATCCGTCACAAAAACCCCAAAAAACCTCAGGGGCTCACTAGTTCCAAAACTATTTAATATTTTTTCCGCTACAGTAAAAATGTCTTTCCCGTCATTAGTGCCATAAAACCCGACCCGACCCTGACCCCAATAACTCGTTTCTTTGCCTCGAACAGATAATCCTATTCTTTTGGCCTTAAGATTCATTTTTCTTAATTTTTCCCCCACTTCGTCACACAAATTACGCAAAGTCTGCTTTTTCTCCCAAGATGTATTGGTATTGGTATATCTGGTAAATGTCCGCGATACACTCTTTGGTCTAACCCACTCGTCAGCTGTTACAATCTTGGTATTATCAATTCCGCGCGCTAAGTTATACAAGTGTCTCGACCAAAACGGCCCAAACCAATAGACTAAATAATCGATACTTTTCTCGCGCAACATCACAAAGTCTGTTATTCCTAAAACTTTTAATCTTTTTTCCATTCTGTCTCCGATACCCAATATTTTTGTTAAAGGAGTCCTATCCAAAACCGCAATCTTGTTCTCTTCCCCAATCCAAAAAATCCCATCAACACCCGCATACTCAGAAGCCAGCTTTGCCATTCTTCTACTGTCTGCAATTCCAACCGAAACCGTTATCAACTCACCGATTTCTTTTCTTAAATCGCTTTTCATTTCAGAGATTAGTTCAAAAACATTTCCCCAAAGTTTTTCTGTGTCAGTCACATCCATAAAAACTTCATCCAAACTAAACACTTCCAGCTTGTCCGTATACCTTGAAGCAATTTTAATAAACCGTTTTGTAATATCGAAATATTTATCAAAATCAGCCGGAACAAAAGTTATATCTCCGATTTTTCCTCTGGCAGTGACCACATCAGATCCGGTTCCAACCCCCAGCCGTTTGGCTTCTGGGGAGGCGGCAATAACACATCCGCGTCCGGCAGATTTGATGATCCCGACGGGTCGAGAACGAATATTAGGATTACACTGCTGCTCAACTCGCGCAAAAAACGAATTAAAATCGGCATGAATAATAACTCGGTTATTATTATCAGGACTTTCATTTACGCCCCTTCTGCTGGTAAAAATACTTGTTTGAGTTTCCATAAAATGCTTTCTTGATCATAGATAAGTTCATACGACGCTCCGTCAGTTTCGACCTCAAAAGCCATCAAGCGCTTACGTCCTTCTCTTAAGGCAAAAACAAAATTAACCTTTT
>CAYGIG010000055.1:0-3474 GCA_964349875.1 uncultured Gammaproteobacteria bacterium | reverse complement strand
GTTTTTCTCCATGTAAAATATTGGTTATTTTCCAATGATTTCTTAACCAGAATTGAATAATTGTTTTGTGAAAGCTTAATTGCATTATTTATCTTTTTAGTAATATCAGTTACAGAATATGGATTAAAATAAATTGCCGCGTCTCTTCCAACCTCCGGAAGGCAAGAAATGCTTGAGGTTGCCACAGGTGTACCACACGCCATTGATTCTAGAATCGGAAAACCAAATCCTTCATCCCAAGATGGAACAACAGTTAAATAAGCCGCGTTGTATATTCTAACTAAATCCGCTGCCTGCTGAATCTCTCCTATTATGCGTGAATTAGCTGAGTTTTTAACCAACCTTTTAATTTCGATACTCTCTTTTGAATTTCCTCCAAATGCCCTGCCTGCTAAAATAAGTGGATATTTAAATCCTTCTGCGGCTTGAACTAATCTAATCACGTTTTTATTTGGATTAACGTCTCCAAGATATAAAATAAATTCTTTAGGTAATAGGTATTTTTTTCTTATTGGCAATATTTCTTTTTCCGGTAAAATCTTAAAAATTGCATCAGCTGCCAGTGGAATAGCAAATATTTTTTTTTCATTAATTCCTGTAAGGACGGTTATTCTTTGTTTGGAATATTCACTATCAGTAATTATTGCCCTGGCTTTTTTAAGCCGATGTTTTTGTAATTTCCACTTTAACGTTGCTTTTATGCCAACTGGGAAAAATTCCTTGTGGTCTAGGGGGATTAAATCGTGAACAGTAATTACACTGGGATTTTCAAATTGCGCTGGAAGAGTTAAAAAAAATGGATCAAAATATGGAAAATGAACCAAATCCGGTTTATTGAGATAATTCTCGATTAATTCAACATCACCAAGTCCTTCAAGACTTTCTGTGAGATTTTTGATGTAGGTCCCTGATCCACGGGCTTTATGCCCAGTAATCAAGCGGGTCTGGTCGATTAAGACTTTGATTTTTTGATTCATAATATTTTAGATATGTAGAAACAAAGTGGAGACCTGAATATAAAGAGAACGCAAATCCGGCCATGCCATCACGAAATCCCTGATGTCGAAAATATAACGTAAAAAAGGTTTTTATCGGAAGCCAAAACAAATAATTAAATCCAAGTTTGAAATTCAAAGGGATGTTGTCGTTTTTTAAATATCTTGCATCCATACTACTGTAGCGGTTCGATCTGATGAGATAACGGGTAAAGCTAATATCACCAAAATGCAGCATGTCGTTTTTTACCCAGCCAATTTTCCCGTCAATTTCTATTTGCTCGTGAGTCTGTTTTGCCGGAACAGTCCCTTTACCTTTTTTAAACAGGCGAATAACCGGATCGGGATAGTTGGCAGTTTTTTTCATCCAATGAGCAAGGAAATAGTTTCTTCTGGGAATGTAATAACCATTATAGATATTTTTATCAGCGGCAATAATGATATTTATCTCTTCTTTAAGTTCAGAAGTAAGCTGTTCGTCTGCGTCAAGCTGAAATATCCAATCTCCAGTGCACTTCTCAATGGCTTTTTGTTTGTTTACGTGAAAATGGGGCGGATTATCGACAACGAATACTTTAGCTGAATATTTTTTGGCAATTTTAACTGTGTTATCGCTTGAGGAACCGTCGAAAATTACTATTTCGTCCGCCCAGCCTTTAACAGAACTTAGGGCATAATCCAAATTCTTCTCTTCATTGTACGTTGCCATTGCAACTGAAATCCTGGGTGAGTTATTTTTTGCAGTCATTGGACTTAATCATAACAAATTTAGCCTTGTTTGAGCTATTACGAACTACTTGCTTCTCTGATATGTTTTCAAAATCTGCAGGCAATCCAATCAGAAGATCAGCGCTAGCGCTGTCTGCGCAGGTAACTGATTGTTTGAAGTTCAGGTTGTCAAACCCTTTTACTGTCCATAGACCGGAGGCTTCTGAAAATGCGTCTCGAGAATTGAGATATTTTTCCGGATCGTATTTCCAGTAGTAAAGCAGGTTAATATATGCCCTTCCATAATAGTCAGTAACCAGAATCTTCGGATATTGATTTTGAATTGTTTTTAAACTTTGTGCCAGTTGTTTGTAGCCATCTTGCCATTCGGCGCCGAATTTTTCAGGATACAAAAAAAGGTAGTTATAGGAAAAATAAAATGACTGAATTAAAAATGAAAGAATAATTACCGCAAGTGCACCAATACGAAGAGTTTTTCCTTTTATACTCTCGATAATAAATATTATTCCCGCTGCACTAACCAGCATCAATGAAGGTAATATGTGTAAGGTTCTTAATGCATGAGGTGTTTCTCTTGCAATGCTTGCTGGTATAGGAGCTAAGGTTATCCAAAGCAACATCAAATAAAAATATTTTTTATTTTTCTTAAATAGATATAAAAAACCTAAGGGAATTAATAATGCTTCAACGATATAAAGCTGACCTGTTGATTGGGAAGAAAACCTTGGGTTAACATCTCCAGTCATGAACAGATATTTTGGTGAGTAATGGTCTAAATAGTGTCCGATAAAATTCTGTGCATGAAAAATTCTTCTGTTAAAAATGATTTTGGAGATTAAAGAATTTCCATTTTCCTGCTGTAGCCTGTTGGACTTAATTACGGGTTCAGGGTCAGAGAAAATATTAACCTCATCAAATCTGAGACGACCCGGACCGGTTAGACCAAATTGAATTAGCGGCAAGATTAGAACAAAGCTAAAAACAACTGAAACCAATATAGATTTTATCTCTGTCTTATTTAATCTACGAGCTGATAATCTCCATAAAAACAGCGTAAGTATCCAGACCGGAAGGAAATATCTAGTTCCATTAAACGTGTACATCGCAAGTACAAAAAACAGAGATGAGACTAGATAGAGTTTTGGATTATTCTTGGCTTTTATAAAAAAAAGTGTTGCAGCTGCAGATAGGGTTGTGGCTAAGTTTGCCTCAAAAGCCGCCCTCGACATTTGAATACTCCAAGGTGATATACAAACTAAAATTCCTGCGGCATATTTGTATTTTTTGTTTTTTGGAAATATTTCCTTTGCAATCAGGTAAGCAATAATAATTAAGAAGGTTCCTGAAATTATCGAAACGGTCCTTACGTTGAGATAATTTAAGCCAAAAAGCTTAACGAATGGCACTGTCAAATAGATATATAAAGGCGGCTTGTAGTCGCCAAATGCTGTAAACGCATCGATTGGTAAGAATTTTCCGTGTTCGTCGTGAGCGGTTTGGGAAATGGCAAAACTGTTGTACCCAAGAGAAACTTCATCCCAGTATAAAGATGGGGGTGAATTATTTACTCCAAAGCCTCTTAATAAAAACCCGAAAAAAATTATCGATAATAGTAATTTATTTTTTTTAAAAAATCTCATTTCGACGCGGGCTGAGATTCATAAATGTCTATTAACGTATCATTGTTTTGAGAACAAACTTGTTTTAATTTTGGTAAAGAAAATTCATCTTTTAATCCAATGATAAGAAT
>CAYGIG010000054.1:0-3534 GCA_964349875.1 uncultured Gammaproteobacteria bacterium | reverse complement strand
GATATTTACCTATGGGGTACTAAATTGTTGACATAAAAAATATAACCGTGTAATATCAAGTTACAGACTGAATGACTGTAAATTAAAATCTCGTATAGCACGCGTCAAGAAGAGTTGTTTGGCTTTAATGCCAATGCAGGTCCTCTTTAGCTTTCCGTTAAGGGAAGTTGAGTGGCTTAAGACTGGCAAGGATTTAGTCCTAAAAGAGCCTTGTCAGTTTTAAGTGAGAGATCAAATTGAATAATTGGGCACTTTTGACAACTGATCTTTAAGGCAAACTAGTTGAACGAATTTCGTCTCAGAGGCAAACTGGGTAACGAAAATGTTTTATTAGGTTGAAGATTGGAGGTTAAAAAGTTTAAGAGAAAAAAGACAAAAGAAAAGAGCATTACTACCGCAGACTGAATGAACTCGTATAGCAATGCTCTGTGAGGTGTTTTAGGGAAGCGACTTAGGGCAGCTAAGTTGCTTTCCTTGTTTACTAATTTAATTCAGAGTTTGTATCGCTGTCAATAGGGCAAAATAGCTAATTTTAGGCGTTTTTGAAGCTAAATAGTCGATTTTGAGTAAATAAAGTATACAGTAATTCTTAACCCATAGTATTGACAATTTCCATAAAATAGAATATAATTCTTCGGTCAAAAAATATGTTAAGAGACGAAGAAGATCTAATTTTTAACGACGACGAAATTGCCCATTCAGTTGAGGGAATCGATGGTATTGAAATAGACGGATTAACCTCAGAAGAGTTGTCGCTTCTTACACTATCTGAAACATATCACCAAGCCAAATTGGATGCGATCCGTGAAACTTATAATTCTCGATTTGCCAGATCAAGAAACATTTTTAGAACATCAAAATTAAGCAATTTTTCAGAGCGTATGAAAGCTCGAGGGAAGAAAACGGCATTTAGAACCGGAACAGCTTTTGTTCTAAATTATTCTTCGGATGCTTTAAGTTTGACCCCTGTAACTATTCCCGGAGCAATTGTGGCGTCAACGGTTGCCGGAGCACTTGGCACGGGATATGACAGTTTCGTAAATAAACAGACCTCACACAAACTTTGGGGATACAAAACCACACAAGAATTTTTAACCGCTAAGGAGACTTTGGAGCCTGAAAAATTAAAAGGTAAAAAGCGAGAGTATCGTGATTTGGTTGAAAGGCTTGATAACACCGACGGATATACCAGCAGGGAAGATGTAGAGTCTGATTTGGTCAGGGTAAAAAAACTAATTCTTACTCTTGACGATGGAATGATCTATAACGCACGAGCAGGTGTTGAGATCAGAACTTCGACTGAAAAAGGTGCTGAAAATAAAGGATGGACCGAAGTCGATGGTTTGGAGTTAGGGTTAGGGTATTTGTACGCCAAACGAAGAGAGTTAGCACTAAAACTGGTCGGATATGAGGATGAAACTGAAAAGAAAAAAGAAATTCTTGTCTCACTTTTACCATCTGATATTGCAAAACAGAGAGATAAATTAATTGAGGATATTGTTGAGGAAAAAATTAAGACTTTAAGTACACGAATAAAGCGCAGGCAGCATTCGATGTGGGTGTCAGAAACGGTTGCAACGACCGCAGTTACCCTTACAGGTGGTATTTTGGTTGGAAAATGGGCTGAAAAAACGTTTGGATGGGGGGCTGAGGTAGCTAAGGCTACTAAGTCGACATTAAATCAGTATTTTGAATATAGAGAAGATGTATTTATCAATAATCCGCTTGAATTTAAGAGCACGCTGTCTTTGGTTGCCGATTCACATATTGCAGACCAGTTTGATAAAGTTTTGTCTGAATCAGGGCTAGATTTAAGCTCTTCGGAGCTGAGTTTAAAGGAATTTGCTCAGTTTAAGGGGATTACTGACGGTCAGGAATTTAGGGCTTTGTATGAAAAAGATTTTTTGAACGAAGCCAACGCTGATGATCTTAAAAATCTAATGTCCGAAGCTGGTAATGCTGATTTGGATACAACTGGCGGAGCTTTGGAATTTGTAAAAGCGTCTGGAATGGATAGATTTGTTTTAGATCCTCAGGAAAATCAGTCTTTGAGTGAAATTTTTGTGCAAAAAGAGATTGTAAGCAGCGAAGACCTTGTAATGCTCATGAAGAGGAATCCAAGGGTCTTTGGTGATTTGGATGGCCGATATATCGGAGAGGTTAAATATTTTGATGCAGTTTCAAGAATGCCAAAAGAAGATTTGGATAAATATATGCAGTCGCTTGAAGGAATTGATTCCAATAATTACACAGCTGATGCTGCGCTTGGAAAGTTGAAATTGTTAGCTGACGAAAGTGGAGTTAGATACGAAGAAAAAATAGTCAGAGTACCAATAGTCGAAAACTACCGTGTTGTTAGCGGTGACAGTGTTTATCAAATATTGGAAAATAATAATATTTCACTTGATAGCCCTGAGTCGGTTAAGTTTGTGAGTGATAACAGAGAAATGCTAACAATTACGGCTTCGAAGTTCGGAAATGAAGTTGAACTAAATCAAATGCTTGCAAAAATCGATTCGGGCGAAATTGATTCATTAAGTGACGATTTTGCTCTTTCCAACCAGGCTTTGCACTGGATAAATACGGGTGATCAATTTTCTATTCAGACGGGTTTTGAAAACCAAGTTCAGAGGATTGCAGTCGGTAGTGATCCTGAATGGCTTAAGCCTGTGGTAAGAGTGAATCCAGATGAAATAAATATACTTCCTTCTATTGAGGCGCCAAAAATAGAAAATACAGCAGAAAAAATTATTGATCTGAGAAATAGTCATATTCCCGACAAGCTGGAAATTGCCAGTGTCGGAGTTAATGCTGATGTAAACGAAGTTAAGAGTTTGACGAATGTTGATTATCCATATCTGAGCCGCAGTTTTGCCGGACATATGGCAGAAACCGGCTCGATGGGTTATGAAGATTGGCCGAATAAAAACATGATAATTGGCGGACATGTAAGTTATTTAGGTAATCCTGCAGTGTTTTTTAATTTAGACAAAGTTAAAGCCGGAGAGCTGATTAAAATCACAGACGTTTCCGGTCGCGAAACATTTTATAAAGTTTCTTCGCTTTCAATTGTTGGTGAATCTGAAATTGGTGAAAAAGTTCGTCTGGCTTCGGACAACGAGTTATTGACATTAATTACTTGTCAGTACGGTCAGAACGAAAACAAGATCGTTGTGGTTGCTGAAAAATTTGAGAATGCAACAACAGCATTAACAACCGATCAACAGAGGATCGATGATGTCAGGAAGCAAATCGATGCTATTAAACAGGTGTTTAATTTTTCAATGAAGGCTCCGTCTGAGTCTAAAAAAGTGACTGGAATAGAGGAGTTAAGAAAAATAAAAGAAGCGTTATTGGCAAAAGCTGCATAATTAATCGTTGAGTGCTATAACCTATAGTACTTGACAAACGGTTAATAATGCTGTATACTGCCCAGACGATAAAAGATATCCTTTGTAATATTAAGTTTTACATATGATATATATTATTGACAAAATAAAAACGTTGATCCCGATACCAGCGAATGAAAGAGCA
>CAYGIG010000053.1:0-3537 GCA_964349875.1 uncultured Gammaproteobacteria bacterium | reverse complement strand
CAATAATTATTTTTTTATTAATTTTCATTGTTTATATAAATATTTGTCTCTAAATTATCGATTAATATTTTAATAGCAAGCGCAATTACAATATTATCGCAAATAGAGCTGTGTCAATAAATACAATAGGTGCAAAATATTTATAACTTGCACGCCCTATTATTTTTGCAAGATGTCATCATACTTATTCCTCATCTTTTTTAAAAATCATTATTGTTGGTCTTTCGTAAACATTAAACGATTCGTCTGATTTTGCGTCATCAATAATCAAATTTAATAATGGCACTTTTGGATGACTGCTAAACTCCGCAATTTTTTTATATTGAGACCTATTAGAAAATAAGTCTTCATAATATTTGCTTGCAATAGGATAACAAGTTTTATATAAATTACACCCAGTTAGTTTTTGGATTGGTTTATACAATCTGTTCGAGGCAATTACTAAATAATCACTTTCCAAAAGTTGTTTGTTTATTGTCTCCCATTTTTTACTATCATCCGGCTGGTCATAAAGTTTCAGTTCTAAAAAATTATATGTTCCGTTATCGATAATAGGAACCCTGTCATCCCAATGCTCAGTAGCAATTTTACTTCCCTTAGGTATATTTTTTAGTATCCAGTTTGTTGCCTGTGATCTAGTATCGAGCAGTGTATATGTATTAATAAAAGACATCGGGTAGAAAATAAGTGCTGCAAAAATTATGCAAAACATGTAAGGCTTTGCCCCCCGATTTATTTTAGAGAGCGCGGCAAATATCCCCGCCCCAACTGAAATTGCGATCATTGGATATATTGGCAGCATATATCGCATAAACTTAACTTGCGAAAACCCCATGTATGCAAAATAAATTATGGCGAAAAATAAAATCATCATACTTATTAGAGAAACTTGTATTTTTCTTTGAAACATTTTTTTTACAAAAACTGCTAACCCTAATAATCCAAAACATCCGGCGATCGGTCCGATTCCCCAAAGAAATATATTTTTCAAAAAATACAAATATGGCAACGTTCCAACATATTGCAATGTATATGGAAAAACATAAGCATCAGAATATAGTTTTGACTGTTGAGAAATTTGTTCCCAAAAGTTAGTCCAGTCGATTAACACATATGGCATTGTTATAAAAAATGCCAACAGCCCAGTTAATAAGACGGTCAGAATTTTAAAAGATTTTTCCACATATCCCCTCTTTTCTGAATAAAACAAATAAAATACAATCGGCAAGATCACAAGACCTCCAGTAATTTTTGTTGCAACAGTAGTACCGATACACCCCCCCAGCAATAATAGGAATAAAAGATTTTTTGTTTTTACGGCGACTGTGGCTAAATAAATACTAAGCATTATTCCGCAAGTCAAAACAGTGTCCACGGCAAAATAGTGCGATAGCTGTATCGGTAAAACAGAAATAGAGTAAGAAAATGCTGCAAGTAATGCAATCAGCTTTTTATTCCCGAATAATTTTTTAGTAAGCAAAAAAATCAACAAAACAGTGATAGTGTCAAAACAAGCAGATACAATTCGCCCAAGATTCAATAGATTGTCAAAGGTTAATTTTGATCCGCTTAAAATTTCAACTATTTGCCTGATAATCCAAAGTAAATATATTGGAAAACTTCCGTAAGCAAAAAAGTTCGGATTCATTTTGCTAATCGGTGAAAAGAAATTTTGAAAATCCCAATCAAGTCTATCCACTACAAAACCAATCATTCTTTCATCAGGGTGAAAACTGGATTGGCCATCCCAGTTATATCCAAACACTCTAACAATAAATGACAAAATCAAAATCAAAATTAATACTATAAAAGTATTATTATTCCGAACACGGAAGGGAGAATCATGGACTTTAGGCCATGGAAATCTATTTTTGAATAATTTTTTCATATTCATCCGCCTTGAACGATTTTGTTTTTTTATAAATTTTTACAGTAGGATGATCAAACGCTTCAAATGTCCCCTCTAAATCTTCTGGTTTATACCCTAATAAATAGTAATCAGTTCTTGTTTGGAATACCTTAATCAAATCAAATCCTAAATTGCCATCATTAAGCGATTGATAAAAATTATATACCTCAGGTAGGTCAATTTGGTTATTTTTATAATTAGCCGATATTCGTCTGCTGGGGGAGATAAAATAATCTGATTTTTCCAGCAGAGTTGACAACTCTTTTACCTTTTTACTTCTGTCTAATTCGTAAAAGTTAAAAAGAGTAATGTTTTTCATAAATTTTAAGTTAAATGGCAAAATACCTAAATCATATGTTTCGGACAAAATATTACTATCCGAATCGATATTTTTTTCTGCCCAATTTGCCGCAGCTATCCTCGTGTCATTTTGAATATATACATTCATAAACAAAATTGACCCTGACAATGTTAAAAAGAACAACAAGATAATAATGACCATTGAAGGTATCTTAAATATCTTAGTTGCATATAAACAGCCAAGGCCCGCAAACAAAGAACAAAGTGGAATAAAAGTAACGGAGTATCTCAACCACTTCACAAACAAAAAACATTGAGTTAATAATCCCAATAGAATAATTAACAAAAAAAAAATCCAAGATATTTTATTTTTATTTTTTTTAATAAATAGATAAAAAACTCCAATTCCTAAGAAAATTAACCAAGCTAAGTTACCAAATAGAAAATTCGATTGTTTACTTAATTGAAAAAAAAGTGGAACAGTATCTAAAAATTCCCGAGTATAAAATACCTTGATTGATCCATTTGCCACCATTGATTCATAGTTAATTGTTGCAATAAATTTGTTCCAACTAATAAATATATATGGAAATAATATAACTAATGTTAAAAAAGAAATTAAGGTAGCATTAAATATTATTTTTCCAAATTGTTTTAATTTCCTAAAAAAATTATCTTCGAGTGAAGCTTTGCGATATATGGCAATTATTAATATAGGTATCAAGAAAAGACTCGTAACTTTTGTTGCGATCGCTACTGCAATAACAGCTGCGGCAAGGTATAAAAATAATTTTTTTTGGTTGTGATCTGCTTTCAGTATAAAATACAAAAAAACTAAGTACTCAAAAGCCAATAATGTCTCAAAAGTCATAAAATGAGCAGATTGTATTAGTGCTGGAGAAAATGTGGTCAAAAAAGTTGCAACTACTAACACAATTTTTCTGTCCCGCTCTGGCCACTTGCTTGTGAGGATTAATCCTATTTTGTATACAAGCAAAATACATCCGATACTTGCAATACTGGACATTGTTCTCCCGATCAAATATTCACTTGGAATAAAACCAAATGAACCGAGCAAGTTTTTAACTGCGTAATTTGTATAAATAGGGAAACTTCCATAGGCAAAAAAATCTGGATTAAAAAAATTACTTGCTCTAAGATGATTTATTGCTCCTGCAATATTCATTTCATCAGGGTGAAAATTAAAGACTCCATCCCAGTTCAAATCGAATAATCTTAAGCCTGCGCCTATTACAATCAATATTAAAAGCCAGTGCGATTTAAGTCCGAAATATATATACTGTTTAAAAAAATTCATTATTAAATTG
>CAYGIG010000052.1:0-3622 GCA_964349875.1 uncultured Gammaproteobacteria bacterium | reverse complement strand
GTTAATTCATACTCATCAGTTAACTGTGGCATCAATCCAGCTAATTCATCTGAAACCCTTTTAAACTCTTTTGCCTCTGTAACATTTAAATTAGTTTCTCTATTTAATTTTTTATATGATTCAACAAGTTCTTGCTGATACTTAATAGTTTTTTGCATCGCCTCTTGTTTTTCATAATCCTGACTTAACCGAGATCTTTCAGCCTCATTAAATTCCAATAATTCTTTATTCGTTTCAACAAGAGACGCTCGATAATAAGCATATCCACCAACCAAAGCAGCCATACCCGCAATAATAGCCGCAATTGCTGTTAATGGCATATTCGCAAAACTTGCGAGAGCACCAGCTATAGCTATATTCTTAAAAAATGCTATAATTAATGCCCCAGATTTTATAATAACACTAGCTAACGACACAACCGCCCCACTCAATAAAACCATACCTCCTGTCTCAATTCCTTTTCCTATATCTTGAGCCTTCAACGTAAATGCGTTAAAAATATTAGTTAATCCAACAACAATATTTTTGCTTGTATTTAAAAAATTCTCTCCAACCCTGGCTAAAAATGTTTGAATAGAATCTTCTAGGTTAGTTAATCTTCCCAAAAATGTTTTTGATTGTTCATCCATCAAGCCAATAAAATTTTTCTTAGCCAATATTCTTGGCAACGCATCTAATATTTCTTGAGTTGTGGCCTTTACTCCCCCCACATTTTTTAATACTTGTTTTCCCGTTTCACGAATCCAATCAGCATTACTAATTAATAATGCTCTAAATTGTTTAACAGCAATTCCAGTTCTACCAGTAACTAAATTAGAATAAGCCTCAACTGCCTGTGTTACATCTTTTCCACTAGCCGCAGCCAAATCACCCAAATTTCTAATTGTATTTAACGAATATCTCCCCAACGCCTCTAACCGCATTCCAGTTTCAATAATACCCGGAATAGTAAAAGGAGTTACCTTCGCAAATTGAATCATTTCCCTAAACTTTGTATCGGCAGCCTCAGCACTACCAGTCAAATTCGTTAATGCAACTTGCCATTGTTCAAACTGCCCAGCCTCCATTACCGGCTTAACCAACAGTTCACCAAACTGTTGAATCTTTCTCATTAACTCAGCGAACTGATTTGCTACTATAATTCCTTTTTCAAAATGACTCAATAAACTATTAGAAGAACCTTTTAACGCATTAATAGCTTTTTCTTGTTCTGTAAGCTCTTTTTTTCTTGCGCCATGATGTTCCTTAGCTTTTTTGTCAATCAACTCCATTTGAGCTAATTTCTTAGCTTCTATTTGTGCAAGTTTACTTTTTTGCTGCGCCTCAATTACAGAAATTTTTTCCGAAGTTTTTGCGGCGTTAATTTGAGCTTTTGTTTTTGTACCAATGGCGGCAACTACAGCTAAGTTTCCTCTTCTTTCAGCCGCTAATATTCTTTCGCTTATACGTCCATTTTCCCTAGTAGCTATAGCAATTTGTTTTAATAAATCTAATAAACCACCTTTAGTATCTTTTGAAGTAAGTTTAGTTAGCTGTTTATTGGTTTTAAGAATAGCGGTTTCAACATCCTCAAAACCACCAATCATTTCCTTTACTTTAGATTTTAATTCTTTAGTATTAAGCTCAACATTAAGAACTATTTTTCCGCCAGCCCCACTATTAACTTTTGCCATAATTTCCTCGGTAAACAGAAATGGTGAGTTGTTCACTCACCATTTATTTATTTATTTTTTATCATGTTCCTTCAACGAGTTTAAATCCGTAATTAGTTCATTCAAATGCTTAACCTTTAATATGTAGTACGTTCTATAAACTCGACCAACCATCGTATCTTGAATTTTATCATATTTCGTTATATCACCGTCACTCAAGAAATACGCAATATCATCGTCATCAACTTCTAATTCTAATTCTAGCGTTTTTATTCCGCCGCTTTTTCTTCGCTGTTTAAGTTCGTTAATGACAGACTGTTCTCTTTCATAAACGTACCCAAGTAGCTTACAAAATCGATTATCAAATCTGTCCTTCCAGCTAAAAAATCTTTTAACATAGAAACAAACGCTCTATCCCCCAAATCTTCCATTAAAAGTTTATAAGATTCTATATTTGTTTCCTGCCAAACTTTTTTCTCTTTCAAGTCCTCAGATGGAACAAGTAAAGTAGCAAAAAATTCCGGCAGCTTATCTTGTTCCACCAAAGCCTCTAATACATCACTCACCTGAAATGCGACACTAACTTTATTACCATCCAACTTTCCGGCCCGAACTAATTTTTCAAAATCAACTTTCAAACTTTGAAAAAGTTTTACAATATGCCGATACTGTTTGTATGTAATTTCTTCTGGAACCTCAAAACTCTTTCCACTTATTACTACTGTACTTGCCATTAAATTATTCTCCTTTATTTTTTATACTCTTTTATTATACTTCTAAACTTGAATACATATTAATATTATTTCCACTAACCTTAACATAATCCAAATCATATTCGCCAGTATAAATAAACTTAACATTTCGATTATCATCGCTAATTTCAAAGTCACCTATTCTAGACAAATTATTTTTATAAAGATTAATGGTTGTAGTTCCAATATCTACCGCAATTGGAGAACCAGTAAGCATTTCATATTCTACAGCGTCAAGAATAGTCGGAACATTTGCACCCATTGCCTGTGCCATTATTTCAACCTGTAAACCACTAACCATCGAACCGTTAAATCCATTCTTAGTCGATTTAGTTTTTATATTAACACTAAAATCAACAAGATTAATATCCGCAAAAGCAGCAGTTAAATTACTTAAAGTTCCAGCTGGAATAAAACTCGGTGTAAGAAATTCATCAACAACATTTGCAACAATAACATTCGGTAATGTATCAGTAACCCATTTTAATGAATTTGCAGCAGCGTTATTAATTAAATCCCAATGTGTTCCAACAACCGCAGAAGTTCCATATTTAAATGCTCGTTCAAAAGTTACATTACATAATCTTTCTTTTAAGCCAAATTTTAATTCGAAGTCTATACCTAAACAATTATCAACTGAAGTATCTACATCGAAAACAAAAATACCGCCTTCAGAAGAACCAACAGTATAAGGGGACGCACTTTTAACAACACCGGATGTAACCACTGCAACAGCCGCACCACCCGCCTTAGCAGCATCAATCAACGCCCCAATTAAAAGCGGATTATCAATTTGCATTGTAGGCATATCGATTTTAAAATTAAATAAATTCGGAAACACACGATTTTTATTATCACGAATTTCCTGAAAATGATTCCCCACTAATGAACCATTCTGCCTCACCCCAAAACCAAATACATTAGTATATGAACCACTACTTCCTAATGCCGGAAAAGCTATTTTACTCGGAGTAAAATATACTTCCTTAATACCTGCGTTCACAAAAGAAAAAGCCATTTTATTACCTCACTTAATTTATTGAATAGTCACTTTTATTAATTTTTAATGTTATACCCATTAAACACGAGCTTATATCTAATCCTTCCTTTTCCCCATCGAAATCTGAAAACTCACAATTATTAATTCCTACATATAATCTTGTATCTAAAAACAATTGCAATAAAAAATTTCGAATTAATATAATATCCTTTTTATAC
>CAYGIG010000051.1:0-3693 GCA_964349875.1 uncultured Gammaproteobacteria bacterium | reverse complement strand
TCTTTTTGCTTATTTTAATACCATCTAAATATTAAAATAACGCATAATGAATTTTAATTCTGATAATGTAAAAGAAGAGCGAGCGAAAAATATAGAATCTAATCAGGAACAAATTGTTTCTGATGAGGAAATATTTGAGCAAGCAAAAATAAATGCCAAAGATATTATAAGTATACCTAATTTGATAAAAGGTATTATCACATTTGCTGAAACTCTTGGTGATATGAACTTTTATCCATACCAAGAAGAAGTTGTCGAACGGATAGTTTATGATTTAGTTACTGACGGAGGGAATACTATAGCTGTTTTGTTCGCAAGACAAACCGGGAAGAGCTTTTCGATGTCTTGTTTAGTTCCATCGTTGTGTATTTTACTCCCTTTAGTCGCTCAAACAATGGAAGCAAGAGGAATTGAAAATCATAATCTTTTGAAATTTAGAAAAGGATTGTGGGTGGGTGTTTATGGTCCAGATTATGAACGGGCTGGAATTATTGGAAATAAAATAAATACGGTGTTGGGCAGCAAGAATTCTAAATTAATTTTGAGTCATCCTGACATAGGCATGACTTTTCCGGAAAGATTAAATCGGTATATTGGGCATCTTCCAAGGGGTTCGAGAATAAATGTAAAAAGCGCGAATAAAAGAGTGAGTATTGAGGGAGATACCTATCATTTAGTTATTACTGATGAAACACAAGCTATATCAGATTATGTTTTGAAGAAATCAATCTCTCCATTTTTAAGTAGCACTAACGGGACAAAAGTTCATTTGGGATCGGCGTATCCGTTGAAAGTTTATTTTTATGATGTTCTTTCTTTGAATAAACGTGAAGATATAAATCGCCCAAAGAAATTAAAATGTCATTTTGATATTTCTTATCAAGTTGCCGAGAAGTATAATAAGAATTATAAGAAGTATGTTGAGAAAGAGAAAAAACTTCTTGGAGTTCATTCAGATGAATTTAGGATGTGTGTGGCTCCAGAGACTAGAATATTAACAGCAGATCTTCGGCATATTTTAGCTTCGGAAGTTGTTGAAGGTATGCGATTAGTTGGATTTGATGAAAATAGTCTACGTAAGGGGCGTCCTCGTAACTTCAGAGAAACAATTGTTGAAAAGGTATGGAATGTTATTCGTCCTTCGTATAAGCTGGAATTAGAAGATGGCACTGTTATTATTTGTTCGGCGGAACACCCATGGCTTGTTACTACATCAGGTCGGAGGACAGTATGGAAAGCGACCGAAGATATTGGTGTAAAGAGATATGCGAATCAGAAGGCAGAGGATAGAATTTTTAAGATTACTGGTGTATGGGATTACGCTGAAACATATCAGGTAGGGTATCTTGCTGGGGTTTATGACGGCGAAGGCAGTATTTCATCAAGTCATCTAGGGCATTTGCTTATGTCCTTTTCACAAAAAGAGGGCGCAGTACTAGAACAGGTTCGTAAATATCTTATCGGGGCTAATTTTAGTCTATCGGAAAGAACTCAGCCTAATAATTGTAAAAATTTATATGTTAAAGGGGGTAAAGCAGAAATTATTCGTTTTCTTGGGCAGATTCGTCCTATGAGGTTGCTTAATAAATTTAAGGTTGAATGGTTGGGCTCTATTGGTAGGCATGATCATAGATGTGATGGAAAAGGTTTTGATCACCCAAGAATTATTAAAAAAACATTTATTGGTAACCGCAAATTAGTGGCGTTTCGTACAAGTACTCGTACTTTTGTGGCAGAGGGTTTGGCATCGCACAATAGTTATGAAAATTATTGGCCGATAGATAAAGGCATGTTAATTACTGAAGACTTTTTAGTAAATAAATTGGGGAAAGATTATCCTACTTCTACTTATAATAAAAAAGATGAGCACGTAATTGGAATAGATGTTGGAAAGATTCAAGATCCCACCGTTATAACTGTATTGAAACCGGATTGGGAAAATCCAATTACTGTTGATTCTGATTCAAAGACAGTTCGTTATTTAAAACCTATTTCTAATTGGTATGAAATATTTGGCGATGATTATGATTCTCAGTATTACCAGATTTGTGATTTCTTAGATAATTATAAATGGAGTATTTGTGTAATTGATGCAACCGGTGTTGGTCAGGGAATGTATGATCGATTAAATAATAAATATTCTAAGCAAGGAAAGCGGGTAATACCTTTTGTATTTACTCGTCCAGATAAGTCATTGTTGTATTCATTATTATCGAGGGAGTTATTAGCAGAAAGAGTTATTTATCCAAATAATTCGGCGGCACAGAGACAAAGAAAGCAGCAGAAATTCGTTTCACAATTACTTGATATGTCGAAAAAAATTGAAGGTGGATATTTAACATTTATTCCAACATCAGATACAGGCCATGATGATTATGTAGCCAGTGCGGCACTTGCTGTGTGGGGTGTTGAGGGGGATAATATAGCAATAGATATCGAAGAAGTTAGTGTTGGTGAAAGTTTTTATAAAAAGAGCAAGACGGAAAGAAATTTTTGGAAAAATTAATTGTAAAAATTTTAGAGGTGTGAAATGGGATTTACAAATTCAAAAGTGTTGCAAAATTATATCTATCAAATCGCTGGCGATGATCCTAGGTATAAAAATTTCTTGCTTGCTCAAGGAATAAGTGAAGTAGAATCAAAAAAACAAACTATGGTTGATGTGTTGATGGCCGAACATGGGGCCAGGATTAATGCTTATACGAGTTATTGGAATATGTATTTGGGGAATCATTGGTTTACTGTATCTGATGAAAATCTTGATAAAGTAAAAGCAAATTTTGTTGCCGCAAATATTAATAAACACGTTTATTTTTTAATGTCAAAAGGGTTTTTAGTTGAAAGTGATTTTCCGCAGATTGAAAGATTTTTACAAAGAAACTGGCGGTTGAATAAAGGAGGAATAGATAAGACCAATCAATTTGGAGTTGACTGGGCTATACAAGGCGGTGTTTGTGGTGATACATGGATTGAAGTTAATAGAACTACTAGTGAAGAAGACAATGCTACGTTTTTTAAGTTTAAGTTATTAAATTCTATGGGGTGCTACCCTGTTTTTGATCGTGGTGTTCAAAAAGGATTTTTGTATTACCTTCCCCAAAAAAGTGTGCTTAATGAAAATAATGGTTTTGCGGAATATGCAACTAATTGGGAAGGGTATTATTATATTCCAGGGGTTAGAAGAAATATTTTTGATGAGCAGGTTAGCTCGGTGGATAACTTTGATTATTTAAAAATTCCAATTGTTCATACTAAGAATTTTCGGATGCCGGTTAGTAATTATGGTTTGGCTGATATGATAAATTATTTGGATTTAAATAATTTATATGATAGAGTGTTGACAGATACTCAAGATATTATTGATTATAATTCTGCGCCAGTTACAATTATATCGGGAGCGAAGGCCGGAGACTTACAACGAGGTGCAAATAAGGTCTGGAGTTTACCAGTTAAAGAAGCGACTGTTAGTAATTTGAAATTGGAAGGGGACTTATCAGCTATCAATACTCAAATGGAAACGATACGAAATATAATTGGCGAGATGTCAAATAATCCAGCCCATAAAACAGAAAATATTTCTAATACAAGTGCGGTTGCGTTAGCCATTACATTTTTACCATTGTATGAGGCTATGGATTTTAAGCGAATAAATTATGGAATTTCTATTTTAGAATTAAATCGTTTAACATTAAA
>CAYGIG010000050.1:0-3974 GCA_964349875.1 uncultured Gammaproteobacteria bacterium | reverse complement strand
ACACTTAATTGTCTTTGAGTCTTTTTTTAATTTTTTTCCACAAGTCTTTGGATTATTATTTGATGTTTTTTTACATTTAGGTACATTAATAGCAGTAATTGTTTATTTTGCAAATGATCTTAAAAAAATATTTATTGGAGTCTTAAAATCTTTTTACACTTTCAATATTAAAAATGATGAGCAAAAATTAGGCTGGATGGTTCTAGTCTCATCGGTTCCAGCTGCGATAATCGGCTATCTTTTTTCAGACATTGTTGAAACCACTTTCCGTTCGCCGATGTTGGTAGCTTTGATGCTGTTTTTAGTTTCTTTGTACTTCATTTTTGCTGAAAGCAGAGCAAAACATACAAGAACTATTTCAAAACTAAATTTTACTGATGCTTTTATTCTTGGTATTGCCCAGGCAATTGCACTAATACCTGGAACTAGCAGATCAGGCATAGTCTTGTCTTCAGGGATGATACTTGGGCTCAAAAGAGTTGATTCTGCGCGTTATACATTTTTAATGTCTGTCCCGATAATTGCGGGAGCAGCTGTACGGCAGCTTTCTCCATATATTGCCAATCCTTCAACATTTCCAAAAGACCAACAGTTTCCATTTGTTATTGGCACATTAGCTGCAGGTATTTCTGGATTTTTGGCAATAAAATTCATGATGAAGTTTTTGTCAAAGTTTTCTTTAATCACTTTTGTGATATACAGATACGCCTTTGGGGGTTTGATTATCTTACTTTATCTCCTCGGCTGGATATCTTAACTTTGTATAAATATCGCACAATAATCAAACCTAAGTGGACACTTTAATTGCAAGCTACAGTGAGCTTCTTGCAAAGCTTGAAATAATTACACAAAAACTGGATTTAACTGTTAAAAAATCACGTCTTGAAGAGTTAAATTTGCGTATAAAAGACGCCAACTTTTGGAGCGACAATATTAGCGCGCAAAAAACAATGAAAGAGATTTCTTTGATCGAAAAAGAGATTTCTACGGTCACACAATTAAAATCAAAGATTGATGAAAACATTGCGGTTGTTAAATACGCTCAAGAAGACAAAATAGATCTAGATCAAACACACGACTTACTTACAAAAGAGTATGAGGAATTACAGGCTCAAATAGACTCTCTGGAAATTCTGGTTTTTCTTTCAGGTCAATATGATAGGGGTAATGCTATTTTGTCTATACATTCCGGACAGGGCGGTGTTGATGCTATGGACTGGACTGCAATGCTTTCAAGGATGTATCAAAGGTATATAGAGAGCAAGCTAGACTGGAAGTCAGAAATATTAAGTGAAGTTCAAGGAGAAGAGGCAGGTATTAAAGAAATTTCTATCTCTGTCCAAGGTGATTACGCTTATGGATATCTAAAAAGGGAAATGGGTGTACACCGTCTTGTCAGACAATCTCCTTTTAATGCAGACCAGCTCAGACAGACTTCGTTTGCATTAGTCGAGGTCATACCTGAAATTGACGATGATCCCGAAATCGAGCTTAAGCCAGACGACTTAGAAATCGACACATACCGTTCTTCGGGTGCTGGGGGGCAAAATGTAAATAAGGTCGAAACAGCTGTAAGGATAAAACACATTCCGACTGGAATTGTCGTATCCTCTCAGACACAAAGATATCAAGCACAGAACAAAGAAAATGCCATGAAATTATTGCGTGCCAAACTATTTTTAAAACAAAAGATCGAGACCGATGCCGCTAATCTTAAATTAAAGAGTGGTTTAACCATGGCCGGATGGGGCAATCAAATAAGATCTTATGTTCTTCACCCGTATAAACTGGTTAAGGATCTGAGAACAGGTTATGAAGAAACCAATACAGAATCGGTTTTGGACGGAAATTTGGAAAACTTCATTGTTTCAGAGCTCAAATCAGACCTAGACAAGCCTAAAAATTAACTGCTACAATCGTGTAGATAGTATAAAATCTACACAACTAAACACCTGCTATGAAAGTATTATTTATAATCGTTCCATTAATTTCAATTCTCTTAGGTGTCGGAACGGGATTTATGCTTGCCCAAACAACGTCTTCAAAAAGTGTAAGTCAATCTTCCAAGTCTGATTCAAATAAAAACACTATCGCAGAGCATACCGAGCAAGTTCAGCAGAAGGACGCAGCCTCATTTAGAGATAAGGCTGAGGGCGTGATCGAAAAAAATGACACATCTGATGGGGAAAATTTTGCTAGTGGAACACACAAGCTTATTCGTGGCGATGAGAGCCAAACAGCCTATTTAACCTCGTCGGTTTTAGATCTTAACGAGTTTGAGGATAAAAAAGTTACGGTTTACGGCGAGACTTTCTCTTCAAGCCAAGTCGGATGGTTAATGGATGTCGGTCGTGTCGAGGTTGCCCAATAGTTTTATAATTGCTTCAAAAGTCGAATCTTTTTTGTACTTTTGGTAAACTCTTCTTGTAACCAGTTAAATCTGCCATATGATTATTTTTGACAATGTAACCAAAAAGTTCCCCGACGGCTCGATCGCGCTTGAGGATATTACACTCGAGATACCTGACAAGGATTTTGTTTTTCTAATAGGTAAGTCGGGTGCCGGTAAGTCAACTATTCTGAAGCTTCTAAACAAGGAGCTGAGCTTGAGTGCAGGCGAAATAACCGTAAACGATTTCAAACTCGCAAAACTTAAAGGTTCTAAGATTCCCAAACTCCGCCGTGAAATAGGCATCGTTTTTCAGGATTTTAAATTGCTAAATGACAGAACAGTTTTTGAAAACGTAGCACTGGCTCTACAGGTTATGGGAATAAAAGACTCCAAAATTCGCGCTCAAGTCATGGAAACCTTAGAGGTTGTTGGAATTGCTAATAAAGCTAAGCATTTCCCTTCTCAACTTTCGGGAGGGGAAGTACAGCGCACCAGTATTGCCAGAGCTATAATTGCAAAACCATCAATACTTTTAGCAGATGAGCCCACGGGGGACTTAGATCCAGCTAATTCAGACCTAATTATTGATCTTTTAGAGAATATCAATAAAGAATTAGGAACTACTGTCATTGTTGCAACTCACGATGTTCCAATAGTTGATAAACGCGAAAGACGCGTAATTCATCTCGAGGACGGTAAAATATTATCAGACAAGAATAAAGGCAAATATGGCAAAGATTAAAACTACAGTTCGTTATATTCGGAGATCGCCTTATCAAGCGCTGGCGGCATTCGTCGTAATGGCAGCTACTTTTTTTGTGTCTGGATTATTTATTTTAGTTGCTGTTGGCAGTAATCAGGTAATTAATTACTTTGAGGCCCGCCCGCAAATATCTGCTTTCTTCAAAGACTCTGCTCAAAGCGATCAAATTTCCTCTCTTCAGACAAAAATTAAAGACACTCAGCTAACTAGCGAGATAAAATTTATTTCTAAAGAGGATGCTTTAAAAATCTATCAAGATCAGAACAAGAACGATCCGCTTCTTCTTGAACTTGTGACGGCCAACATTCTTCCTGCATCATTAGATATCTCAACGTACAACTCCTCAGACCTGCAGAAAATTTCCGAGATTCTCTCCAAGGAAGAGATTATTGACGAGGTCGTGTATCAGAAAGACGTTGTCGATAAGCTAACTAACTGGACTAGAATTATTAGAATTGGCGGACTTTCGCTAGTTCTATTCTTAACAGCAGTTTCAGTACTTATAGTCTTTATGGTTGTCGGGATGCGTATTGCGATTAGACGAGAAGAAATAAAGATAATGAGGCTTATTGGTGCATCTAGCTGGTATATTAAAGCCCCGTTTATGTTTGAGGGGATTTTGTATGGAGTTGTTGGTGCGTTGATTTCCAGCCTTGCAATTACCATTATTGTTTTGTATTTTTCTCCGGAAATTGCACCATTTTTTACAGGTATTCCAATTTTCCCTATTCCGCTAAAGGTGTTTATCTACTTAATTGCCGGACAAGCCGCGATTGGTATGTTTATTGGTGCGCTCGGTGCACAAATCTCCCTCAGGCG
>CAYGIG010000049.1:0-4034 GCA_964349875.1 uncultured Gammaproteobacteria bacterium | reverse complement strand
ACTTTACACCAAGCTCATCAAATTTTGAGGCAACTTTCCCAAATGACGCAAACCAACAGTACGCCATGGCCTCCAAAAATCTCGAGATCATTAACAATCTTAATAAACAAATTTTAGAAAAAAGTCTTCCCTTAATTGATATTACTGCACCCTCAGTTGAGGGCTTAACGAATAAAAATTCTCGGTTTCTAAATCCCGATTATACTGCGAGCGCCTCAGGCGTAGAACTTACAGAATCAAAAATAATCGAGTATTTTACAAACAACCAAATCATCGACAAAGCACTCGAAACTCAAAAATTATTCTAACTTAGTTTGACCCAACCTCGTGAGTCTTTTTTATCAAAGAGAGGCGGAACTAGAAACTTTGTCACGTTCTTAATTGAAATCAAACTAATATAATTAACCTTCTCCAACCTACTCCAAAATTTTTCATCGACCGCCAATTGTTTACTAAAATTGTTTTTTATTTCACTTAAATCTTTCTTATCCGGACGATCAAAATAAACCACTTTCGAAACTGAAAATTGTCCAACTATTCCTTCTCCTGGTTCTTTCATATAAACCGTATCATTAACCGAAACATCACAAAAAGGTGAAATTCTTATTTTCGAAAATCTTCCATCGATCGTCTTTTTTCCAGAAAAAATCTTCTCAATATTCCCTTTTGTAAATATCCCTAGATGTTTAGCCATTTTTATTGTTTTCCTGATAAAATTTCTCTTAAATAGCTCTCAAATTCTTCCGATAGATCTTTATGTTTGAGACCAAAATCAACTACCGCCTTAATATATTCCAGTTTATTTCCACAGTCATAATATTTTCCATTTACAATTTCGCGAGCGTAAACATCCGCACCTTTTTTACATAGACCATTTATTGCATCAGCAAGAACCAATTCTCCGCCGTGCCCGGCTTCCAAACGATCTAAAACGTCCCAAATCTCCGGTGTCAGTACATAACCGGATACCGAGGCCAAGTTCGACGGCCGATTTTTTACCCCTGGTTTTTCTATTAATTCAGATACTTTTACAACCCCGTCGTCTATCATTTCTCCTTTAGCAAACCCATATCTGTTTGCATCTGATTCTTTATCAGTTGTAATTGCAGCCAAAATCGTTCCGTTATATTTTTCATATGCCCCAACCAACTGAGTAGCCCGAGTCGGCATAGCATCAATAAAATCATCACCCCACAGCACAAGGAAAGGTTCATCGTTTAATAAATGTCTTGCACATTTAACCGGCGTAGCATTCCCTAAAGGACCCTTTTGCCTGATATAAATAAAATTAGCCATTTGTGCAATCTTTCTTACCTGTTCCAACTCCGACTCCTTACCAGAATCTTCAAGTCTTTTTTCCAATTCAAAAGGATAATCAAAATGATCCTCAATTGAGCGCTTTTGCCATCCAGTCACAATAATCACATCTTCGATACCGGCCGCCACTGCATCTTCGACCACATATTGAATAATTGGTTTATCGACTATTGGCAGCATCTCTTTCGGCTGAGCTTTAGTCGCAGGCAAGAACCTCGTTCCATATCCAGCAGCAGGGATTACCACTTTTCTTATCTTTTGCATAAACGTAGTTTATTATCTTTTAAAATCCATTTTTTAGCTTCCTAATCATAATGCAACTTAGTCAAAATTTTAAGTACATAATCTTTTAAAATCCTATAATATTGTACCTATGTGCCCGTTGTGCTAAAATCGCGTTTTTAGAGGCTTAAAAAAGCATATTAAATATGCTACTATTTGCAAGCTTTAAATGCAGTTAGATTAAACATAGGTTAATTATGGCAAAAACAAACAAGTTAAAAAAACTTTCAATTCCTACTATTAACCCAGTAAGAGTTGCAAAACATAATCCACTTGTATCTTATCTACTGCAGTCTAAAGACGAATTTAAAAAAATAATTTGGCCGACAAAAAATGAAGCAATCAGGTTAACGATTGTTGTCATTATTGGCAGTGCTCTAATCGGCACACTCCTGACTCTAATAGACTTGGGACTAGCAAAAGCCGTAGATAGCTTGCTTAAAATTTAATAAAACTTTATGGCAAAGGATAAAAAATTAATAATCGACGATCTTGACCAAGCAGCGGTAAACGCTGTTACCTCTGATAAAAACATCGAATCTCCATCAACAGAAGAGGCAACAATTAATGCTGTTCTACCAATTGATGAGTCCGAAACATCAGTCGAGGAAGAAATCAAACAAGAATCTGAAGAAACCGCACCTGAAATAGAACAAGCGGATAAAAATCAGTCTACAGACGAAGACGCCGATGAACAACCTGAAGAAACCACAGTAATTAATCCAAACGCTCGCTGGTATGTTGTTCATACATACTCTGGTCACGAACAAAAAGTTGCAATCACTCTCAAACAAAGAGTGGCTTCATTGGGCATGACTCACAAAATCATCGATATTATGGTTCCTACTCAGGACAAAATAGAAATCCGAGACGGCAAAAAATCAACGATCAAGGAAAAAATATTCCCAGGCTATATTCTGGTTAATATGGAGCTTGATGATGAAAGCTGGCTTGCAGTCCGCTCGACCCAAGGAGTTACCTCTTTCGTTGGTATCGGCAACAAACCAACACCGCTACCAGCATCAGAAGTCGAAGTTATTAAAAAATATATGTCGATGGAAGCTCCTCGTTTCAAAGCCAAATTTTCTGTTGGCGAGGCAGTCCGCATTTCAGACGGTCCGTTTGTCGAATTCTTGGGAACAATTTCTGAAATTGACGAGGAAAAAGGCAAGCTTAAAGTTCTTGTTAGTATTTTCGGTCGCGAAACACCAGTTGAATTAGACTTCTTACAAGTTAACAGACTCTAAAAAATAAAATGGCAAAAAAAATTAAAAGCATCGTAAAACTCAATGTCCGAGCTGGAACAGCAACCGCTGCACCTCCGGTTGGAACAGCGCTTGGTCCTCACGGAGTACCAATCATGGACTTCGTTAATCAATTCAACGAAAAAACAAAGGAACAAAAAGGCGACCTTCTTCCGGTAATTATTACGATTTACGAAGATCGCAGTTTTGATTTTATTACCAAACAGCCTCCGATTTCGGAAATGATCAAGAAAACTCTCAATACCGACAAGGGTTCGTCAAAACCTGGACGAGAGTCCAAAGGAAAACTAACTCATTCCCAAGCCGAAGATATCGCTAAAGCAAAAATGCCGGACCTCAACACAACCAGCATCGAATCCGCAATCAGAGTCGTTGGCGGCGTCGCAAAATCTATGGGGGTCGAATTAGAATCCAAATAATACACAAACACACATACTATGGCTACAAAAACAAAAAAAACCGCAACAACTGTCAAAACTCCGCATTCCAAAGCACATGCAGAAGTCAGCGGATTAGTTGAAAAAGACAAACAATATTCGCTGACTGAGGCAATCGACCTAACCAAAAAAACCTCTCGAACAAAGTTCGATGGAACAATTGAAGCCCACTTTGTACTTAACCGCAAAGATCAAAAATTCAACTTTAGTTTTCCTAATCCTCTAAATCTTGAGGCAAAAAGAGTGTTAGTATTCGGTCAAGCTACTGCAGGAGCAAACGTAATCTTAGCCGTCGAAAGCACCATCAACGATATTCGTGACGGTAAAATGATTCCCGGCAAGGATTTTGATATTGTGATTGCGACCCCAGAAGCGATGCCGATGCTAGCTCAAGTAGCCAAAACTCTCGGTCCAAAGGGAATGATGCCGAACCCCAAAAACGGCACAATTACCGACAAGCCAGACTCGGTGATCAAAAACATGTCAGCTGGCCAAGTCAGCCTCAAGACTCAACCCGAACAAGCTGTTTTGCATGTCGGATTTGGCAAAGCAAGCTGGAGCGAAGAAAAAATTATTGAAAACTTTGAATCACTCACACAGAATATCGGCAAAGATCAAATTAAAAAGGTTTACATTAATTCAACAATGGGACCTTCAGTCGCAATCAAGCTTTAATACATATTGCTTGACACCTCTTAGGGATTCAACTAGAATTCCTCATTAGTCCTAAGAC
>CAYGIG010000048.1:0-4040 GCA_964349875.1 uncultured Gammaproteobacteria bacterium | reverse complement strand
TAATAGGAATAATAATTTCTTGCTTAGTCGTTTTTAGCGCTTATCTGATCCTCCCAAACCTTCCATTCAAAATCGTCATCCAAAGTCACAAACTCGCCCTTATAACCTTTGACCGAAAGAATGTTTTTGATGATCAGATCCGCCAAGTGAACATTTTTTGCTAAAACCGGTCCATGAAGATAAGTTCCAATAGCATTATTATTCACACATCCTTCTTCATCCGACTTAAAATAATTTCCGTTACCTTTTTCCACACGACCCAGCGGAACTCCCTGCCGCAAGAGAGTAGTGTACCCCGAATGATTCTCAAATCCTGTCAGTTTTTTGCTTAATCCTAAACTTGGACTGGGAATTATTGTCATGTTTCCGACTAAACGGACATTGCCGGCTTTTGTGTTGATTGGAAAAATTCCCAAACCCGCAAGTTTTTGATTTCCATATTCATAATATTGACCCAACAGCTGAAATCCACCACAAACAGCTAGCATTGGAACTCCTCTTAAATTCACCTCATTAATTAGCGTCTTTTTATTTTTAAGCAAATCCGCTGCTGCAACTTTTTGATTACTATCCTGCCCTCCGCCGAAAAAATAAAAATCAAATTCCTTTTCGCGAAGTTTGTGTCCTAAATCAACCGTTTCGATCCCGACGTCAAATCCTCGGGCTTTTAATCTCTGTGCCAAAATAATCAGATTACCATCGTCTCCATAGGTATTCATTATCCGACCGTATAAGTGTGCTAGTCTAATTTTCATTTTAAAATCCTGCCTTGGAATTTATATATTTGGATTTTAAAACAGGACGTAGTGAGGATTTGTGAAATGGTGAGCCAAGCGAAACCATAAACAAATTCAAGCGAGTAACTATTTTTGTTCTCATTTTTTAAATCCTACTTTAATTTATAAATAATTAAGGAATTTAAAAAAGAAGGCGTAGCTAAAACTGAGTCAAAATTTGTCAGGGACAGAATTTTGGCGAATTTTGGCGAGCACTTATTTTCACCCTTTTTAATCATCTTTTTAATTTTTGTTTTCATTTCTTCTCCTTATCAAATATTCCCATCGATTCTAATAGTGCCGTATATGTCGGCAGGTAATAAATTGCGTCACTGGCAATACTTACTGCTTTCTCCAAAGCTTTTTTGTACTGAGAAAAAACCAAAATTCTATCAACTGATACACCTGCAGACTTTATTCGTAGTGCCATATCCCACTTGCGCTGCCCGGTTAATATAAAATGAAAAGTTTTTGAATTACGAACAAAATCCTCAAAATCTACATCCCAAATCCATGAAGTATCACGGCCGTCAGCTAATTTAGAATTAAGAGCAAGAACCATGGTGTTGTTTTTCTTTTCCTCAATCACCGCCTGTAAGGCCTGAGACATGCCTGTTGGATTCTTAACAAGAATAGTTGTGACTTTTTTACCTTTATAACTTTGCTTCTCAAATCTCCCGAATGGCACCTTAAACTCCGAAGCAGCGCTGATAAAATCATTCACTTTTACATTCAATAATTCCGCAGTGACAAATGCTGCCAGCTCATTATAAATGTTATAAAATCCTCCGCTAATTCTCGGTAGTTTAATTACGTTTTTATTCCTTAGTATATGTATGCTCTTACTATCGTATTCAATAATTTCATATTGAGACTTTGGGCTCGCAAAATCGCATCCAAGACACTTAAATTCTCCTAAGTGGGAATATAACGGACTCTTAAATGACAATTCCCCAAAACAATAAGGGCAGGAAACAGCATCTCTTGTCAGTTTTTGTGTCGTTGGAGGCGTCTTAACTTTTACACTAAAATAAATTACATTTTCAAAGCCTCTAGCAATTGCCACCATGTATGGATCATCAGCATTAACAATCAGCCTCAATGACTTTTTTTCTTTAATTGCCTCATGGATTTTTTTTGCTGTTGAGTCTATTTCACCATACCTATCCAGCTGATCACGAAACAAATTCAGCAAAACCACAATATCTACATTCAAATCGGGCATCATTTTTACAAAAGCCGATTCATCGGTCTCCCAAACAGCCAAAGTCGAACCGATCTTTCCGAAACCAGAAAGATAATTCGCGATCGAAGCCGCTAAACCTCTCTCCAAATTCGACCCTGTTTCATTTGATATAACCTTTTGGCCGGATTTTCTAATAGCCAGCGTCAGAAGCTTTGTTGTCGTTGTTTTACCGTTCGTACCAGTCACAAAAATACTTTTTTCAAAATATTTGTGAGCTCTTTTTATCAGTTCTGGGTCAAGCCTAAGCGCTATTAGTCCTGGAGCGGCCTGCCCCTTGCCTTTTCCGCTAAAACTAATCGCTTTACTTGTTATTTTTGTTGCCGTCGAAACAACCGCAAATTTCAGTCTGTCCATATCTAAACTATTTTACATTTATTTTGCTTGAGAATGCCTCGCAGCTTACTGCGCGGTAGTTCATTTGAGGAAACCTTAAAACCGAAGTCTATTCTGTCTCGCTTAACTCTGCGTAGTATTTCTGCACGCCCTGTGCCCATAGTCCACCAATCTCTAGTGATGGGGGAGTGTATTTTGCCATTATTTCTTCAGCGGTCGTCAGTCCTTGATCCAAATAATTCTTTTTCAGACCCGCAGCTACCCCATAAATTCCTTCTTCCCAACTAGTAAATCTCAATACTTGATCCCCATATATTCCCCAACCCCATGCATTGTAAGAATTTTCTGGTATTGCTCGACCCCCACCTGACTCCTTCATTGAAATAGCTGGTAATAATCTCCAGTCTAAACCATATTTATCTGCAGCCTGAACAAAAACTTCTCCATAAGGAGCAAGAGGCGCCTTGTAAGCAGTTAGCCAATTGGTAACGATTAATGACCTAGCATCCTCCGATTCGATTGAGTTACTAATAAGCTCAACCTGAACAGGTAAGGCAGAAAACATTCGATAGGGGGATTCAGTAGCGACCACTTTTACCGACGATTCTATAGCCCGACTCAAGTATTTAGTGTGTACTACTTTGTTGGCGGTAATAATCAAATAAAACAAAAATATCGGAGTGGCAAAGAGCCATCCAACAGCTAAGAGCAGTTTTTTCATCGTTTGTACGGGGAAATTCGTGAGTAAAAGACTGCTGCCCGAATTTTCAAACCCCACATAACAAGTTTCCCAAAAACCGCATAGCTTGTCAATCTAACAAGCTAAATATCTATTCTTATACTGTGGGCGAGAGAGGACTTGAACCTCCAAGAGCATAAGCTCACAGCGTTCTGAACACTGCGCGTCTACCGATTTCGCCACTCGCCCATAGCACTTTAGGGAGACACTAGAGTTTCTCCCTAATATCCTTCTTCCTAAGTGGAAAATTTGAACTGGCAAAGCCAGATTCAAATCGTATTTAATTTTAACCTAGCACTCGACGATTTTATCAAAATTAATTCAATTGAGCGTATTGAAATAACTATAGGATAGTAGTATAATATATCAACGCTAATATTAGGCGTAAAAGCTTAACAACTAATATCACAAGGAGTCGTATAACTTGTTCGTCAAATTCGCAGTCAAGCAACTGGCCACTTTCAACAGTCAAGAAGACTACCTATGGGTAGAAAGTACAGACATAGCCACTCTTATTCGCACACGATCGCTCATTTCTGAGCAAGTCGGCAGGCATAAGATCCTCATCAAGATCTTCGATGACGACGGCACCTGCTATTACGGCATCGATGCCGTAGGTCGCATCCCGATACTCGCCATCAAATACAGTTTGCCAAACGGGCAAACCATCATCCGAGGCGTAACGACAAAAAAAGAGGTCAACTATAACGAAGTTGCTTCATGCCTCGAATCGCTCAAGGCTTGGCGGCTGATTCACCAAAGAGACACAGGCGACGGCGTGATCACAAACACGTGCTACTTCGACGGCCATTCCGACGACTGGAAACCGGCAGTCCTGCCGGAAGCAATTCCAGTCGAATAGATCAACAAGCCCCAAACTTAGGAGAGTCGCTAAAAAGACTCTCCTTTTTCACCCTGATGCCATAACTACAGGAATCAATGCGAT
>CAYGIG010000047.1:0-4262 GCA_964349875.1 uncultured Gammaproteobacteria bacterium | reverse complement strand
AGTTTTGTACAAAACTTCCTTTGCCATATTTGTTTTTTATGAAGTCAATCCATGCTAAAAATAGCATTTTTAGAGTAAGTTTTTTCTGCGGTGAAGGGAGAAAACATAAATTTATTATTCTTTTTACGCTAAGAAGTATCATATAAGGAATATTGAAGTGGAGCTTGTGAAGTTTTTTGGCTAAATACAGATTGTTACGCGTTTGAAAGTATGTCTGGATCGGTCCTCTGGCGTGACCTGTCGTCGAATGCGAGTAATGGGTAATTTTTAGACTGGGATCAACTTCTAGGCTTAGAATATCTTTAACCCGAATTGACCAATCGACATCCTCGTAATAAAGAAAAAAGTTTTCGTCAAAACCTCCCGAATTGATCCAGTTTTTACTAGAAATTATAATGCAGCAACCTGTTAAAAACTGGCTTGCCATTGGGGTATCAATGGACAATTGAGATGTTTCGGGGCGGCAAATATTTTTGCGAAAAATTCCCCCTGAAAACCAAATATGCTTATTTTCATCGTAAATTAGCGGACAAACTGCTATTTTGCCTTCAAGTTTAGCTTTAATTTTAAAAAGTGTTTTGATAAAATCCGGTCCAAGCTCAGTGTCATTATTTAAAAAAACCAGGTTTTGGCTGGTTTTAGCAGCCTCGATAGCTAAAAGATTGCAGGCTTTTGCAAAACCGATATTTTCACCCGTGCCAAAAACTTTTACACCTTTTGGGTATTTACCGAGACTTGGGGAGTTGTCATAAATAAAAATCTCAACTTTTGTACCCGCTGTTACTTGCTTGCGGATCGATTCAATGCAGCGATTTGTGTCGTAGAGGTTATTGTAGTTGACTAGCAGGAATGCAAAATTGTTCATAAGGTTGTTTGTAATTATAGACATTTTTGTAAGCAATATGACTGATATTGCCCGATATTCATCACCTCTATTTTGATAAAATCAATAAATAATGAATAAGCAAACCATAAGTACAATTCCGTTACTTGGTTTTTTGCGCGACATAATCGAAACTGTAATCATTGCCGGAATTATTTTTTTTATTCTTAATCTGTTTATTATTCAGCCTCATCGAATCAAGGGTGCGTCGATGGAGACTAATTTCCACGATGGGGAGTTAATACTGACTCAAAAGATATCATATCTTTTCGGTAAACCCGAATTCGGCGATGTCGTCGTATTCAAAGCGCCAAAAGCGCCGAAATTTGATTTCATTAAACGAATTGTCGGTTTGCCCGGTCAGAAGGTAATGATTTCAAACGGCGTTATCTATGTCGATGGCAAAGAAAAAGATCTTTCCAAATATTCTACTAAGCCTGCTCAAACCATCCAAAATGGTTTTGTTCAAGACGGTCGTGAGTTTGTAGTGCCGGCAGACGAATATTTTGTTCTTGGTGACAACAGAGACCACAGTTCTGATTCTCGAGATTGGGGATTTGTTAAAGATGATGAAATTAGCGGCAAGGCGTGGATCGTATATTGGCCTCTATTTAAAAACGAGCCGTTCGGTGGAATTAGAGTCGTTAAGTAGAATAAGTTACTCGCCAAATTATTCCAAAAACTGCCTTATGACATTTTTGTCGTAATGTTTTGGCTACGTCCTGCGTTTTGGGAGACCCAAAACTTAAGTTACTCGCCAAATTATTCCAAAAACTGCCTTATGACATTTTTGTCGTAATGTTTTGGTATTCGTCTATGCGTTTAATGGAAACCCAAAACTTAGGAAATTTTCAGAATTGCTTCAGAAATTCGATTGAGCATGTCCGTTGTCAGGTCGGTTTTACCCTTGATGACTATTTGTATTCTTGCCTCGACTCTACTTTGGGTCAGTTTAACTTTTGTTTTTGAACTGCTGAGATTGGTAAGCTTTTCAGTGAGATTGGTTTGAATAGTTTCGATTTCGTCTGAATGTCTTGCGGCAATGGAAGCTCTGGTTTTGGGTTCAATACTATTGTTAGCCTTTAGTTTTCTTGTTAGTTCTTCAGTTGCTCTAACGGACAGGTTTTTGGCCAAAACCTGACGATATGCGTCTACAATCAGATGAGCGTCCTCCAGGGCTGCAAGCGCTCTGGCATGGCCCTCAGTGGTGGCACCGCTTGCTAGTGCGTCTTTTAGGGCATCAGGAAGACTAAGAAGACGGAGTGTGTTGCTGATATAGGAAGGTGATTTGCCGACTCTTTTGGCTATTTCTTGATTGCTTAGATTAAACTCCTCCATCAATCTCATATATGCTTTCGAGCGCTCTAGGGGGTTTAGGTCAATACGCTGAACGTTCTCTACGATTGCCATTTCCAACATCCCCTGTGGGGTGGTTATTTTAATACTTACTGGAACCTGTGCAAGTCCGGCAATTTTTGAGGCTCTCCAGCGACGTTCTCCAGCAATTATCTGATAACCTGCTGGTGTCTGAGCAACAATGATCGGCTCAAGAACACCATGCTCTCGAATAGAGTCAACTAATTCTACTAACGATTCTGGGGTAATAATTCCGCGAGGTTGAAGTGGATTTGGCTGTAAAAGATTGATGTCGAGCTCTGGCTGGGAAGACTCTGCCATAATTAGTTTTTCTCGCTGACGGTCTTTTCAAGAACATTAACGAGTTTGCGGCCTCTGCGGATAGAAAAATTCACAATACCCGACGTAAGAGCAAAAAGTGTGAAATCGTTTCCTCTGCCGACATTTACGCCCGCGTGAAATTTGGTGCCTTTTTGTCTGACAAGAATATTTCCTGGGATGACAACTTGGCCGCCGTAGCGTTTGACTCCTAGCCGCTTGGAAATACTGTCTTTATTACCTCTGGTTGTTCCTCCGCCTTTTTTGTGTGCCATATGTAGTTAGGAATTTTAGTTTCTTTTCACGCCTTTGGCAAGTGTGAAAATTATGAAATCTTTGTAACTTTTAATAATGTTTTCGGCTGTCTGTGCCCGTTGCGACGGCGATATCGGGATTTTGACTTAAATTTAAGCACCATAACCTTGTCTTCTTTAAATTCTTTAACAACTTCGACTTCTACAGAGGCGTCTTTTACAAATGGGGTGCCAAAACTGTATTTTTTGCCATCAAAAACCGCCAATACTTCGGTAATGTTTATTGACTTCTCGGTCGTAGCGATCTTTTCAGCCTTTATTGTGTCTCCGACTGAGACTAAAAACTGTTTTCCGCCGGTTGTGATAACTGCTTTTTGCATAATATTAATATCGGATTGGTATTTTAGAGTAGATGAGCGAGCGGTGTCAAGGCTAAGTGTGAAAAGCCTTTAGGCGCGATTGAGACGATTCTGAATAATGATGCCATTTATTACCCCAAGAATCAAAGCCAGGCTTAAGATAGATGATCCGCCGTATGAAATAAAAGGCAGTGTAATGCCTGTAACCGGTAATATACCGAGATTCATGCCGATTGAGACAAAAAACTGGAATAGGATCAGGCTCGAGCCAGAGACTAAAACAAGCATAGAAAATGTGTCTTTTGTTTTGGCGGCGTAATAAAAGATCGAGGAAATAAGAGATAAGAAGGACAAGAGAATTATAAAGGAGCCAACAAATCCAACTTCTTCAGCTATGGAGGCAAATACAAAATCGGTGTGTTTTTCCGGTAAAAAGTTGAGCTGACTTTGGGTGCCGCGACTCAAACCCTTACCTAATAGTTGACCTGAACCGATTGAAATCTGAGACTGAATAACTGCATACCCAGAACCTAAAGGATCCTGATAAGGATTTAGAAATGTGTTGATTCTATCTTTCTGGTAGGGAGCAAGCAGCATCCAGACTACCGGCAGAGAAATAATTCCCAATATTACAAGAAAAAGGAGATAGCGTGTCTGTAAACCCCGAATAAAAACCATTGAAAACCAAATAACTAAAATCGGCATGGCGGAGCCAAGATCAGGCTGAATAAAAATTAAACCAAACGGAATGAGAGCGATCATCAAGCTAAAGATAATTTGAAACCTTCTCGGCAAACTTTCTGTTGCAGCAAAAAATGCCGCCAAGAAAAAAATAGTTGCTGATTTGGCAAGCTCAGAAGGTTGGAGTCTAAAGCTCCCTAAATCAAACCATCTAACCGAGCCTCGAATATTTTCACCAAAAATGAGTACTAAAATTAACAAGATTAAAACTAACAAGAAAAAATATATCGAGAATTTTTTTATCAGACTGGTATCAATAATGGTAAAAACGAAAATAATTAAAAAGCCTAACGCGTAATAAATTAGTTGGTTTGGAAGTAAAGAAATTTCGGTGCTGGCAACTGCCAAACA
>CAYGIG010000046.1:0-4384 GCA_964349875.1 uncultured Gammaproteobacteria bacterium | reverse complement strand
CGGCGGTGCGGAGCGTGTGTTGGAAACGCTTTTTGAAATGTATCCTGAAGCTGATATTTATACGGCTTATGTTGATAAGAAGATGTTTGGAGATACGGGAAAATATCTTAAAAATGCAAAAATCATTCCCTCTTTTTTCCAAAGAATACCTTTTTTCTCAAAACTTTTATCACCCATGAGAGTATTGTCAGCATTTGCTTTTGGTCGGTTTGATCTGAGTAAGTATGACTTGGTTATTAGTTCGACGAATGCGTATTTTGCAAAAGCGGTTAATTTTAGCGGTGTACACATCTGTTATTGCCATACTCCGCCTAGATATTTGTACGGATACGCAACCGCAAGAAATTGGAAAAAGAGTGTTTTAGGCAGAGTTGTCGGCGAATTTATGAACTTTTGGCTAAGACAAGTAGATTTTAAAGTTTCACAGAAACCAACGGTGTTGATTGCTAATTCGAAGGAAGTTCAAGCTAGAATCAAAAAATTTTACCGACGTGAATCAATAGTGGTTTATCCACCAATTGACACTAGCAAGGCAAAAAAGTCCCAGAAGGGTGAATATTATTTAGTGGTTTCTAGATTAGCTAGAGCAAAAAGAGTGGAATTAGCAGTTGAGACGGCAAAAAAACTAAATATTAATTTGGTGATTGTTGGTACAGGAATTGAGAGGGAGCAACTAGAAAAAAATGCAGGCAAAAAAACTAAATTTTTGGGCTTTGTGCCCGATACGGAGCTTTGGGATATTTATTCAAAAGCCAAGGCGTTTATTTTTACCGCCGAGAACGAAGATTTTGGGATGACAGCCGTTGAGGCGATGGCTGCAGGCAAGCCAGTCATTGCTTTAAGACAAGGTGGGGTGAAGGAGTCGGTAGTGGATGGTGTAACGGGTGTGTTTTTTGAAAACCCTCAGGTCAAAGATCTGACGGAGGCAATTAAAAAGTTTGAAGGAATGAAATTTGATGAGGCAAAAATAAAAATGGTTGCAGATAAATTTTCTAAGAAGAAGTTTGTGGTGAATATGAACAAAATTATCAAAAAAGAATGCCTGAATTACCCGAAGTAGAAACAATTAAGCGAGGTCTGGAAAGGTCGGTAATAGCCTTGAAACTCTTATCGGTTGAGACAGATAATCCTAAGAAATTTATCGGAGATACGAAGAATATTATTGGTGCGAAGATAAGAAATGTCAGACGCAGAGCAAAAGTTTTGATTATTGATTTTGATAATGATTATTCACTTTTAATACATCTGAAAATGACGGGTCAGCTGATTTTTGAAGATGAAAAAGGAGGCAGAATTAAAGGAGGCCATCCAATACCGCCTTTAAATTTACCTGTTCCGAATAAGTCTACACATGCAATCTTGAAGTTTAGTAAAGGGGTTTTGTACTTTAATGATATTCGTAAGTTTGGGTGGTTGTTGGTCACGCCGAGAACTGAAATTGATAATTTAAGTTTTTTCAATGGACTTGGGCCGGAGCCTCTGACAAAAGAACTCGACAAAACAAAGCTGAAAGAAATTCTAGTTAAGAAAAAAAATCTTAAGATCAAGCCTGTTCTGATGGATCAAAAAATGTTGTCGGGAATCGGAAACATTTATGCTGACGAAAGTTTATTTCTAGCGCACATCCATCCTGAAGAGAGAATAATTAATCTTACCGATGATGATTTTGAGGCAATATATTCTGGAATAGTGCAATCACTTAAAACCGGTATAAAACACAAGGGGGCATCTGATAGCAGTTACGTCGATCTGGGGGGTGAAAAGGGCGTATTTTTGACATATGCCAATGTGTATCACCGGACAGGTATGGAGTGTAAAGCTTGCAAAACGAAGATTGAACGAATAGTTGTCGGCGGACGAGGAACGCATTTTTGTCCAAGATGCCAAAAAAAGAAGTAGATGTATGTTGATACGACGTTTGAAATTAGTTAACTTCCGAAGTTGGAAAAAGCTGGATTTGGAGTTTGATCCGGAGATAAATATTATTTGGGGTTTAAATGCTTCTGGTAAGACAAACATCCTAGAGTCTATAGCAGCTGTTTCGCTGGGAAAAAGTTTGCGCGGGGAGCATGAGTCTGAGGTCATAAGAGAGGGAAAAGAGGCTGGAGTAGTTGAGGCTAGAATTGAAAGAGATGGAGAGATTATTAGGTTGGGATATTCGGTTGGAGTCAGTGAATACGGTAGGGCAACTAAAAAATTCAGTGTCAACGGCGTAGGGAAAACCCGTAATGGGTTCGTCGGTAATTTGGCGGTAGTGTATTTTGGACCGGAGGATTTGGATTTAGTAACTGGCTCGCCCGGTCAGAGACGACGGTTTTTGGACTTAACATTATCGATTGCAAGCCGTGAATATCAAAAGAATTTACTTGATTACCAAAAAGTTGTCAGAGCAAGAAACAGGTTATTAGGATTTGTCCGCGAGGGAGCAGCTAAAAGGAATGAGCTTACTTATTGGAATGAGAGATTATTGGAGCTGGGTGCTCAGTTAGGACAGGAAAGAGAAGCTTTTTTTATGTTTATAAATAATTACGAAAATCCAAGTAAGAAGGTAAATTGGGATTATCGGAGGTCAGTGTTAACGGGCGTAAAAATGGCGGAAAATATTGAGCGAGAAATTTCGGCCGGCCAGACTCTGTCGGGGCCACACAGAGATGATTTTCGGTTTTTTGACAGTGAAAGAAATTTGGGAGTTTATGGGTCAAGGGGAGAGCAGAGAATGGCGGTGTTAGCTTTAAAAAGCGCTGAAATTGATTTTTTGTCTAAAGTTTTTAACTCTAAACCAGTATTACTGTTAGATGATATTTTTTCTGAGCTTGATTATGTAAATAGAGAAAAGGTTTTGGGTCTAATTAAAAATCAGCAGAGCATTATTACTTCGACAGAGCAGCATGAGGAATTGAAAAATCTTGGCAAAATAAAAGAGTTTGAGACAGGGGAGTTGGGGTAGTTTATTTTTGTCAGAAAGAGTTGGCGCCTGTAATGCATAAAATAATTTTTAGCAAAGAAAAAAGCCCCACAACTAAGAAGTTGCGGGGCTTGATGATTTGAGATCGATTCAAGTGCACAGATCGTCGGTGCGGGCGTGCACGACGAATTTGCTCTTGAACCTTCTTGAGATCGGATTGGACGTATGTTGTGCTAGTTTCACTGTCAGAACAACCAGTGTTTTGACAGTGATTATAAGCAGCGGAAGGATGAGGGAGAACAGGTTCCAAGCCGAGTGGAGAATAATGGCCATCCACAGCGAATGCTGGGAGACGGCGACGATACCAAGGATTACTCCAAAGGTTGTCATCAAGGCGAATCGCCAGACGAGTAAGGCATACAGCCTTTTTGAGGAGGTCTTTGCTCTGAGTTTTGCAACTTCATATGCCAGGTCGTCGCTTCCTAGCTGGTCAGCTGTGGTTGCCACTACTTTCTGGGTGAAGACAAAGGTTGTAGAGTGCAGTCCGGCGAAGACGATTGCTGAGACGGTAATCGCGATCCACGCAATCGTGCCCTCTTCTTCAAAGAGGACGATTAGTGGTGCGCGGAATACCATTTCTTCCATCATTGGTGCCTGGATTAGCAGGGCGGGCAAGGCTATAAACAGAACGATTTTGCGCCTGTTCTGCTTGAGCCAGCTGATGCTGTTGAGATCGTGGGTGCTGATTTTTCGGCCGTACCATTTGATGTACAAAACTGTGAGGCGTAAAACGATGATCGAGATGATCAGCGCGGGCAGAATTCCCATGAACCTATCGAACAAGACTGGGGACCTTCCTTTTGTTGTGTTTCTTTTGTTAATGTTCTGAGCGTAATTATACCCTAATTTAGGCTAAATGTCAAATACTACAGGCCTAAATTAGGCAAGAAGAGGGTTTTGCTTATGTTGTTCGAAAAAGATGAATCGCTCACTTTTTTATAAAACAAAAGCTGCGGCTTGCTTTTATGTGAAACACGCAAAAAGGAACATTCCTAACTCTCGCAAGTTCAAGAAAAAGCCCTCCTTTTTAGGGGAGGGCGGGGCGTAAGAATGGTGGTAAGTTATGCCGGTTTAGAGTCGTAGTGCATTGCCAGTTTGACAAGTAGGTAGATGGCGGCAAGGACGAGCCCAGCTTTAACCATATACATACTCTCATCCATACTGGCGATCATCAGTCCGAGGATAATGATTGCTGTGGCTCCGACTATGTCACCGAGAGTGAAGAATCTGCCTAATCTGATGGAGTCAAGCTCGAAGGCGTTGAAGATCGAAGCGAAGAGAATCAGCCCTGTTAGAGGGACTAGGAAGATGCTGAGCATGATCGCCAGCATTTCGATCATAAGGATTTCGCGGCTGATGTAGCCAGCTATTGCGGCGGCTGCCAGCTTGAGGATGACCTCGAAGATTGATGGCCAGTGA
>CAYGIG010000045.1:0-4436 GCA_964349875.1 uncultured Gammaproteobacteria bacterium | reverse complement strand
ATATATAAGAATGAGGCCGATTAAAATTAATATATAGCTAGAAATCAGCAACGATAATGCTGTTCGATTTTGAAATATAGGAATTTTCATGATATCTGGAATACAATATTATCGAATTGTTCTCCGCGGTCAAATTCATTTAAGAATAGTCCAAAGGACGCTGCTGCCGGAGACAATATGAGGAAATTCCCTTTATTAATTTTTAAATAATCGTACGACTTGAGAATAATTTCCTTAAAATTTTCACTGGTAACAACTACAAGCTCGGCCTGAATTAATGTTAGTAATTTTTCACCGACTGGACTTTTAATAATTGCAACATGATATTGATGCAAATTAATAAAGTCAGCTAAATCTTTAACTGGAAGGTCCTTGTCTGATCCGCCCAAAATAACAAGGGTTTTATCTGAGGCATAATTCTTTAAGGTGGTAATCGCGACAGTCGGATTGGTGGCAGTAGAATCGTTAATAAAACTAATTTCTCCTATCTTCCTGGTTGTTTGATTCCGGAATCTTGGCGGATTAAGCGTGTCAATATTTGCAATAATAACTTCCGGCGATTTGGAGGTGAGTTCCGAAACAGCCAGTACTGCCGCGTTAAAATTCATCTGGTTTTCAGGTGTGTCATTTTCTAGAGAAAATTTATACTTTTGGTCAAACGATATTGATTTTTGCGAGTCTATTAATTTTGGGGTTGAAAAATTGTTAAGAGGGCAAATAACCTTACCGTCACTTTTTAGATATTTTATTAATCTCATTTTGGCTTCCTGATATTTCTCAAAGGTTCCATACCTGTTTAAATGATCAGGAAATATGTTTGTGAATACAACTAAGTCAAAATACCCATTTTCAACACCTAGGTCGTCGATTTGAAATGACGATAGCTCTATGACCGCGATTTTTTCTTTCTCCTGACCTAAAGAATTTAACGGAGACTTGCCAATATTCCCAGCTAGAATATTATCAATGCCATTTGCGGTCAGGATCTGACTGATAAAAGTTGAGGTGGTACTTTTACCCTTAGTGCCTGTTATGCCGATGAGACTTTTGGGTTTGGCAAGGTTGAGAAAAACCTCTAGGTCCGAGGTAACTATTACTCCGTTGTCGTAAGCGACTTTTAAAAATGGTGAGGAGGGTGGAACTCCCGGGTTTTTGATGATGTAATCAGCATTAATAAAATCTTCATTATTGTGGCCGCCTAGGTGATAAGTGATATTTGGACAGTCAGATAGTCTGTCGATGGTAGTACGAAGGATTTCGGCTGATTGCAAATCGGTCACGACCACATCGCATCCCGCATTATAAAAAAATCTTGCAGATTCTAAACCGCCACCGTTTAGACCCAGTCCCATAATTACGACTTTTTTATTAGCAAAATCAGAAAACTGCATATTTGAATATTTTTATGCAAACCTTACTTTATCGCACCAGTGCTATAAGTAAACCCATAACAGCCAAAAGTATTCCAGCCAGCCAAAACCTCATTACGATTTTTGGTTCTGGCCAGCCTTTGTTTTGTAAATATAAATGAAGCGGTGCAGCTTCAAAAACTTTACGGTGAAGAAATCTTTTTGACAGCAATTGGATCAAGGAAGAGGCAACTTCTATCACAAACATTCCGCTAATTATTGCCAAGGCTGGAGTTTTCCCGAGCAGTAAACCCGCTATTGCTAAACCTGCCCCAAACCCCAAAGCGCCCGCATCTCCCATAATTATTCTGGCTGGGTAAATATTGAAATAGAGAAAGGCGATCAGTGCGCCAATCCAAAGCCCTAGAAATGTTGAAAGAGTTGTATCTAAAATTGACGAAGAAATAATTAGAAATGCAATTAAGGCGATTAGTAATAACCCCCCTGCCAGACCATCTAGACCATCAGTTATGTTTACAGCGTTGACAAAACTGATGATTACAAGCATGGCAAATGGAATAAACAGCGGTCCGATATGAAACACGTCGATGAATCTTAGATTGACGATATCGATTTTGAGGACGAAATATAGATAGCTGGAGATAAAAGCCGCGAGAGCAACCTGAATTAAAAACTTCTGTCTAAATCTTAGACCAAAAAAACTGGTTTTTTTAAGCTGAAATGTTTTACGGACATCATCTACCAGACCTAAGACGGCAAATGAAACCACACTGAAAAGAATAATAAATACCTCTTTTTCGTACGGATAAACCGAGGTCGATTCGATGTTAAAAATTCCCCTAAATAGACCAACGGCTAAAAAAAGAACAACAACACTAAAAACGACCAACACACCACCACCCAATGGTGTTCCTGCTTTGTGTGCGTGGAACTTATCAAAAATCGGCGTTCTTTTGTTAAACATGTCGCGAGTCTGTTGTTCTTGGCGCTGAAATTTAATCTTGTACAAAAGATTAATAAACGGCACAGAAAGAACAGCAACAGTAAAGAACGAGAGTAAAATAAGTACAAGTAATCCAGTCATTTGTATAAATTATACCCTTTTACCCGTAAAAAAATTTTCCATATGCATTCCATGGGAACCCTTGACTAAGATAATCGTGGAGCTTGGATATGATATTTTGTCAATTTTTTTGGGCTTAAAAAGATGTTCAATTTTGGCTTTTGAATTGTGTTTTTTTAAATAGTTATGAATCTTTTGCGACTCTGGGCCAAATGTGTATATTTGATTAAAGTCGGATTTAAGCAGCTGAGCGGCAATTGTTAAATGTTCTTTTTCGGAAATTAACCCCAGCTCAAGCATGTCGCCTAAGTAAATGATTTTGTTTGTATATTTTTGCCGACCGACAAAATCAATTGCGTCGGCAAGAGCCTGGGGTGAGGAATTATATATATCCTTAATCACATCAGCTTTCCCTGCTTTTGTAATATTAAAACGATTATCTGCTGGACGCAGGTTTTTTAGATTATCGATTATCGTTTTGATGTCAAAGCCAAGATGGTGAGCGACTGCAAAAGCAGCGGCTATGGAATATGACTGATGTCTGCCGATTAAATTTGTATTTATTTTATAACTTTCCCCTTTGTAAACAATTGAAAGTTCGGTTTGTTTTAAAGTCTCTTTGCCGATTTCAATTCTAAAATCAGAATCTGCTGACGCGCCATAACTTAATTTAGGTATGTTTAGATTTTTAAATCTTTCATTTAATATTTTATCGTCAGCGTTATAAATAACTAGTTTGGTGCGTGCTGAAATAATCTTTGATTTTTCGGCAAAAATTCCATCAACGCTGTCTAAATATTGAATGTGCGCAGGGGATATTCTTGTAAAAACAGCAATATCGACCGGAGCAATGGAAGTGTTAAAAACCATATCTCCCGGATACTGGACCCCCATTTCTAAAACAAGAAATTTTAGTTTTGAGGATTTGAGGACTGTAATAGGAATATTAAATACTGAGTCAAGATTTTCCAAAGTAGAAATAGCCGAAGTACCCAGAGCCGCTGCGACAGCCTTTGTGGTGGTTGTTTTGCCAACACTGCCAGTAACACCGATAACCGTTTTTGGTTTGATCGCAAGAAAATATTTGGCCGCGACAGCCCGTGCCACATGAAATGGTTTTTTAATAAGCTTGACGTCTTTTAATACAGTGTAATACTGGGTTCGTGACATTTATTTGGATGATAATTTCATCATATCAAGCTGGGTGACCAGATTGATTTTGAATTTTGATCTAATTTCTCTTTTTATAAGTCTTATCATTCTAGCAACATCTTCGACTTCAAAGTCTGAATTTAGTATAAACGAATTATGGTTGGTATTTGAAACCCTAACTCCGCCTATTTCCAGACCTTCGACAGCTATCTCTTGTATCAAGCTAGACGGGGAAAGTGTCAAATGCTTAGTTGCCAATCTAACGGCATCAATATATTCAATATTTTTAAATACCGGTCCAGTGGCTATCTCGACCCCTTTTATTTCAAAATCAGAAGCTTTCTCCCAAGGATCTTTGCTGGGAGTTTTTTCCAGCTTAAATACTGCAGTAAGGAGGATGTCGTTTGACGTTTGAAGGAATGATTTACCATATTCAAACTCAAAAAATGCCTGACTGACCAGTTTCTTTTGACCAGTCTTGTGGTCAATTATCTCAGCCATTTGCAGATGGTAACCTAGAAGATTTTTTATTGTCGGCGGAACCCCGACATTGTTTCTTAAACCAGGCCCGACAGTCCCCGGAATTCCAAGCAGGAACTCCAGCCCGCTAATACCCTCATGAATACAGTATCTTGCCAACATTGAAAGAGGGGATCCGGAATCAACTTTAATTAAAACTTCAGGTCGCGATTGTCTGGATGTTATTGAAGTACGAAACCCATTTACTGATATGGAATGGGAAGTGTTTTTTATAATAAAAAACTTATCCACTGATGAAAGAAAAGTATTAGAACCAAACCCTACAACACAGTAAGGTATATTGTTTAAAATTGCGACTCTGACGGCTGCTT
>CAYGIG010000044.1:0-4540 GCA_964349875.1 uncultured Gammaproteobacteria bacterium | reverse complement strand
TAAGGCTAAGCCTGCAGCAAAAAAGAAAAAGTCAGCTAAGAAAGTTTCTTAATATTTTTGATTTATTGAGTATCTCATATCATTATTTATTGACCATCATATTTTCTTTTCAAGCTCGTTTGAAACTTTAATTAGACGATCAGAATTATCTTTATCTCCATACTCTCTAACATCAACTTGCCCTTCATGAGAATCTTCGTTAAAAGTAATGTGCGTGTGTTTTGGATCGTTGCTTCCAGCCTCAAACCCAAATGGTCCTTTTACAACCCAAGTCGTAGGACTTGCGGTTAGAGCAAAGAAAAAAACTGCCAAATTAACTACGATTAACAAATTACCATCGATTTTATTTAAGAAACCAATTAGATTGAATATCTCAAGATTTGTAACCCAGATTAAGATGATAAACGTGAATTTAACTAATCTACTCGAAAATAATTTAGTCCACAATTTTTGTTTATTTAGTTTCATAATTTTTCTACGTAAACATTTTTTACCAATGCACTTTCATTCCCAAAGTTTCGTAAACCAAAAGATCCGAAATCGAAATCTACATTCAATACTTGCTTAATTTCATCTTGAGAAGAGTTAGATTTACTTGCTTCCTGACGAACAACAACTGCAATACTATTTGGAATTTCGATATGTCTATCAATCAAATCCTTATCTTTGTAAGATATTTTTATTCGTATTTTTCTTTTCTCACAATACGCCTGAACTTTATACCAGCTGTCATTACTTAAGTTTATTCCGGTTTTTTCATCAGAATAAACTATCCATTCTCCATTCATTCTCAAATGTGATTTAATCCTATCGCTAAAAATCTGAATCATTACACAGTTTGAAAGATTTTGTGCTCTAAAAATTAACCCCAATGAGACTTTTAGTATTTTGAAATCGCCCTCAAAATAATAATCATCCCAAAGTGAAGTTTTTGGATAAATAAACCCAACGCTTGAATTTGTGATTTCATAAGCGTGTTCATTTCGCACGTACTTAAAAGTTCCTCTGCCAACCCAATCAGTATCATCACCTGGCTTATCTAAAGAGATTAAATAGAAGTCTTTATCTTTTGTTTTTTGATAAATAACAATAAGTAATGATGTGGTAAAAACAATAATACTCAACACAAAAACAGTAAGGTTGTTCCTAAAGAATTGAAAGGTGATATACGCTACAACAACGTTAACCAAAAAGGCAATAATTTCGTATTTATGGCTTTTTAACATTGTTTGTAATTTCCTCATAATTTAGGTCTCTTTTAAGATTTTAATATAGCTTGGATTAGCAAATATAAACCTATTTCTTCCATCTTGTTTCTTTTTTACTACCAACCCACTAGATTCGAGGGCGTGTAAATATTTCCTTGCAGTGATGTAACTTACCTTTAAATTTTTTTGAAATCCCGCGGTATCAAAATAAGCTTCAGAGAATATAAAGTCTACAATTTCTTTACTTGGAATGTGAGGAAATCTACTGTCTAAGTTGTTTTTGACATACTCCACGGTTCTTTGAATTTTTTCTAATATACTTTCTGTATATTTTGCCTGCTCGACAGTGGCTTTAATAATAAAAATTATCCATTCTTTCCATTTCTGTTCATACGTTACAGCTCTGAGTTTTTGATAATATTCATCCCTATTTTGTAGAATATACCTGCTAATAAACAATATTGGGAGATCAAGTTTTTGTTGTCTCATTAGATATAGGGGCATTAGCATGCGCCCTGTTCTCCCGTTTCCATCGTAGAACGGATGAATTGCTTCAAATTGATAGTGGAGTATCGCCATTCTGGCATAGACTTCGTGTTGAGGAGCAACCTCATTAAAATAGTTATCAAAATTTGAAAGAAGATCTCTAATTAATTTTTCACCTACAGGTGGGGTGTAAAAAACTTTTTTTGAAATAGGATTACTTAATACTGTTCCAGGTAGTTTCCTAAGTCCAGATTTCGATGGTTCAAGTATTTTTTGTATTTCTAGATAACCATTAGTAGCTAATGAGCCTTTTAGATTCATTATTTCCATTCCCTTGCTTAGCGCTTTTACATAATTTATTGCCTCTTTTTCGTTCGGGGAGAGCTCATTTTTTTTCTCTATAAGTGCGCGATAGACTTGCTCATTGGTCGTAATAATATTTTCAACGCTAGAACTAGCCACGGCCTCAGGAACGAAAAGTGGAGTCATCATGTGTAAAGCGTGAAGTATGTTATGAATATCAGATCTGGCCATCGCCCTTAGCGCCCCAATTGCTTCAGAAGCTTCTAACGAAATTTTTAATATTTCTTTATTATCCAAATCAAAACCTTTTGGTGGAAGATTTGGCAAATCATTAAATGGTTTATTAGGATCGAAATTCATATAGTACTATATATTCTTATGACTATATTATATAGTACTAGTTAGGACTTGTATAGTGTCTATATAGTTGTTAGGGAGTTAAAATACGGATTGATCTATTTTTTTCATTAATTTATCTGTTTCAACAAGTGCGACAATTATTTTCCTGATTTTCTTCGATTATCGTCTTTGCACAACATCTGGCAATTTCCGGAAATCGTTTTTCCGCCTTCATGCCAAGGCGTTATATGATCAGCTTCCATTTCTTCAATTTCAAAAGTTTTTTTGCATTTTGCACAAACGCTTTTCTGTCTTTCATATGCTTCCCGTTTCATGTTTTCGCTGAATGCTCGAATGGACAGATATTTTTCATCGCCAGTCAGTAAATATTCATAAATGCCCGATTTTTTGGTCACATCTTCGTCTATCATCAGACGCACGATTTCTGATTCCAACTTGTTGGAGTCAAGATTCTCGTTCTTGTGTTTGTTATACATCTCCCCCCATTCCAATCCACTCATTTCACGCCGATACTTTGGGAAGGTCACCCGCACCCATTCGATAACTTTCTGGAAGTACTCCCAAATTTCTGATGCATTTTCGTCATATTGGTGTCGGCTCATATATTCCTCTATATCACCATGATTAATCCATTTGATTGCTGTTTCTAAATAATCCTGCCGTATTGGCGATCCATTCATATAATCTTTTGATAAATTATAGGCTGCACAGCCATTTTTACTAAAATGTCTCTTAACATCAGTTAGCCACGGACCGGTAAAAATTGCATTCCGCAGCTCTTGGTCGTACAACTTTTCGCCCGCAATATTGATCGTTTTGAACCACTCTAGTTTTTCGCTATCAGACCCTTCGCAAAAATAAATCATTAGTTCATAGTCCAAAATTTGCGCCTGTTGATCATCAGTTAAACTATGGAAATAAGTCCCATTAATAGAATAGTCACCTGCCACGTATTGAGCTATAGAAATCGTGCGTTGCTGGCCATCAAGCATCTCATAACCACCCTCTTCATTGTTTACCCAATACATCACATTTAGTGGGAAGTTTTTACGCACCGTGTCGAGTACAGCATCGCGTTGATGACCGTTATATACAAATTCGCGCTGGTATCTTGGGCGAATGTTGAGTTTGCCTCCGAAACCCACTACACCTTCCTCGGCGCTGTCTTTATATCTGTCTACCACTTCACGCACTTTAATTTGATGTAGTTCAATTTTCATATTTTATGTTTTTAATTAATATACGAGCGTATGGAACATCAACAATTCCATTTGTAATCATATATAAGTCACCATCAACTGCGCCTCTTTTTTGGATTTCTTGTCTGTATTTTTTATGTTCTTCTTTATACGGCTTAACCCCAACTCCTATTCCTGAATTTGATATACCTAAGCCAATTATCTCGAATTGTTCCGGATTATATTTATCAAGGAAGGTAATTGGAACACCCATAGCACCACTATAATCCTTTGGTATTTCAGAGATTTTGTTAATATTAATAGCATCATAATTTTCATATTTAGGATATTCCTCGGGAATGTATTTTTTCCATAAATCTAGTTCTTCATGGCGTTTTGTGGTGTCAAGGTTTGTGAACCACACAACGCTTCCCATACTGAAATACTTAATACCGTTCTCGATTTTCTTTCTTGAATCGGTTGGAATATCATAGTCATCTGGAACCTGAAACCACTTCGTGCCACCATTGTCGTAACCGAGCCACATTTTATTTTCCTTGATAAATTTGAAAGTTTCCTTATATGTTATTGCGTTCTGACTACCTAGAATCAAAAACTTTTTATCGTAATCCATAAGCTGTGCGACGTACTCGCGGAACAAGCTAAATGGAGGATTGGTGACAACTATGTCAGCCTCTTTAAGCAACCCTATACACTCTTTGCTCCGAAAATCACCATCACCTTTGAGTTTTATTACACCAATCTCCTCTACACTCGGCACACGGTCACCATCTTTATCACCAGTGTACTCAATGTAAACAGCTTTTTCCATTTCGTCCGCATTTTGGAAACTAAACAAATCAACTTTTTGATTTTTATAACAAGTCGTAATCAGTTTCTTTAACCTTAGCGTCTCAAAGTTGTAAGCAAAATAATGGAAAAAATTACTAATATAAGGATCATCACAATTACAAAAAACAATTTTATTACGGAACTGGTCTTTAT
>CAYGIG010000043.1:0-5255 GCA_964349875.1 uncultured Gammaproteobacteria bacterium | reverse complement strand
AATATTTTTAAACAATTTTTTATCTAATTCCAAACCAAAAATGGTTTTGGATATAAAACAAAATCAAGCTTTTAGTTGCGAGTGGTCGGGGCCTTACGAGACCTCAGGCTGTTGGTTAAAGAGGCTAATTCTTTTTCAAAATCATTAAGATCAGCAAACTGCCTGTAAACAGAGGCGAAGCGAATATAGGCCACTTCGTCAACTTTTTTGAGATACTTCATAACCAGATCTCCAAGCTTCTTGGAGTGAATTTCTTTCCCAGAAAGTTTACGAAGTTCTGACTCGATCTTGTCCACGGTCGACTCAATAACTTCGGCCGATACTGAACGCTTTTCACAACTTTTCACAATACCCGAACGAAGCTTGTTGCGGTCAAAATGTTCGCGACGACCGTCTTTTTTGACAACCAACAAATCAATGGTTTCGACACGTTCAAATGTAGTGAATCTTTTGGAGCACTTTAGGCACTCACGGCGCCGACGAGTAGTCCTTTTATCATCAGATTCTCTTTTGTCGATAACTTTGTTAGTACCGGAATAACAATATGGACATCTCATAGGGTAACAAGCGTGAAAAAAGGTGATTAAAAAAGCTTATTTTGTTTTTTAAGTTGCTTTAAACACCTCGCTAAAACTTTTAACAAGACATACAATATCTTGTGTATAAATCCAGTGTAAGTACAAGATATATTAAGTGTCAAGGGTTAAAAATGCATTTAAGCACAAAACAATTGTACACGAATTTAACCCGAAAATTAAATCGCGTGAAAACTCATAACCTATAAATAGATCAGACTAAAACTATGGGTGATAAATATGAATCTATGCTGGGCATTGGGAATACTTGTGAGCAATTTAGCTTATAGCAGTTAAATTGAATTGTGCTTAAAAATACATACGAGTTATGATGTATGTATGGTTCTCCGTCCAGTAAAAATGCTCTTTCTGCTTGTGCTTTCATTGTTTGTGTGGCTTGTTTTGCCAAAATCGGAAATTTTGGCTCAAAATCAAGACTGTTACACCAAAGTTAGCTGGAGCCAAATATCTAATAAAGATAACGACTTTGTTGGTTATTATTTGTACCGTCGAGCGGACGGTGAAAGTTATAGAGAAACACCGATAACTACCATTAGTGAAATCACTACCGTCGAATATAGTGATTACAGTGTTGCAACAGGCAATGTCTATTATTACGCTGTCAAAAGTGTGGATGATGTAGGAAATATGTCCGATTTTTCAGCTGACGCCAGTATCGAAGTAGTCTGCGAAGAAGTCGGAACGACTCCAATAAGCCAAACAGTCGTCAATGCCGCTCAAATCTTACTTCCCTTGCCTGGCGGCGAGATGGCAACCCAAACGGTAATAAATTCAGCTGCAATCATAAATAAAACTCCCGAGGCGTCAGCGGTGGCGGTGGCAATCAGCGGTGCGGCTGCAGCTGCCCAGGCACCGACGATGGTGTTAAATTTCCCAACTATACTACTGGGATACATTAAGCGCAGAAAAAACAAATGGGGTGTTGTTTATGATTCAAAAACCAAACTACCAATAGGGCAGGCAATGGTTATACTTTCGGACAATACTGGAAATGTCAGAAGTGACATAACGGACAAATTCGGGAGGTTCGACTTTACAGTTAAGCCAGGGAAATACACACTCAGCGTCAGAATTAATAATTTTGATTTCCCATCAAAGAAGATAAAAGGCATTGAGGATGATATATATCAGGATATTTATCTCGGAGGCGAAATAAGTATTTCCCAGCTGGCAATCAATTTAAACATACCAATTGATCCTATTGGAAATATTACAGAACCGAAAGATTTACGTATTGTATATCTGAAACAAAAAATCACACTAGTAGTAAGCAAGGTGTCTAGGTCGGTTTTTTGGCTCGGTCTTGTCTGGGCGTTGGCCTCACTACTGCTTGGTCCGAGTGTATTCAAACTTGCCACCCTTGTGGGATATTTTATTATTGCCTCGTTTATTGAAGCCGGTCGTTTCAGAAACAGATGGGGAAAGATAACAGACCATAACAATAGACCTGTGGCAAAAGCGATTGTAAGACTTTCTGATATGAATCATAGTGTCATCGACTTGGCTTATACTGATACTAAAGGGCAGTATAGTTTTTTGGTGGATCCTGGTAAATATGTTCTGAGTGTGGATATTGTAAATATAAAAGATCCGCTTCAAAGTTATATGAACGTTTACACATCAAACCTTAAAACAGTTACCAAAGAAACAGTTATTCGAGATAAAATAAAACTTACTAAATAGCAATGATTATTACACTAGACCGAAAAAGGAATTTTTTACAGATGATTGAAAATGCCGTCGGAACTAACTTGTTCAGAAATTTATGGGCCGAAGTTGATGGTGACAAAAAGGACATTCTTGAAAATGGCGAACTTAGTTGTGCACAGTTTGTATCTGGAATTTTGTACTTGAACGGACTAATCAAAGAAAGACACGCAACAGTAGAGGGTACCGTAAGGGATATTGAGGCTTTTGGCTGGAAAAAAATCAACGAACCAAAAATAGGTTCAATTCTCGTTTGGGAATCAATAGAATACCCTGACGGCAGTAAGCATGGACATATAGGTTTTTATATTGGGGACCAAAAAGCAATAAGTAATAGTCCAAAAGAAAAATCGCCGCAATATCACAGGTGGACCTATGCACGAGAAAACGAGTCTGATTACCGCCGCGTGTCTTCGATTTATTGGAATACTTTGCTTGACTAAGAAACGAAACCAAGCTGAGCTTTGGCCTCTTCTGTCACTCGACTAAAATCCCATGGAGGATCAAAAATAATTCGAACATCGCTGCTTGTAACTCCATCTAGTACTGCAAGTCTGTCATGAATGTCTTTACGAAAAAAACTACCAAGTGGACATCCCGGAGTAGTCAAAGTCATGACAATATCGACATGATTCTCATTGCTGATATTTATTTCATACAATAATCCAAGATCGACCATGTTTACCCCAAGTTCAGGATCTATTACTTCGGCTAAAACGGCCTTAACGTCATTCTCGCTTATCTTTTTCATGGTGTTTTTACAAAATTACCGCTTTTTTTCCAATAAAAGATATAGAGCCAGCACAACAGAAACAACTCCTAATATAACCTGCAGATTCAGAGCGCCAATTGCAACACTTTGAGCAATCGGAGTAAGTAGGCCCGGAAAGGCGTTCATCACACCACTTGCCAGCAGTAAAACTGCGCAATAAATATCAGTTTTTTGAAAGCGACGCTTTTTGTTTTCAGTTATCTTCATTATTTTTACCTGAAAGTAATTATATCGATATATAAATTATTTGTCCCTATTAATAACAAAATCAGCAAACTCTTCTATTATATTTTTATATTTTTCTTCGATGCCTGAAGTAGAAACACAGCTTTTTGCCTCTTTGCTAAGCTGTAAGATTTTATTTTCGATACAGGCTTTAGAGCCTGTATCGACAAGAATTTTTTGGACTGTATTAAGATCGTTCTCGTCTGAGTTTTCATTACCTAAAATACGGTCTAGTTGTGACTTTTGATCGCTGTTTGCCTGGTCTAAAGCATACTTAATCAATAACGTATTCTTGCCTTCCCGTATGTCGGAGAGATTTGATTTGCCGATGTCGGCACTACTACTGAAAACACCCAATAAGTCGTCCTTTAGTTGAAAGGCAATTCCGACCGGTACCGCGAAAACTTTAAAAAAGTCTAACAGCTTTTCATCGGCTCCTCCAAGTAGGCCGCCAAATTTTAGAGGAAATTCAATTGTGTATTCTCCGGACTTCCAGCGCAGTGTGGACATTATCATTTTCTCGCTCGGGCGTTTCGGATCAAACGATTGATAAACGTCCTGATACTGGCCAAGTACGAGATTAAAAAACATTTCGCTGTAGCTACTGAGAAGTTTTTGCTTTATGTCAAGGTTAATATTAAGGTTAGAGATCAAGAAGGATGATAGAGCAACCTCTAAGTCTCCAGCCAGGATGGCCATAGACACACCAAAATGTGAGGCATCGTTTTTTAACTGTTTTTGCATATGAATATCTTCAAAGACAACATGAGATGTCTTCTGATTTCTTCTTGAGTCGGACTTATCAATAATATCGTCGTGAATTACGGCAAATGAGTGAAAAATTTCAGCAACTAGAGCTGCGTCGAAGACAGTTTTCTGATCATACGACTGCTTGCCCGCAATCTGATATCCGAGAGAAACTAGATATGGCCGAAGTCGTTTACCGCTACTTTTAGTCGCCAGGCTTGCTGTTTCGATCAGAGATAAAACACTTTTGTCCATATCTTTTACTTGACTAGGAATGGAATTGAGATAACTCTCCAGATGCGGATTAAAAACTTGGAGAAAGTTTTGGTAGTTTTGATTAAATGTCATAGAATTAGGTTATGTTTAAAGCTTTTACGACCTTATTTTACGAGAAAGCTTGGTTTTATATCAAACAGTACGACCAAATATACTCTTTTATTCTATATTTGCTGGTAATGGGAATACTAACGCCGGCTATTTTGTCTTTTACAAATTACAATTTTATTATTTTGATCTTCTTTTGGATTATTTCAATAATTCTTTGGTTTTTACTAGCTATTATGGGAATCAAAATATTTCGACGTTAAAAGATTTTTTGTCTAATAAATTTAACGAAAATTTACTGATTTAAGAAATTCCCGAAATTCTGTTTCACACACCTCGTGGTTTTGATAGATAAATATTTCAAATGTATAAAATAATCCATTTTTTTCGAGATTATTAACAGTAATTGTCCTAAGCTTGTTGGAATCTTCCCATATCTGAATTTCTCCTTGTAATCCGGATACAGCAATCTTTTCCTTTGATACCAGCTCGCCCGATACTCCGTGACCGGTGAACTTTTTTGAGGTAGATACGCCTATCTCTGCTTCGTCATTTTTTTTGAAAGTTAAAAATAAATTTGGCGTTACAGTGTTTTCGCTTTCGAACCAAGTTGGCGGAATGGAAAAGGAAAGTCCATAGTCATTGTAGTTTTTTGTCTGAAAAGTTGATGTAATGGAAATTGGTTTTGAATTGGCGTCTTGGAAGGGTTCTTTTGAGATTTGGGTGTCTGGAGTTTTTACGATTTCGATTTCGCTAACACTGCTACTTTTTAAGTAAGTAAGGATCAAAAAAATAGAAATAATCACCAAAATCAGACCAGTGATTAAAACGCCGTGGTGTTTACTTTTTATATTTTTAAAATAGGTCACTTAAGTAAGTATAAT
>CAYGIG010000042.1:0-5287 GCA_964349875.1 uncultured Gammaproteobacteria bacterium | reverse complement strand
GGCATTATAGTTCTTGGTTTGGAATTAAAAGAGGAATGGAAAATTTATTTTGACAAAGTTATAGAGGTGGAATAAAATGGAAGAAAACGAATTAATAAAGAAAGTCTCTTTAGAAACATCATATGCCATTACGGAAAGATTGAAAGAAATTATAAATCCGGCGTTGGAAGATATTGTTAAAAAACAGTTGGTTCCGTTGAATGCGGATAGAACTAAATATTTGGAGGAACAATTAACTCTGGCTGATGGTATGCTATCTAAAATTAATGGTTCGTTTACCGGGTGGTTGGCAATTAAAATTGCTAAGTGGTCTATTACTAAACCAGAAAGAATAAAAGCGAAAGAATTAATGAAGTCAGAAAAGCGCCGAATAAAAATAGAAAAAGATAAACTTAAAATATTAGCGGAGAGTTATAATGGGCAGAAAAGAACTAAAGTTGGATGATATTGTTTCAATACTTCTTACTGGGAATAAAAGCAAAACAGTAGTGTTGTTTGATGATAGCATGAAGAAAAAACGAATGCGCGATAAAATCGGCGAAAAATTAAGAACAGATTTGAATTTTGTAACTAATAAGATAAATAAATTTAAGGTAACAAATAATACGATAGTTGTTGAGGATGCAGTTGTATTTCTCGGATTAAAACGTGATGAACCATTTTTGCTTACAAATTATGCTAATGAAGCAATAGTATATTTTAATGAGGGATAAGCGCAATGCAAAAAGGAAGCATAGACCCAAAAAGTTATCAACGAACTGATACGTTAGTTATTGATGTTGATTTAATTGGGAAGGCTATTTTTTCTTGGCGTAGTTTTTCGTTTGTTGTTAAATATAATCCCGTTACAAACGGGATATTGAATTTTTTAGAGAAGAAAAGTAGAAATTTTGATAATGTTGTAATAGCTGGAGTTGGTTATAAAAGCAATATCCTGTTTAAGTCTTTATCAGAAAAATTATTTTTGAATAATTCAATGCAAAAATTTGACAGTGAAGAAAGTTATAGAGAATGGTTATTGGTTGTTCATCCGCAGTTACATTTTGCTACAAAAGAAAGGAGTAATTATTGTCCGATGTCGGCTTATATTAATACTGTGGCAATCGGGGAATATTTGGACTAAATTAAAAACGCAGTTTAATTGTATGGAGTTGTCGCATGAACATTGATGCGTTATTTATATCAAGTATTTTAAAAGAAAAATCCGCAGAAAAATTTCGGCTTGCAGTAAAAAAAATTTCAAATGATAAATTAATAGGTATAGAAAAAACAGTTTATCAGTTTATAAAAGATTATTATAGACAATCAGATGGGAAGATTCCATCGGTTAAAGCTGTAAGAACTAAGTTCCCAGAAGTGGAACTAATTCAACCGAATGATTCAATTGAATTTTATATGGATGAGTTGTTGAATAGGGAAAAATATGACAAACTTACAACAGCTAATACCGCTATTCAGAATAAATTATTTAATAAAGATATTAATGGGGCTATTGAAGAATTAAAAAAATTAAATTCGGCGATAGGAAAAATAGCGGTAGAAGATTCTACTACTGTAAGAAGTAATTTTGGTGAAAGAATAAAGAGTTATTTGAATGCAAAAAGAAATGATGGAAAAATAGGTTGGCAAACTGGATTTGAAGCCATTGATACTCATATTGGTGGATTGAGTGATGAGTATATGGTTATTATGGGCTCCAGGGGGGTCGGAAAAAGTTTTTTATCGCTAATGATTGGAAAGAATATATGGGTTCAAATGACTGCCCCAGTATTTTTAGTGACGAATGAAATTCCCGCAAAGAAAATGGGAATGCGGTTAGATACAATTACTTCAGAGGTTTCTTATTCAAAGTATCGGAAAGGTTTATTAGATTCAAAAGATGAAAAGAAAATAAAAAAGTTATCTGAAATGTATAAAATATTACCTGAATTTTATATGACTAATGGTGCTGGCAAGAGTGTTGATGATATTGAATTTGAAATAATGAGTGTGGATCCAAAGCCTGGATTGCTTTTAGTTGACGGGTTATATTTAACCGATATGGGATTTAAGGGTGAGTATGAAAATACGGCTGCTGCTTCAAGGGCATATCAAAGATTAAAACAGAAGTTGGGAATACCTTTGATTGTTACTACGCAAATGACGGCTGATTATCAAACAAAATATGCCCGGGCAATTGAAGAGGATGCCGATATTGTTTTTTACCTAAAACAGCGCCCAGAATATAGGGATCTGAAAAGAATGGAATTAATATTTACAAAGATTAGGGATGAAGATAGTTATTTGAAATTGCAGTTGAATTGGAACTTTGAAAAGTGGGATTTTTCGCAAATTGAAGAAAATGATGGAGATTCTGTAAGTGAACTCGAAGTTAGCTAATTTGACTTTACCTAAAAGAAAAAAAGATGTATTTTTTGGACAAGTTTCTGATGTAATTATACAGTGTGATGGCTTTCTAAAATTTGGTGAATATCGAAATGGATGTTCTGTTGCTATTGTCGAAAATGGAAAAGCTATTTATAAAAGAATTTATTTGCTGGAAAAATTAAAGAATAAAAACCTAAAAATGTTTGCCGAAAAAGAAAAAATTACTAATAATGTTGTGGAATACTTTGCCATATATTGCGCCGCTATTTTAGCTGGGCAGTATAAGATTCCTTTTATTTATTCTGATTCGGAATTATGTGTAAGACAATTAATGGATGGGTGGACGATAAACTTGTCGCACCTTAAAGTGTGGAATAAACTTTGTAAAAAACAGTTAAAAAAATATATGCGTTTGGTTTGGATTACAAGAGATGCCAACGTGAAAATATTGGGTCATTAATAAATCTCAAAAAGGGAGCGGGAAAAATATGAGCAAAGAAAAATTTATAACTTTGTGTATTGATAAGTTAGAGGGGGAAACAGCAAAAGGGGTGTTAAAAGCAATAGCAAATGAAATGCCTATTGCTGAAGACTGTTTGTATCGAATGTTTAAGGATGAAGAAATTGGCGTAGAAAAAATAATTCGTCCTACAGAAAAAATTGCTATTACTGCTTGTGAAGTGTAATTAACAAAAAAAGTTAAACTAAAATTTAATCCGCTTTATGCGGATTTTTTAGTGGAGGATAAATGAACTTTGAGAATTATTTTGAGGATGCCTATGTTGTTGGATTTTGCGGCCCATTTCGGTCGGGTAAAAGTTTGGCTGCTGGATTTGTTGCGGATATTTTTGGTTGTACAAAAGTGCATTTTGCTTCAGGGGTGAAAGAAATAGCTAAGGAGTGTTTTGGATGGGACGGAGAAAAGGATGAAAAAGGGCGGAGGCTTCTTCAACGAATTGGAACTGACTGTGGCCGAATGTATAATCCAAATATTTGGGTTGAAAAAACAGCGAAACAAATAGAGTATTTTTATTTGAGAGAAATTAATCGGTTGTTTGTTATTGATGATGTTAGATTTGATAATGAGGCTATTTTTGTTCATCTGTTTAAAAATTCGCTTGTAATAAAAATAGATAGGGAATTGGCGAAGGATGAATTAAGGCAACATGCAAGTGAGCTGGGTGTTAACCCCGCATTAATTGATGTGATTATTGTGAATGACTCTTCAAAGAATGAACTGGGGAGAAAAGTTATTCGATGTATTTTGGAAAAATTTAATGTTTAATTACAAAAGGAGGTTGTATGAAATTTGATGAGAAAGAAGACGCCATAAAACATTTGAAATTTATCTTAGGAGGTGCATGTAAGGTGGAGGATAATGGGCAAGAAGTTTTGATTTATGGTGCTGATGTAGAATCAGCATATATGTATATGACAGGGAATTCGAAGGAAGTTAAGATGCGATTGATTTATAAAATTAAATTAGACGAACTGGGTCGATATTGGCATTCTTATTTAAATAAGGACGGGAAATTGGTTGAGATGAATGGATAATATGAAAGAGGTTTGGAAAGATATTGTAGGATTTGAAGGGCAGGTAGCAAAATATAAAAACTGTTGTATAAAGGATTTAAATATAAATATATTTCGAAGTTGTTTAATATATCTCGAAGTAATATTACAAATATTAAAAATAGAAAGCGTTGGGCATATTTATAAAAGGAGAATAATATGTATTCATTTTTTTGTAATGATTGTGGGATTTCTTTAGTGGTACTAAGGAGGAAGCAACAAAGTATAGAAAAGAACATAAAATTGTAAATATGGTAACTAAAGTGAAATATTGCTCTCTTCAAATGACAAAGAGAAAAACTTTGGCTAGGCCTTCGTTAGCTAAAATGATTGATGCTGAAATTGCTTTGGAAAAAAGCGCATAAGAAAATGGAAATAAATAGGCAGTTAAAAACAGCCATAATATTAATGTTGGAACAGTTAGGTTTAGATACAAGTGATTGTAGAGAGACAAACTCAAATTTAATGTTCAAATGCTTCTTTGCTGGAGTTAAAGATTCTGTTCATTCGGATGGAATTGATACTAATCCGAGCTTTGGAATTAAGGTTACAAATACCGGATTCTATTATAACTGTTTCACTTGCAATTTGCGTGGCAGAAGTTTAATAGAATTTATTCAAATGTTAATTGAACACGGAGTTATTAAAGATAAGGGAAACGCCTTTAGTTTACAGAATGCGATTAAAATAAAGTTTCCAAAGTATTATGAAAAAATTGTGCCTGAAGAAAAGGAAAAAGAATTTGATTTAGATATTTATGAAGAATTGGATTCTGATTTTTATGCGTATAATTTTGGTAGAGGGCTTGACAAAGAAACGATTGAAGAATGTGGCTTGATGTATGATTTGCCTATGAAAAGAGTAGTGTTTCCAGTAAAAAATCGGCAGAAAGAAAATGTAGGTTTTGTAAGTCATTCTATAGAAGGAAGGAAACCAAAGTATTCAAATGAATGTGATACTGGAAAGTATCTTTACTTAGAGTGGATGATAAAAAGAACAACCGGAATAATTACGGAGGGTATGTATGATACACTATTGACTTATCAGTATATTCGAAATCTTGGGTTGTTAAGTGAGTATTCGGTTGTGGGAATGTTTGGGGCGGAAATAACTTCTATGCAATTAAAAAAATTGGCTAATTATTTTGATCGTTTGATTTTGATGGGGGATAACGATGAAGCCGGAATAAAAATGGAGCAGACGATATGGAAAAGATTGCACAAAAAAATACCTTTAATAAGGAAGGTAAGATATAACGGAAAGGATCCGGGAGAAATAAAAAGTCAAGAAAAGTTTAAGAAATATTTTTTGAATAATATGTTGCCATATAATTCATTAGGAATTTCGG
>CAYGIG010000041.1:0-5692 GCA_964349875.1 uncultured Gammaproteobacteria bacterium | reverse complement strand
ATTCTACTTTAATTGAGTTAAAATTTAAAATTTTTAATATCCTCGTATTCCAAATTCAATCCTGGGTCAGCCTTTATGTCCAAATAATTCACTGGCTTCCAGTTAAAAAAGGCATAAGCCGCAATCATTGCCCCATTGTCAGTACAGTATTTCGGTGGTGTCTAGAATACGTTCGTAAAAGTGCTTTTTACTTTTTCCCTAAGCCTTTCGTTTGCCGCAACCCCACCTCCGGTAACAATATTATTTATACTAAACAACTCCGATGCCCGTTTAAGCTTAGCAACAACAACATCAGTAACAGACTCCTGAAATTCATATGCAATTTCCGCTTTTGTATATTTGTTTTCTTCGTTTATTTTCGCAACTTCTGTTTTTATTCCCGAAAAAGAAAAATCAAAATCACCACTATTTATCATTGGTCTAGTTAATTTGAGCTTTGTTTCGGCAGCGGTCTTTGCCAATTTAGATATTTCCGGTCCGCCAGGATAGGGGAGCCCGAGGATTCGTGCGGTTTTATCAAAAGCTTCACCTATCGAATCATCTCTTGTCTCGCCAATTATTTTAATATCATCATGTTTCCGACAGCTGACAATTTGAGTATGTCCACCCGAGACCAGTAGTGCCATAAAAGGGAAAACTGGCGGATTATTAGTATCCAAAAAAGACGCATATGTATGGCCCTTCATATGATCGACGCCCATAATTGGAATATTTTTTATCATTGCAATAGTTTTTGCTGTCTCCACACCTATTAAAAGTGAGCCTAAAAGTCCCGGTCCATGCGTTACCGCAATTCCGTCAAGATCTTCGATTTTTATTTTGGCCTCTGTTAGGCTAATTTCAATTACAGGCATTATTGCTTCAACCTGTTCTCTGGCTGCCACCTCAGGAACAATCCCTCCCCATTTTATCTGCCTTTTTAGTGATGATAAGGTCGTTAACGAAAGAACTTTAACACCGTTTTCTACGACTGCCGCGCTTGTTTCGTCGCAACTGGTCTCAATCCCCAATATTTTCATAGTTGATAGATTAACCTACTTAGCCCCCGCTTTCCAAGTTTTAGAATGATTATTTCGCTAGTTCAAAACTGGCTTTGCTGCCTAATTGTATCCCGAATTCCTCTATAGACCCGTCTCTAATTTCGAGAACATACCTGGCTTTTGCTGGTGGGGTATAAATTTCTAGATTTCCACCTGAGTCAGCCTTGGCGCCTTTTACAAAATGAATCACTTTTTTGTTTTTATCAAGCCAGATAATATCTATTGGAAACTTGACATCCTTCATCCAGAAGCTATGTTTTGCTTCATTATCAAAAACAAACAGCATTCCGGCCCCTTCGGCCAAACTCTCTCGACCTCCAAGTCCAAGCGCCCTAGTCTCCGGAGTACTTGCAACTTCAGCGTTAGACTTTAGACGTAGGATTTTGACCTGAGTTGTAGCTAAATTACCAATTGGTGACTGGGTTAGTACAGTGTTGGTCGAGGTGACCGGTGATATCTTTGCTTCGCTTGTGGCACTCTTTTTAGTACCCGGTAAAAAAGCGCCTCCGGCAGCGCCCTGATAAATTATTGCCGCGGCAACTATTCCGAATAAGCCAAATAGAATACTTAAATCTTTTTTCATTTAGCTAACATTATAGCCTTTGTTCCAAATAAGCTTTTGACGCTAAAACAGCATTCAATTTACGTTAGTCTAGTCTTTTGTGCCGACTAAATAAACTGCCTGCCAAGGCCTGTAAACAGAGGTGAAAGTTTTATTAATAATAACCTGATTATTCAGAGTAACAGTTTGAGTAAATTTGCTCGTTGCGCCAGTTGCAGCAAAGTCAACTTGTTTTGTGACTCCACGGTTTAGACTCGGATCATCTTGGTATCTTGGCTCGGGCGCAGGACGAGTATTGCTTACAATCGGTTCAGATATTTTTACCTCTCTGTTATCACTAGTCCCATAAAAGTCAAAAGTCAGCCTCGTTCCGTTTGTATAAGCACTGATTAGAATATATTTAGGGGTATTATTTTTAAATTTCAAATCAAGACTTGGTTGATAAATTGCCGCATCAAGTCCGGGTTTAAAACCTAATTTTTCATAATATCCAACTCGGTAGGCATGTGCAGATCGGGCTGTTATTTCCAGCCCCGCGTTAAGTGCGGCTCTAAATGCAGTTGTTGAAACTTGGCAAACGCCACCACCATCTCCAAGTACTGTTCTCCCGTTTTCAATAACATAAGCACTTTGATATCCGGTTGCGGAAGAGATATCTCCCAGATTTGAGTTAAAAGAAAATTCCTCCCCAGGAGCAATTAATGAACCGTTAATCCTGGAAGCTGCCAGTTTAATATTATAAATTCTTCCCGGAATTGATCCCGAAAAGTCAGAAACCCCCCTAGATACTAGCTCTCTTATTCCATATTGATTATTCTCAAAATTTTCGGGTTTTGTTACTTTGACCACAAGGTCTATAGAAACTGTTGACCCTTTTTTAACTTCGCCCGTAATCGCCTGAAGCGCTTTTGCTAAGGATTCTTCTGTATCCATTTTCCGTCCGTCGATTGGAGGGACAAACTCAGTTACTCTCTTCCCCTCGATTTTAAGAATTGGGTTTTTTACTTCTCTGTCTGTCACTTTTGAAATTTTTTCGAAAAATTCCTTGTATCTCTCATCTCTTAGTTTTAAAGAAAAAGAGCTGTCAGGATTTTTGTAAATTTCCAGCCATCCGACTAATTCTTCGCCTGTAAGTTTGTATGTATTCAAATCATATTTAAAAGATATATCCGAATCTGCAATTTCTTGTGCTTTTGCAATGGATTCATTAGCCACTAAACTGTCAAAATCTGGCACGTCTGTGACGGTCAGCAGCTTAACTTCTGTTTTGTGATTCAGGTTGGATACAATTTGTTTTTTTAAATCTTCCCGATCAATACTAAAACCGTTTACACTGTCCATTACTTTCACCTTCCCATTTTCAGCTTTATATTCAGCTGGTTTAGTTTTTGTCATCGTGCTTTTGTTTCCGATATCATTAACAACCCCTTCAAAAACCGCCTCATTCCATTCAACTGCCGGCTCAAGCTGAAAAGGACTCCTAATCGCCCCAATCATCGAGATAATATTTGTAGCTAAGTCCTTATTTCGAAAGGTCGAGAGCGCAGCCTGAGTAGTTTTATCTTGATTTATTGTCAGTCCCAGATCTGAAAATGAATAACTGTACTTTTTATCGCCATAGATATCTACCAATCCCCCCAATTGTGTAAGCGACCCTCTTTCTATAATTGACTTAGTTTCTTCATAGTTTTTTCTGCTCAAATTATCTCCCAGAAAAAACACATTAAAATAAACTTTATTCCAGAAAAAACACATAAAAATAATAACTGGCAAAATCGCAATTCCCAACAAAACTGCCACCGGGATGTATTTTTTCCATCCAGTGGCGGAGGCTTTACTCTCAATAGTTATTGATTTTTTTTCGGTCTTTTTCACTTACTCACACTCTACCCTTACATTGTAGCCTAATTTGCCGCTAACTAAATAAATTATATGAATAAATATAAAAACACGGGTCTAATTGTGATAACATTAAAGCCAACTAGCCTTAAATTATGCTGCCTGTCAAAAAAATTATCAGTTTTCTAACAATCGTTTTTTTCGTCTCAGGCTGTTCAGCGCTCCCTTTTAACAAGTCTCAGACCAGTAGCGAGCCTGTCACGCTCAATTATTGGGGATTATGGGAGGATCAGCAAATTATTCAGCCTCTTATTGACGAATTTAATGCTGCCAATCCCAAAATTTCTATCAATTATGTCAGGCAGAATATTACAAACTACAGGGAACGGCTGATTTCAGGACTGGATAAGCCTGACGGTCCGGATATCTTCCGTTTTCACAATACTTGGGTTCCGATGTTTACCCAAAAACTCGCATCTGTGCCGGAGGATATTTATACAACCAAGGAGTTTCAGAACACTTTTTATCCAATAACCTCAAAAGATCTTACAATAAAAGATCGGATTGTCGGCATACCGCTAGAAGTTGACGGTCTAACTCTTTTTTATAATGAAGACCTCTTAAAAGCTGCAGGATTTGCCGCACCACCCAAAACTTGGGACGAATTAAGAGCGATGGCTAGCCAAATTACCGTTGTGGACGACCAAGGTAAAATAAAAACTTCTGGTGTAGCGCTGGGCACAAGCGGGAACGTTGACCATTTTTCAGACATATTAGGATTGCTGATGGCGCAAAATCAGGTAAAATTTGGCGATTTAGAAAAAAGTGTGGACACACAAGGAGTTAACCTGGCCTCAGATGCTCTTATCTTTTACACGACTTTTAAACAAAACAAGATTTGGGATGAAACATTGCCAAAATCAACCGTGATGTTTACTCAGGGCAGCCTGGCTTTCTATTTTGCCCCTTCTTGGAAATACTTCGAAATAAAAGCAGCCAATCCGACTCTAAACTTCAAAGCTGCTACCGTTCCTCAACTGACCAGTGACGCAAAACGAAAAGTGACTTGGGCGTCTTATTGGGCAGAAGGTGTTAATTCTCAAGTAGCCAAAAATAAACAGCAAGCAGCTTGGCAGTTCCTGAAATTCCTTTCTTCGGCCGAAAGTCAGCAAAAATTATATTCATTTCAAGCACAGCTTCGGGATTTTGGGGAACCATACTCTCGCACAGACCTTGCCCAGTCAGTTATATCTAATCCGGTAGTTGGAGCCGTACTTCAAGACATGGTAAAAGCCACATCCTATCCAATTGCTTCGAATACTTTTGATAATGGGCTTAACGACCAGAATATTACTTATCTTGCTCAAGCAGTTGATTCGTTGAATGAGGCTAATTCGGGAAGATCTGCAGCCGATAAAGCCATTAGTATCCTGGCTAAAGGATGGTTGCAGGTTGCTAATCAATTTGGCGGTAACCTATAAAAGGGATTTTAATCTCGTTTTCATAGAGTAAAACACTTATCATTGTAAAATGGATTCTAGGCTTATCAAACTTGCCCTCTGCTACTCAGAGGTTTTCAGCTCACCGCTAAATCCGAAAGAAATACACTGTTGGCTTCCGCTGAAAAAAACAGATCAAAAATCAGTTAAAACCGCTCTGAATAATTTGGTTAAAACCAAGCAAATTTTTTTTACCAATGGATACTACAGTCTCAAAAAACGTCATTTTATCGAAGAAAAGTCAGTTTACAATTCAAAAATGGCTACTGCAAAACGTGCCGCAAGACTCCTTAGATTCATTGGTTTTATTAAGCTGGTTGCAGTTTCTGGATCGACTGCCGCAGGACGTCCCAAGGCTTCTTCTGATATTGACCTGTTTATAATCTGCTCACACAATACTGTCTGGATCACCAGAGCGTTGTGTGCATTTGTTTTAAGTGTTTTTAAACTTAAACGAAAACGAACCTCAAATTCGGTTGCAAACACAATTTGTCTTAACATGTTTTTAGATATCAATAATCTCGCTATTTCTTCACGCAATATCTATTCAGCCAGAGAAATTCTTCAAATAGCCCCAATTCTTAATAAAAATCACACCTATGAACGTTTCTTAAATCAAAATCTTTGGGTATATAAAATATTTCCTAACTATAAAAAAAATATTAGTATTCATAAGCAAAAAGGGAATAGTTGGCCGATGTTTATTTTGCTTCCTTTGGCTCTGATATTTTATTATTCTCAATATTTCTATA
>CAYGIG010000040.1:0-5767 GCA_964349875.1 uncultured Gammaproteobacteria bacterium | reverse complement strand
GGAATAATTAGATCGATAATTGGGTATAAAAATAAGAGAAACATATTTATTTTTAATTCTAGCCAGGTATCATTAAATACATTGTCTAAAATAATAAAGGATCGTTTTTATCGCGAACGTTTATTAACGGTAAAAATCGGAACTCTAGAGAGTCTTGTAATTCCCTTGGTAAAAATATCATCTGTAGAAATTGATAAAAGCTCAAATAAAATAAACTGGTCTGCAAAAAGCTCGCTTATTTCTGTAATTGATTTAGTTTCAGCTACTACCCCGAACGCTCAAAAACGTAAGCGGAAAAAAGTAAGTACAGGTAATAAAAAATATTTAACTTATTTAACTATAGGGTTTATTTTATTAATTATCTCACCTTTTGTCTTTTTTGTTCTTAACACTTCTTCGGCAATCCTCGATATTCAACTTGCTAAAAATAATATCCAGGAACAAAAATACTCCGAAGCGATTCAGAGAATAAAAATATCAGAAAGTAAATTTAACCGGAATTTAATTCTTCACAATATATTAAGCGTTTTGCCTATCGTTTCTAATAAATTGTTTATATTCAGCGACGTTAACCATTTTAGTTTAAGCGGAGTATATCTCAATAGGTCATTGGAATCAGCCTTAGAAATAGTTCAAGGTTCCGAAGGAATTGCGAGCGCTCTTGAAGGTAAAAATGGCCCTGAAATTACAGATATTGTAGGGGATATGTCTCCCAAAATTTCAAATATTTCCAGCAATCTTCAGCTTTCTTATCTTGAGTCACAAAAACTTAGTGGGGTAGTGGGATCAAAAAAAATTAAAGAATTTCAAACAATCATCAAAGAATATGCACAAATTACGCAAAGAGCAGAAATTTTACTGCCATTATTGCCAAGCCTTATTGGAAAACCGGAGGAAAGTTCCGATTTAGACAAAAAATACCTAATTCTTAATCTAAATAATAACGAACTGCGCCCAGGTGGAGGATTTATCGGCTCGTATTCAACACTTGATTTTTCAAAAGGGAAATTTGCGTCATTTCAAGTAGGGGACATCTATGACATTGACGGACAGCTTAAGCAAAAAGTCGCCGCACCGGCTCCGTTGGTCGACAATCTCGGGGTAGACAGTTGGTATCTGCGTGATGCAAATTGGGATCCGGATTTCCAAAATAACTATCCCATAATTAAAGAATTTTATAAAAAAGAAACAGGACAGGTAATAAGCGGATTAATTGCTATCGATCTTGAGTTTATTAAATCTATTCTTAATTTTACTGGCCCGATAAAGCTTGATGATTACGACGAAACAATCACAAAAGACAACATTATCGAATTAGGGCAAAAATATTCCGAAGTAAATTTCTTCCCAAGTTCGAGGCAAAAAAAGAACTTTTTTTCCTCACTTTCCAGAAAACTATTCGAAGAAATAATTGGGAATAGAAGGTATTATGAGCCTAAATTCTTTTCAGTTATTAATTCTGCGTTGGACACTCAGAGTATGCAGCTAGCATTTGAAGATGAAAAAGCCAAAGGGGCATTAGAGGTGCTCGGTCTGACTAATCAGGTTCCTGGTGATAATTATTCAGCTGATACAAAAAAAACGAGTGATTATTTTATGGTCGTGGACGCAAATATTGGAGCCAATAAGTCCAACGCTTATATTAGTAAAAAAATCAATTACACTCTAAATTTAGACAAGACTGGCAACCTACTATCTCAGGCAGAAATAATTTATACCAATTCCTCGCCAAATAACAGCTGGCCAGCAGGGAACTACAAAAATTATCTACGAGTTTTTGTGCCAAGGGGGTCAAAGCTGGAAAACGTGTCTGTAAATGGGAAAGATGTAACTTCCCAGTTCGGGTCGTTTGATGATGGCAAGTTAACTTTTTTTGCTGGATATCTATTGGTACCGTTTAACTCAGCTAAGTCGATAAAATTTAGTTACACTCAGCCCAAAGGTCTTGATCCAGCGGCAAAAACTAACGAATACTATTTTTATTATCAAAAACAGGCTGGAACATATGGAATTGAGTTTAACTATCTCTTCAATCACCCCGATTTTCTAAAAGTATCTTCCCCAGACAGTTTAAAATATTCAACTCAAGCAGCTGCTTTTACAACAAAAACCCAAAACTCGTTTTCAATCGGCTTCCAGACAGGGCGGTAATTATCCTTACAAAATTTCTTGACTTTAACTCTCGTTTCGCATTATACTTCCGCGTCGTATATAATTTATTCGCAGAGTAAATAGAGTAAATTACGATTATAATTAATTACTATGGACAAAACTAACCTTACATCACAGCCTAGAGATATTACTGGTCGTAAAGTCAAAAAGCTTCGTGCCCAAGGACTTGTACCTGCACATGTATTTGGTCATGAGATAAAGTCAGAAAACATTTCAATTGACGAAAAAGATTTTAAAACTATTTATCATAAAGTCGGAGAAACAGGTATCATTAATCTTAAATTAGACACAAGAGAGTATCCGGTTTTAGTAAAAGGCCTGCACTTAGATCCTGTAAGTCTAAAAATTCTTCATGTCGATTTCTATAAAGTTAACTTGTCAGAAAAGGTTAAGGTTCAGGTTCCACTCGAAATCGTTGGAGAATCACTAGCGGTAGAAACAAAAATTGGCCTGCTTCTTACTCCAGTTTCTGAAGTCGAAGTTGAAGCTTTACCCGCTAATTTACCAGAAAAAATTGAGGTTAACATTGAAACTCTTAAAGAAGTGGGGGATACTCTCACTGTTGCTGACCTAAAGGTTGATGAGAAGATAGAGATTTTGTCAGACGCAGAGCTAGTTGTAGCTTCAATCGGCGAATTTGTGACTAAAGAAATGGAAGAGGCCGAAGCTGAAATAGAGGCCGAAGCCGAAGCCGAAGCAGCAGCCGCAACAAGCGGAGAGGAGTCAAGCGCCGAGAGCAGAGAGGGTGCCACTCCTACTGAGACCGAACCGGAAAGTTAAGTCCTTTAGTTAGTTTCAGACAGACAAAAAGCTATAAAAATCTCTAGCGGGTTTATAGTTAGGATCCAGCTCCAAAGCTTTAATTAAAGAAGTCTTCGCAGATTCAGGTTGTGACAATCTCCATTCCAAGACAGCTATTTGATACCATCCATCGCGATAATCAGGCTTATCTTCAACAATTTTTCTCCACCTTGCCAGTTCAGAGGTAACTTTCAGATAGGAAATTTTTGAATCTTGGATTTGAATTAGTGAATCGTTCACAATGCTCGACTGCATTCCAAGTTCTTTCGAAATCAATAATTCCTTAATTGCTTCGTCAAAATTACCGTTTTTTTGCAAGACCTTTCCAAGCTTATAGTGAAGTATTTCGGAATTTGGCCTTTCCTTTAGTTTTGTGTAGATTATTGACACATCCTCTTCATTTATTGAAGAGTAACTTTTACCTTTTTCTATTAAAAATGAGGCCAAAAACAAGAAAATAAGTAGTAAAATTATGCGGGAATAAATGCGGGGAATATGCGGGAATAAATGCGGTAAACGGAATAATTTTACTTTGACCATGGGGAAATAATTATTGGTGTTTTAGAGTAGGGGAGTTTACCCCAAATCTCTTCGGTAATAAAAGGAAGAATTGGATGTAATAATTTTAGTTGTACCCCAAGTGCATATTCCAAAGTCGGCTGATATTTTTCTCGGTCAATTTTGGCGTCTTCGAGATATTTGTCGCAAAAAGTGTGCCAAAAAAATTCATATAAATCATTCGATGCAGCAGTAAAATTTCGTTTTTCATAATTTATGGTAGTTTTATCGAAAAGTTCGTCCAAACTTGTTAGTAATTCTTCGTTAAACGGCTCTTTTTTGGGTGGCTTTCCCTCTGAATGGTTACTGCCTTCATAAAAATCCAAGACAAATCTCGAAGCATTCCAAATTTTATTAGTAAAATTCCTCATGCCGCGGATCTTGTCCATTCCTAAGTTTAAGTCGTTGTCAGCGTTTGATCCATAAATTAATGACATTCTTACGGCATCAGCCCCGAATTGTTCAGCCACATCGATTGGGCTAATGACATTACCTTTAGATTTACTCATTTTTTGACCTTTGTCATCCCTGACAATTCCGTGGAAATAAACTTCTTTAAAAGGTACCTTGCCTGTTTTATATACTCCAAACATGATCATTCTTGAAACCCAAAAAAAGATAATATCATAGGCTGTTTCCAACACACTTGTTGGATAATAATCTTTAAAGTCAGGTCCGTTTGGGTATCCAAGGGTTGTGTATGGCCATTGTCCGGACGAAAACCAAGTATCGAGCGTGTCTGAATCCTGGACGAGTTCAGTGCTTTGACACTTTGGGCAAGAGGTTGGGGGAGTAACAGAAACAATCGGTGTTTGATCCTCACATTTATTACAGTACCAGACAGGTATTTGATGCCCCCACCAAATTTGCCTGCTAATACACCAGTCGTGAATATTGTTCATCCAATGTTTATAGATCTTTTCCTGTCTTGATTGTATAAACTTAACCTCGCCGGAATTGACAGCCGCCAAAGCATCCTTAGCAAAGGTTTTACCGGACTTTTCACCCTTTTTATTTACCGCCACAAACCATTGAGTGGAAATCATCGGCTCAACCATGGTTTTGCATCTCTCACACACTCCGACAGAATGGGTGTAGTTTTCATCAATCTTTTCAATTAGATCCATTACTTTAAGATCTTTAACTACTTGTTCTCTGGCTTCCATAACTTTCATTCCTTGATATTTACCAGCCTTTTCGTTCATTTTATTGTCCATACCAATAACCGACACGACCGCCAGATTATGTCTTAGACCGATTTCGTAGTCGTTTGGATCGTGTGCAGGTGTAATTTTTACTACGCCGGTTCCGAACTTCTCATCGACATATTTGTCCTCAATAACCTCAATCTCAGATTCACCAAGCAAACCTTGTATCTTCAGTTTCTGGCCGACGTATTTTTTGTATCTCTCATCGTTAGGGTTAACAGCAAGAGCTGTATCGCCAAATTTTGTCTCCGGCCGAACCGTAGCCAAAATTAGAGGACCGTACTTGATATAATACAAAGGATCCTTTCTCTCCTCGTGCTCAACTTCCAGATCGGATATAGCTGTTGCGCATCTCGGACACCAGTTGATCATCCGTTCTCCGCGATAAATTAGACCATCTTCGTACATTTCCACGAATGTTTCATAAACAGTCTTGGTCACATCAGCCTCTAATGTAAATTTTTTTCGACTCCAATCACAGCTAACTCCCAAGCGTCTGATTTCGCTTTCCATGTTGTCACGGTTTTTAATGCTAAAATCATAAACCTGCTTGAAAAATTCGTCTCTGCCAAGCTTGTGTCTGGTTAGATCTTTTTTTGCCAGTTCTCTTTCATATACTACCTGAGTCTGGATTCCCGCATGGTCTGCTCCAGGTAAAATAAAGGCTCTTTTGCCTCTCATTCTTTCAAATCTAACCATCAGATCTTGAATTACGTTTCCTCGTGCATGACCAATATGAATAAAACCATTAGCGTTTGGTGGGGGCATAATGACTGCAAAAGGCTCACCTTTATTTACCTCAGGTTTAAAATATCCAGATTTTTCCCAGTCTTCGTAAATTTTTGATTCGATTTCCTTATGTTCGTATATTTTATCCATTTTTTGAATTCTACATTAATTTATTCTTATAAAACGTAATTCAAAAAATATAGCGCAACAAATGATAATTTGTGAGCATATATTTTATGTTTTAAAATTCTTCCTTAAACTTCTTCATAAATTAGGATTCTAAGATTATGGCTTAGAAT
>CAYGIG010000039.1:0-5848 GCA_964349875.1 uncultured Gammaproteobacteria bacterium | reverse complement strand
TTGGCCGATTGTTTCGAAAAATCCGCAGAAGGCGGAGCAAGAATCTGGCGATGTAAGTTACCAGAACGAACCCTTGGGCACCCCTAAAAAGGTGCCCATTTTCTTGCAAAAATACCTTTTGCATCAGGATTCCGTGTGGCATCACGGGGAAGAGTTTTCTACTTCGTAGAAATAGGTTCTCGCTCAAATTCACAAAATCATTCGAGTCCCCCGATATTTTGCTCAATTTGAGCTACAAGCCTGCGTTTTGTGAAACACAAAACTAATATGTTTTTTGATTTCACTGTTCACTTTAGGCTCTTTGTTCTGCTGAAGTCGAGCACCAAGACTTAGCCGTCGCTCGCCAAAAGGCGTTCACAGTAAAATCGATAGCTGGAAAGAAGAGATAACAAAAAAAGGCTCGCCGTCGCTCGATAAAAGCCGTTCGAAGTCAATTTAGAGTTGAGAAGAGGATTGGGGATTTTGTTTCTTTGGAAAAGAAAAACCCTCTTGGAATGGGGGTGTATAATCGTTTTGTGATTACCTTAAATAATTTTTTATTCGGTATCATCCAGTATCTAGACTGGTTTTTAGATTTCACTCAAAAATATTTTCAAGTTCTCCAGCCACATATTTTGACAAGTAGATTTATCTACCTTCAGAGCCATTCGTAATTTTTTTTAGCGAGTTAAACATGTGAAAGGGGGTGAAAAATATGAATATCAAAAAAATATTAGGGGGGGGTGCGGCAGGAGCCTTAATGCTCGGAGCATCAATTGTGCCAGCGTTTGCAAGCACAGAAACAGTTTATGATGCTTTGCCAAGTGTTTCACCGGAAACGAACTATCCTAGCTTAGGATTTCAGGCAACACAAACGTCTGAATTTGGTGACTATATCCATCTTGATGGAACAGCAAGAGCATTGAACACAGTGACAGTTACTATGAGTGACTGGGCAAAGTATTCGGATTACGATACCGATACATCTTACTCAGGAGATAGTGCTAATTGGACACATCCGATTACACTCAATGTTTATAACGTAGTTTCGGGAACGCCAAATACAGTTGGTACATTGCTTGGTACAGTAACCCAAACAATTACTATTCCATGGCGACCGGAAAGCGATTCATCATGTGGAGCTACTAGTAACGGCACCGGCTGGAAAAAAGATGGAGTCTGCTATAACTACAGTGGTATAGCCTTCAACGCTACATTCGACTTGAGTAGTTTAAATGTAACTTTACCTGGCGATATTATCGTCAGTGTTGCATATAACACTCAATCTTATGGTGCATCACCCATTGGCAGTAACGGTCCGTATAATTCGCTTAACGTAGCTGTCCCACCAGGTCAGTCAGTAGCTGTCGGACGTGATGACAATACTGATAATGTATTCTGGAATACATCTACAGCAGCTTGGTACACGGATGGAGGTACGGGTGGAGTTGGAATATTCCGCGAGGATACCAATTGGACACCAAATGGAACTGTTGCTTTGCAAGTCACAGCCAGAACTCCAGAAGTAACAGCTTCGGTAAATGGTGGTGGTCATTTGCTTAACGGAGAAGGCAAAAAGAAAGACCTGCTGGATATTAGCTTCGGTGGAAATGTAAACCAATGGAGCGATGATTCTCTTTCTGGAGAATGGAATGTCGTTCTTCATAATGTGGGTAATAATGCCCTCGATAAGTCCCACTTTAATGGGTCGGAAATTACCGCACTAAATTTCTTTGATGGCGACGATTCCACATGCAATGATGCAGTTAATTTTACTGTTAATGGAACATTTAACGGGGATCCTGCGTCTATGATATTCCGCGCTGGGGACTTCGGCTCACCCAATACAGCAGATACAGCTAGGATTACCATTTATCATGGACTAGATGCATCTGGAGGCGTAGTTTATGATACACATTCTACAGATTTTCCAGGTGAAAGTAGTTGTGTTGGTTCAGCACGAACCGGAATAGATAATGGTAACATAACCATTAATTAATAAATAAAAACTAACTTATGTTTTTAGCAGCCTCTTGGAAAAATTTCCAAGGGGTTGTTTTTTTGTGGGAAATATTATTATTGTAGCGATCTCTATCGCATGTATTTAGTGTTTTAAATTGCTGTGAAGCTTTTACTAGTAGCGTATATAATTAATAAGGAAAAGGAAATGAACAGATGCGGGTAAAAAATATGAAGGTTAAAAAAATATTACTAGGAAGCAGTGCGGGAGTGTTTATGCTTGGAGCGGCGGCTGTTTCGATAATTGATGGTCCTGTAAATATTAACTTCGAATCTCCAACCTATTCTCTTGGGAATATTAACGGTCAGGATGGATGGTTAAAGACCGGTGGATATGACGCTAATATTGTCAATAATACCTATGGATTTGGAACCTTTGGGTCGCAGTCACTGAGGATTTCGAATGCTGTTACAGATGATTCGTATATTGATCAGACATATGCAAAACCATTAGTTAATGCTGTGGGAGAAGCAGATTCTACAGATGGAAGTTTTAGTAGAGGAACGTTGCAGAATCATTTTGAAATGCAGTTTGATATTGCCTCAACTAAGGATAGTGAACAGCCTGGAATGCATGTTTCAGTTTCACCTGATCGGGGCGATGGAAGTCCTATGAGCTATCTTCGTTTTGATGATACTGTCTTGGGAATAAATGTTTTTTTTGAGGATGTACAAGGGACAGTTCCGTCTGGAGTTAATGGTTGTGCAACGAGTGTATGTGGTAATTTTGTTGAAACCCAGATTGGCGGAACGCTAGGAAGGTCTGTTGTTAATAATATCAAGCTAACGATGGATATGGTTGATGGGCCTGGAAATGACGCAGTTAAAGTTTGGATTAATGGAACGCTTGTTCATACAGGAACTAGCTGGGAGGATTATTATCGATTAGATCCAAAAGCAAGTGCTGAACCGAGTCCGAGGATAGTAAAAACTATTTTGTTTAGAGAATCAGGTAATGCAAACTCGGCAAATTTTGGAAATGGATTTTTGATAGACAATTTAAATCTTTTGAGCAGTAACGTTAAAATAATTCTTGGTCGTGCATCTGGAAGGCTGACTCTTGAAGGTCAACAGTCAATTTCGTTTAATGTTTCTGATTACGGATTATCTAGACTTGATGAGGGTAGCGTTGATTATCAGGACCTCGATTATCCTGGAGGATTGCAATATAGCGCGAATATCTTGTGCGTAAATGTGAATAAGAAAACGAAAGAAGTTTGGTTTATGTTTCAGATTCCGAATGGTTTCGCTAATCTTAGTGGAAGGTATGTTTTGTCTTATGTTAAAGATTCAGGTAAACAAGCGGGAAAAGGGGACCTTTATGGTCAAGTAGATACAGAATCCAAGTCAACAGCATTTGGCTGGTGTGAGGGTGGCTTGACCCATGGTACAAATTATTCTGTACTTGGTGGAAATGCAGTTGTACATAAATAAAAAGTAAGAGTATTTGTTGTTTGCTTGTTTTGTCTGGGTTTGGATTGTTTTTTTGCAAAATATTTTAGTATTTCCGATTCACGAGGAAAGTTTTCTCTAACGAGAAACAGTTATTTTCAAATTAACTTCTCACTTTCGCCCTTAAGGACTGCTGTCGTCGGGCTAGCTTGTCTCGCCGTCGCTCGACAAAAGCCGTTCGAAGTCAATTTAGGAGATAGGGTCTCGCTTTTTTACAAAAAGCTACGAGCCTGCGTTTTGTGAAACACAAAACTAAGGTAAAAGGGAAAAAAGTAGCACTATTTTTATTAAAGGAATATCCAAAGAGCCAAAGCCGTTTAGAAGGAAAATATGGAACGGAGAAGAAAGACAAAAGGCGTTCAAAGTCAATTTAGAGGAAAAGAGACAAAAGGGTTGAAATATCCTATAAAACATAGTAGAATACCACGCTTTTGGTATTGCATTTAGTGCGATATTTTTGTAAAAAGCATTTTTTTTGCTCATTTTGAAAAAAAAGGGCAAAATGTTGAACTTTTACAAATTGCGAAAATTAATTTTGTGATTTTTCCTTTAAAGGGGGACACAGTAAGGTCATCTCCAGTTGTGAGCTGGTTTTACTGTGTTTCCTTTTGAGGGAAGACAAAATCAAGGAAGGGGCAGTCTAAGGGAAACTATCCTTAACGATCGGAATTCGGTCCTGAAAGGGGAAAAACTACCTTGTTCAAGAAGATCATTCTCATGGGCGCGGTTGCGCTGGTGGCGGTGCTCGGCATCGTCGCGACGGTCTCGGCCGCCGGTGGCTTCGACGAGTGGGGTTACAACTACCAGGCTCGTGTCTTCAGCGGTCCAGCTGACGGCGTCGACCGTGTCTTGGGAAACGACCCAGTCTACGGAAACGACCACCTCGTGATGAAGTGGAGCAAGGCGTGGGATGACGCACGATTCCACGGTGCTCCTTGGACGCCGGACGCATGGGTCAACAATGAATGGAATGGCAACGTTCCCGACGGAAGTGGCGAAAGCGAAATCGTCAAGATCGTATGGATCGGTGCCTGCACTGAAGGAGAACTTCAACCTGATGGAGGATACTGCATCTGGGGCCAGTTCGAGGCAGTCATGGATCATTACGTCGGCGCTGATAGCTATTGGCTTGCCCACGCACTTCCGAACGGCTACGGCGGCAACTAGTCCAAAACGGACCACAAAACCTTAGATGAGGATATTTCCAGCGAGATGCTGGGTTTCTTCGACTGAGGACAATTTTCGCAATTCACCGGGGACTTTGGTGTGTTTACACACCAGGGTCCCCATTTTTTTGATTAAAAGCAAGGGAAATTTGGTTTTCAAGCCAGTGACACTTTTATAGGTTCTCGCTCAAATTCACAAAATAGTTCGAGTTCCCCAAAATTTTGCTCAGTTTGAGCTACAAGCCTGCGTTAATTAGGAATTAATAAATTCCTTCTCTCGTTGAGACAGGAGACCTGAAACTAAAGGAAAAAGCCCGCTTGGCGTGATGCCAAACGGGCTTAGGGTTTGTGGGGGAAAACAGGGTCTTTTGCTGATGTTAGGGGTGCTGGGAGCGAGCAACGAGGTTGCCGAAATGGCTTTGGATCCATATTTGGGTTTCCCAGGTCTCGTAAGCCCAGCCTGTCCCGGTGTAACGCGGGTCGTTTGGGCCAACTCTTCGGTTCAGCAGTGTGGTGCGGCCGCCATTGTAGAAGTAGCCGCTGCATTGTCTGATGACGAGGATGCTGCCGTTGTCTCCGCTTACCGATTCCGGATCTTGATCGAAAACGCCGCTTGCGCGGATTTGGCTACGACAGGTTGTGAGCGTAGTACCGTCAAGGTCGCCGACTGAGGTGATACTGGGTGACAAGACGATGCGACCGTTGCCGAAATCGTAGAACCACTTATCAGCAGCGTCGTATGTGAGGACAATGCTGAAACTGCAGGTCGTAACACCAGTGGTGCTTGGGTCGTTGTAGATTCCGAGAGTGTCGGAAATCTTGCAGGTTGCGGTCTTGCCGGCGGCCGAGGCCGTCGCGGTTGTGACCAACATGAGACAGAGAAGGGCCGAGATCGCCAAGAGCAGTTTGCGCAAGTTGTTTTCTTTTCTCCTGTTTTGTGACTGAAATGTGAAAGATCCTTGAGTTTCGCCCCCACGGCGGAACTATCGCATATTTGATCAGGACTGATTAATGTCCAAATCGTTCAGTGCGTGAGCGAATTATAGGCTTTAATTCAGTAATTTTCAAGTCCTAAAAAAAAATAGAAAGTTGGGAAGAAGTGTTACTCCTGAGCTAGGATGATGGTGGTAAGGAGTTTGTTGCCGTTGCCAAAATCGCGCTCGTACTGTGCAATATACCCATTGTTTCGTAATTCACGGCCCCAGTCGCTGCGGTTGCCAAAATCGCTATTT
>CAYGIG010000038.1:0-5850 GCA_964349875.1 uncultured Gammaproteobacteria bacterium | reverse complement strand
GATTTGGATTTTGCGAAGTGGTTTACAACTTCCAGGCAGAATTCTAATAAAGGTAGTCAATTGATAAAGTATCAATTGCTCCAAAAAGGTGTAGGAAAAGACATAATTACCAAAGCATTATTATCAGCACAACTATCTGATAAAAAACTCGCAGCTAACGCATTGGATAAAAAACTAAACACAAGCAATCTAAGTACAAAAGATATTGACTTTAAGGCTAAGCAAAAGCTATTAAGATATTTAATTACCAAGGGTTTTGATTATGAAACCTCAAGGTCAGCAATTGACTTAAGGCTAAAAAAAGTCTAAAATCAGCTCAAATTCTATTATTAAAACTAAGGAAATTTGTATTAAAAAAGCTAAAAGAATGATTCTTTTCAGAAACTTATTATCTTCAAATATTTCGGCAGCTTCTCAGCACTGATTTAAGAAAATCATAATCTTTTTACTGTACAAATTTCTCCAAAAAAAGGAGAAAATATGTCAATATTTGGAAAGTTCATCAAAAACATTGAGGATTCACAGCCTGCAGCTACTGCTGGGCCAAAAATAATTACAAAAAATACAGTCAAATCCGATTCACCCATTAAAGCTAATTCTGGCGAATCGAATGCAAGCACAAAGGCAGCGGTAAATGTCGATCAGGCAACTGCCGTTCTGGAGGCACAGGCAAAAGCACGAGAAATAATTTTAGAAGCTAGGGACCAAGTGTTCCAGCTAAAAAAGCAAGCAGAAAACGATCTTAAAGATTCACAACAGAAATCTTATGAACTTCAGCAAAAAATACTTCAAGAGCAGTCTGGAATTACAAAAAGCATAGGGGAAATAGAGTCAAAAAATTCTGAATTAGAAAAGAGATCAGCTGAACTAGACAAACTTAACGAAAAAATCAGCGAAGAAAGAGCTGCTCTGCTTAAAACTTTAGAAAAAGCAGCAGGTATGACTAAAAATGAAGCTCAGCAAAAACTACTTTCAAGTCTGGAATTAGAATTAACTGACGAAATTGAAAAGCGTATTAAAGAGGCTGAAGAGACAGTTCGGGAAAAGGCTGACGAAAAAGCTAGAGAGATACTGACCGATTCAATGCTTCATGGAGCAACGGATTATGTTGCAGAATACACAACTTCCGTCGTTAATATAGCCTCAGAAGACATCAAAGGTCGAATAATTGGCAAGGAAGGTCGAAATATTCGGACTTACGAAACAATTACCGGTGTAGATGTTGATTTTGATACGGATGTTCCAAATCAAATAAGGCTTTCTTGTTTTGATCCTGTTAGACGGGAAATTGCCAGAGTTACTATGGAGCGACTCATTAAAGACCAGAGGATCCAGCCGACCAGAATAGAGGAGGTATATCATCAAACCAAAGGTGAAATTGAGAAGATTATGGCCCTTGAAGGTCAAAAACTCTGCCACCAGGTTGGAGTTTATAATCTTCACCCCGATCTGGTTAAAATGCTAGGTAGATTTAAATATCGCTTCTCTTACGGACAAAATCTAATCGTTCACACCCTTGAAGAAACTCAAATCGGAATAGCACTAGCAAACGAAGTAGGGGCTGATGTAAATATTGTAAAACTCGGCTGTCTGTTGCATGACGTGGGTAAAATCGTTGCAAAAACTGAAGGCACACACGTCACAAAAGGTGTGGAGCTGGCTAAAAAATATGGAGTTCCACAAGGCGCGATTGATTGTATAGCTCAGCATCATGAAGACGAACCTTTCTCATCAGTTGAATCGATGATTGTTTATATTGCTGACGCTATCTCAGGTTCTCGTCCAGGCGCAAGGCATGAACAAGTTGAGGAATACATAACTAGACTTGTAAATATAGAAAAGGTTGCCGATTCCTATCCAGAAGTTGAGAAATCATATGCCATCCAAGCTGGAAGAGAAGTCAGGGTCATTGTACGGCCGGACAAAGTCGACGATAAAGGAGTTGAGACCCTTGCACATAATATTGCCAGAAAACTCGAAAGCGAAATTGCAATGCGTCCTGGTCAGATCAAAGTGACGGTAATCAGAGAGATTAGGGCTTCTGACCAAACCAATTAAAAGTTTGTTAGAATAGTACAAACAGTTTATTTTATTAACCTCACCAATAAAGGAGGTGAAAGGATCAAATGACCAAGAATGAAGTAATTGAAAAAGTCGCAAAAAAGGCTGGCTTGACAAAAAAAGCTGCATCAACTGCTGTTGATGTAATGCTAATGTCTATTCGGGACGCGCTTGCAAAAGGGGATAAAGTCGTTTTGACAGGATTTGGAACTTTTAAAGTCAGAAAAAGAGCCACCAGAAGAGGCAGAAATCCACAAACAGGCGGACAAATAAATATACCAGGACATAAAATCCCTGGATTCACCGCCGGGAAAAGTCTCAAAAAACACATCAAGTAATCTGTATACGATTTTTTCAAACGATAGTGTGATGTTTGAAATTTTGTACAAAATATCCTATTATATTTAAAACAAATCGTATCCATACATATGGCAAAGCCAAAGTTTTCAAAGTCCGACAAGAAATCCTTGAATGAAGTTGAGTATTTGTTTGATATATTTACCGACCTCTCTTCATCAAGAGACAATTGGAAATCGTTCTTAATCGATTTATTAACAGAATCTGAACTAAGAATGATTGCTCACCGCTGGTATGTTGCCAGATTACTTTCACAAGGTCTTTCAGTCAGGCAGGCAGCTGTAAAGGCGGGCGTCGGAACAGATACTGTAATGAGAATGGCTAGAAGAATCGAAAATGGTACTGGTGGACTGCGTAAAGCCTTACTAAGGGCAGAAGGAAGAGATAAAAAAATTATTAAAAGCGAGGTAATCGGATCAAAACCGGTAAGTTCGTTAAAGTACTCATCTAAAGGAATTTGGATTTTTGGATCTAATGACGACAAAAAAAACATCTAACTCTCAAAAATATTTCATTAAAACTTTTGGGTGTCAGGCAAACTATGCTGACTCCGAGCGTATTGCTGGCTATTATAATAGCCGTGGATTTCAAGAAACCGATTCTTTGGAAAAGGCAAATGAAATTATTATTAACACTTGCTCAATTAGACAAAGCGCAGAGGACAGGGTACGGGGGTTAATTACTAATATCAAACTTCAAAAAAAACGACAAAAGATTACTCTTACCGGGTGTATGGTTGGAATGGCTGCTCATGACCCAACGGGGAAAGCATTGAAAAAATTAGTAGATTGGCTTCCTGAAGTTGATGAATTTCTTCCGCTTGAAGAGGTTGGGTTTTCTTATCCTGCAATTCGTAAAGATTTAAAACACGCTTGGGTTCCAATTTCAAACGGTTGTAATAATTTTTGTACTTTTTGTGTCGTACCTTTTACAAGAGGAAGAGAGGTTTCAAGACCAGTCGACGAGGTAATAAATGAGGTTAAAGATTTAATAAAAGCCGGTTACGACCACGTTACCTTAATTGGTCAGAATGTAAATTCATACGGTTCTGATTTAATAAAGAAATCAACTGAATATAAATTATCTGATGGTAGAATGGTTAAGCCTGTGATAGTTTCTCATTTAGGCCGGCTTAGAATCGCAACATTATTTCCATTTCTTCTTAATGAGCTGTCAAAGTTAACTGGCGTTAAGAAAATATCTTTTTTGACATCAAATCCTTGGGATTTTTCCAACGAATTAATTGAGGTTATGGCCAAAAATAAAAAAATTGATCGATACATTCATTTACCTGTCCAATCCGGAGATAATAATTTATTAAAGAAAATGAATCGATGGTATTCTGCTCAAGAATACATTGATCTTGTGAACAGAATTAGGATTGCAATTCCTGATGTAGAAATAGGAACCGACATAATTGTTGGCTTTCCTGGCGAGACAGAAGAAGCATTTAATAACACAGTAAAATTATGTAAAAAAATTGGTTTTTCGGTAGGGTATGTTTCTGAATATTCCGACAGGCCAAACACCGCAGCTCATAAGGCTTTTGGAGACGATATCAGTCCTCAGGAAAAAAACAGACGATTTCATATTCTCGACAGAATCACAAATCCAAAGGTTTTCACAAATGAATAAAAAAAATCCAAAAATTGCAGTAATCGGAGCTGGGGCATCTGGTTTGTCAGCAGCTTACTATTTGACCAAGAGTGGATATAGCGTCGACGTGTTTGAAAGCAGTTCAGAAATCGGAGGCCTTGGTGCATCTTACGGAGTTGAAGGGTACCATGCAGAAAAATTTGTGCATCACTTATTTGACAGTGATATCTATTTTAAGAACTTGATTGACGAGCTTGGTTTAAGCGATCAACTCGAATATCAAAAATCAAAAGATGCAATTTATATTAGCAATAAAATATTTCCATTCTCATCGGCATTTGATCTGCTTACGTTTTCTCCAATCAGTATAATTTCAAGAGTTAGAACCGGATTTATGGCTGTATATCTAAAAAAGACAAAAGGGTATCAAAAATTTGAAAAACATACAGCTCAAAATATTATTACAAAAATAGCCGGCAAAGAAAGTTTTCAAAAAGTTTGGGAACCACTATTAATTTCAAAATTCGGCAAGCATTCACCCAAAATTTCAATGGCTTGGTTTTGGGCAAGGATTTATTCTCGGACACCCAAACTTGGATATTTAAACGGAGGGTATAAATTACTGTTTGAGGTGATGGTCAAAAAAATTAAAGAAAAAAAAGGCCAAATCTTTTTATCTACACCAATTGTTAAAATTCAAACCGACAAAAGGGGTAATTTTACACTCTATTCACCCAAGAAACATTATCAATATGATTATGTAATTGTAACAATCCCCCCTTCAGTATTTGAAAAAATCACACCTAAAATTCAAAAGACTAATTATGCGAAAAAATTAAGATTAAAAGAAATGATATCAGCCACAAGTTTAAATTTAGTTCTAAAAAAATCCTTTATGAGTTATTACTGGTTGAATATTGTCGAAAAGGATTTCCCCTTTTTGGTGCTAGTTGAACATACAAACCTTATTCCAAAAGAAAAATACGGTGGTCGCATCATGCTTTATATCGGCAACTATTTAAATCACACTGATCAAAAATTTATAAACACAAAAGAAAAAAATCTTGAACTTTTTCTTCCATATTTAAAAAAAATCAATCCAAAATTTTCTAGTTCATGGATCAAAAGCTATAGTCAGTTTAACGCCCTATATGCGCAACCGATAGTTGACACAAAATACTCGGATAGTATTCCAAGTATGAAAACACCGGTTAAAAATCTTTTCCTGACAACAATGTCACAAATATATCCATTTGACAGGGGAACAAATTATGCAATAAGAGACGGGAAAAAAATTGCTCAATTAATTTCTAATTCTTTACCCGATAGATCGTCACCGAAGAATTCTTAAATACACTATTTGATTGGTTTTTTAGTGCAGATCCTGGCGATTGTAAATACTTTTGTTTCTCTAGGTTTCCAAAATATATATATTTAACATTAAATTTCGTAGTTAAAGTTTGGAACTCGAGCGAGTCACTTGTCGTATATATCTTTTCAACATACCCCTGTCTTTCTCCAACAGGACCAAATCCACCCCTCCAAAGCCATTCGTGTACTGCCCACCCAACGACGGTCGGCCGGCCGGTATTAACAGACACTCTCTGGTAGTCACTGTAACTGTCACCACTTGATTCTAAAACAACATCTTCTGAGGAGGTGTTGTTCCTGATCCAGCCAATAGCCTCTAACTCATCAACACCATAAATTCTTGTTAGATGTTTTTCACCATTTAATCCGTAAAAATTCTTAAAATCTCCATATCCGGACATATATGCTCGAACAGTATATGCACCGCAAAAAGTAATCAACAAAAATATAAATAAAATCCAAATT
>CAYGIG010000037.1:0-6063 GCA_964349875.1 uncultured Gammaproteobacteria bacterium | reverse complement strand
CTCTTTAACATCTCTCGAACGGCTTTGAAGCTAAAACGCTTCATGCGAGTCGTTCATATACCTCTAATTTTCTCCTTTTAACTCAAAATTGACTTCGAACGCCTTTTGACGAGCAACGGCTAAGACTTGGAGCTCGACTTCAGCAGAACAAAGAGCTGAAGTGAGAAGTTAATTTAAAAGATAATGTTTCTCCGTTAGGAGAAAACTCTTCCTCGTGAACCCACGCGATCCTGTTGCAAAAAGTTTTTTGCAAGAAAAAAGGCGCCCTCTCCTGTTAAGGAAAAGACGCCTATGAGTGGAGGACTTTTAGCCCTCCTTCGGATGAAGGCAAAATCTGAGCTGGGTATCCGCTGCCATACACTGCTCAAACTCCACTCGGTCGAACGAAAACATATACGGCGGGGAGGACCACGCAGCGTCATAGCGAAAATTCGTCTTCTGCGTCATCATGGCCATTTTGGACACAACCTCGAGACTGAGGATCGGCCGATTCAGCTTCGGGAAGGAAAATACGATGCGGCTACCGATAGCCTCAACCTTTCCTCCGGTTATTCCCCTTGTTGCAAGGTACAGGTTGTGATGGTCGAACCTTAAGTTCAGCCAAAACACCCAGTCCTCACCTTTGTCGCGCATTGCCCACAGCTCGTGGACATCCATCAGAACTTCTGTTGTCAGGACTTCCGCGGTGTCTGCCAAAACCTTTTTCTTCCCTTCTTCGACTATGTGTCTAAGTGTTGCCAATTTTTGGCAGTCGAGCCATCAGCTCAGGAATGGCCATGGCGTAATTGTCGTCGACGAACCTCAGCCGAATAGTTGGTTCTTCCAGCATTGAGAGCCGTTCGAACCACCGACTGTCTATAATGCGAAAAAGGAAAACATTTCCCTCTCCGACACTTGCGTCGAGCCAGTGAAAAGGCTCAGTGCCCATTCCAGCATAAACAGATCTGATCCGAAGCGGACCAAAAGACTTCGGTGGAATAACTACCACCTCGTCGATTCCCTCCTCCTGCCTAACTTCGATTCTCCAAGACTCTGCTGAGTCCTGCCACCAGAGTGCATCAGATATCCACACCGCTAGGCCGTGAACATCCAACTCGCGTTCAAATTCGTATCGATCGTCTCGGAACACGACCCATGGTTTGAGACTGACAATTAGGTTTTTAAACAAAACGAGTGTCGCTCCTCTTTTACCAAAAATTTAAGGTTCTAAGTTCCAGATTGTAATACTCTAGGTCATTTTTTGCAAAAGGGATTATAGGTACTCGCTCACACCTACTCGCAATTTCGGCCAGCTCATTACTCGTAAGTTTGAGCTACGTCCTGCGTTTCAGGAGACCTGAAACTAAAAGGGCACCCCGTTAAGGGTGCCCAAGTGAACTTTTGTCTAACCGACAACTATCTGTTGAGGATTTCGGTGTCGGTCAGTGTTGACCAGGTTGATGCCGTCACCGAAAGATATCAAGAGAGACAACAGGCGCGGACTGATCCGCTCAAGCTTCTCATACGAGATCATCATCACGTTCGGAAGTGCCCGGCGGTCATCTGCGGGGCTGCCCAGCATCCATTTGATTGCTTCCGGCTCGCCATAGTCAACGACACAGCGGAAAGAAGCATCGACTACCGTTGACGACTTACGGCCGGTTTCGTCAACGAAAATCATCGACATCAGCCACTTTTCGCCGTCGGTGCCAGGATGGCGCGTGATCGAAAGCCTGACCGTAAGCTTATGCTCATCGAGTCTGTCGCCGAAGGCCTCCGAAAAGACCCTTTGAAGTTCGTCAATTTCCATTTCGCGCCATTTACGGTCGCGAAGATGCTCGAACGGAACATCAACCGTTATGAACAATTTGTTTCTCCCTTTTCGTTAAAGTTCTGGCAGTATTCTACCATCTTTAGCTTTAAATTACAATACTCTAGGCCTAATTTACAAAAAAGTGATATAATTTGTCTCGTAACTTAACACGAGGAGTTAGAAATGTCTGACCAGAACATTAGCCCACCACCTCCATACATTCCTCCACCTCAGCCAACCAGAACGACCGATCTCGGCATCAGCATCGGCAAACGGATGATCAAAGGTCCTGCCTGCACAACCTGCCATGGCTCCTTCTGGCACACCTACGACTGTCCAACAGTCGACTGACAAGTCGCAACCCCCACGCCCGCTAGCAATAGCGGGCTTTATTTTGCGTGTTTCACGCAAAGCAGGCTCGTAGCTCTTTGTTTTAGAAAAAAGTGATGGACTCAGCTTTTTTGAAAACAAAAGCGAGAACCTATAAAAATATGTATCGAGAAAAAATAATCTAGTTTTTGATATCAGTCCGATTGGATTGAACCTTACCGTGAGTCTCAGCCTGAACCATCAATTGAGATAATTGAGCCACAAACTTTTTCGCATGCTCCTTGCTCATTCCTATCCTACTTACGACTCTTAGCTGATTTGTATTTCCAATTTTTTGGCAAACATCGAACACCACTCCATCTTCGTTAACAGTCATAAAAACCGTATCCGTGTACAAAACAGGCGTTGTATCAAGATTCACATTCAAATTTAACTCAGTCTTTTCCATTGCTCAATTATATTCTTTTTTAAGAATCAGGTATCCAGATTCGCAGGCTCGTAGCTTTTGGTTTGAAAAAAGTGAGGGACTCAGCTTTTTAAAAACAAAGGCGAGAACCTATCTTTAGGTTTCTTTGTCAGACCGAACAGCTACAAAGTAAACAAGACGACTTTATTTTGGTTTAGAAATGTCTTTAAAAACACCTAAAAGATCTGGGCCTCCATTAGTGGAATCTTTCCCTGGAAAAAAACCTGTTTTAGCTGCTTCAAAAATTGACTTTGAGGCATACAGTACAATCTGATTCTTTGCATCTTCATTTTGTACTGAATCGATCAAAACTGGAAAAACTTTTAGACTCGTCTCTCTTTGTTCATAAATCACCTTAAGATGTTTATTGGCTAAGTAATTCCTAATAAATTGTTGGAGTAGATAAATACCAATAGCAACAAAAAATAATTTTGTCGCAACAAAAGTCACGATTCCTTGAAACGTATTCAACTCAGCAACATGCATTGACATTTGAGCACTGACCCAAAAAAGCAAACCCGCCAAAACCACTACAGCTACTGCAGACATTGCCAACCACCTATCCGCCGATCCATTATAATCACGTGATAGCCTATTGAATTCACCACCATAATTTTTTAACCCAACCTTTTGAGCAGCCACCTCTGAAGATTTAAGCAAATTCTCGATGCCTCTCTTAGCCACCTTAACGTCATTTAAAGCATTTTTTGCTTCTTTTGTTAAATTAACAAATTCAGCTTGAGCGTTGGGTGCAACTAATCTAAAAACATCTAGGTGATTTATGAATGGAAATAGAGCATTGTATTTCGTTTTAATTGTATTTGATAATTTGTTTCTCTCATCTGAAGGATCTGTAAACTTGGTAGGATCAAAAACATTTATACTGTTCAAAACATCAAAAATTTGCTCTGTTTCACCAACTAGAGAATTTGCACTACTCTCTGGTAAAGAATTATAAAAATCTAGATTTTGATTAAAATTTCTATAAAATAGAATTATATTACTTATCTCGTTCGCAATATCTGTAAACTGAAAATCCTTTCCAGACCTCTTTAAAGCCTCAGGATCAAGCTCTGAAATTGTACTAATCTTATTTAAAAAATCTCCATTCATCGTAATAATTAATATGGAATATATTACTACTTATCCAAAATAAAAAAATGCGTGTTTCAAATCAAAATATTTTCAATTATAATAATTCGAAATATGAGTGACACAACCTTACCAAAAATAGTGCCTATTGGTCGAATCAGAATCATAGTCGACGCAAAAACCGCAGCTGAGAACGCAAAAAAATATTATGAATCCATAGCAGGGGTCGTCAATGCAAGAGTCAGTGTCGAAGAGGTAGAGCTAGAAAATAATTATTGGTATATCACGCTTGGAATCTCTAGAAAAACCAATAGTGTTTACACACTAAGCCAAGGAATTGATGAAGTAGTAACTTACAAAATATTTAAGATTGACAAAACAAATGGTAAAGTAGTCTCTATGAAAATTAAGGGGTCTCCGTACTTGCCGTCGACAAAGTGAGTCGCCCAGAATCTAATATAAGAATTATAGACACTAATCTACTGTTAGTTTTTTTCTTTGGACTGTACGATAAAACAAAAATCTCATCAAATACAACAACCAGCTCTTATAACGAACAAGATTTTGAAATAATTGAGAATCTATTCTTTTATTCAGACTCCATATACGTAACTCCACAAATCCTAGCAGAAATAACCAATATTAACCCAAAATTAAAAGAGCCTGGTTTCTCAAGTTATTTTTCAAATCTATTAAGTAAAATAATTCAAACTAAAGAAAATCATATAAGCAAAAATATAATGCTGAAGGAAGAAAAACTACTTTCTAGAATAGGTTTTACAGACTTATCAATAATTAAAACTGCGAAAAAACTAAATGCAGAAGTAATCACCTCAGACATTCCACTATATGTAGAGTGTTTAAAACTAGGCATTGATTCTAGAAACTTTAATCATATTCGACAAAAGGTATGGAAATTATAATACGACTAAAACAAATTTAAATTCTGCACAAACCGAATCATTTATCCTCCACTTCAAACCCTATCTCCCTAATTTCATCTCTGAGTGTATCAGATAATTCATAATTCCCCGCCGTCCTTGCTTCAGCTCGTTTATCCATCAGCTCCTGCACTTCAGCTGGAATTTCCACGACAGTTTCCTTAAAAATATCCAACGCCAACACGCTATCAACATGAGTGAAAAAATCCTTCGTCGCTTGTGGTGTTTGACTAAATGTCATAACCCCAGCCAAAAACTCCGCCACATTCAGGTCATTAAACAGTGGCTGCCACAATTCTTCCAAAGAACTATCTTCTCCCTCTACTGCCGTTCGAGCTAAATTGCGCAGCCTGGACAATCCTTTTTTGGCTGCCTCGTAACTTTCGGGCGTAAATTCCATCTGTTTGCGATAGTGCGTCTGATAACACAAGAACTTATATGCCATCGGGTCGTCCAAATCTAACACACGGGTAAAATTTTTCAGACTCTTGGACATTTTTTCCGCATTAATATTTAGGAATTCCCCATGGAACCAGTAATTAGCCAGAGGCTTGCCGCGCAAGGCTTGGGTTTGAGCAATTTCGTTTACATGATGAACAGAAATATGATCCACGCCACCTGCATGAATATCTATCGGCAATTCTCCTAAACACTCTTCGGCCATAACCGAACACTCTAGATGCCAGCCCGGAAATCCCATTCCGTATCCCTCAAACTCCCACTCCATTTGCCTCTGTTCATGTTTTGGCGAAAACTTCCAAACCGCAAAATCCGCTTGATTCCGCTTACTGCTGTCCACTTCGACTCTGGCTCCCGCCCATTTTTCTTTCAGATCCTGTCCCCAAAGTTTGCCATAATCGGGCAGTTTGGTCACATCAAAATACAATCCGTCAGGTGTTTCGTACACGAAGTCTTTTTCTTTTAATCCTTTCACAAACGCTATTTGCTCAGGAATAAACTCCGTTGCGTGAGGCATAATTGTCGGCTTAAGTAGATTAAGCTTGGCCCACTCTTCCCAAAACGCTTCTTCATATTTGTCGGCAATTTGCCTAGCCGTCATCCCGGACTCTTTAGAGGCTTTTTCTACTTTGTCTTCACCACTATCAGCGTCAGTTGTCAAATGTCCGACATCCGTCACATTAACTACGTGGGTGACATTGTATCCAGCTAACTCCAAAACTCTTCTGAGAATATCTTCGTTAATATAAGTTCGAAAATTGCCAATATGCACATAGTCATAGACGGTCGGACCACAAGCATAGAATCGAACTTCCCCATCCTTCGTCGGTTTGAACAGCTCCGTCGAACGCGACATTGTGTTGTAAATCTTGAGAGGTTTCATTACGGGTATTTTACACTAAGGGTTTTCTGCTTTGCAGAAACAGTTTTTTTTGATTTCACTGTTCACTTCAGCTCTTTGTTCTGCTGAAGTCGAGCACCTT
>CAYGIG010000036.1:0-6183 GCA_964349875.1 uncultured Gammaproteobacteria bacterium | reverse complement strand
ATATAAAATTGGCACGAATATAGGGCTTGCTCATAAACTCCCTTCGCCCTCTCTGCGAGTAAGTGCTCGCGAAAATTTGCCAAAATCTGTCGCTGCCAATTTTGGCATCAGTTTTCGCTACACCTTTTCTTTTAATTTATTCACGTGATGTATAAAGCAAATATAGGTGCTCGCTTGCAAGCAAGCTACGCCCTCTTTTTCAAATTCAAATTTATTAGACCTTATATTAAGGTAGAATTTAAAAAATGAAAATTGGTATTGATGCATCAAGGGCGTTTGGCAGTCAAAGGACTGGAACAGAAAACTACAGTCTGAATATTATTGAGGAGTTAGTGAAGAATAATCCTGAAGATGATTTCGTTTTGTACACCAGAGAATCATCGGGTAAAAGCTGGCCAATTAACACACACGAGAAAAGAATATTGTTTCCTAGGTTATGGACTCAGTTAGGTTTGGCCATAAAAACTTATACAGACAATCTAGATTTGTTGTTTATCCCGTCGCACACAATGCCGATTTTGGGTAGAAGGGGTTTGAAATATGTAGTTACAATCCACGACTTAGGGGTTCAATTTTTACCTAAGTTTGACAAATTTCCTCATAAATATTATTTGGATTTTACGACAAAATATGCCATAAAACATGCTAATGGTTTAGTGGCAGTGTCGCAAACGACTAAAAAGGATATCTTAGATTTTAATCCACGGGCTTTACAAAAAACAAAAGTAATTTATGAAGGTTTTGATGAGAATGTTTTCAATGAAAAAATTTCTTTGAAGGCTGTATCTGAAGCTAGGAAGAAGTTTGAAATTAAGGACTATATATTATTTGTGGGAACAATCCAACCGAGAAAAAATCTCTCAAGATTGATTGAGGCCTACAGTAAAATCGAGCCAAAAATTGAAGGCATAGAGTTGGTAATTGTTGGGAAAAAGGGATGGAATTATGAGGAAATATTAAAAATGCCAAAAAAGTTGGGTATAAGCAAGAAGGTGAGGTTTTTGGGTTATGTAGTTGATGAGTTTTTGCCTGGATTATACAAAGGGGCAAAACTTACCGTTTTACCGTCACTATATGAAGGGTTTGGTTTACCAGTTTTGGAGTCAATGGCTGTGGGCACGCCAGTAGTTGTTGCAAAAGGTTCATCTTTGACTGAAGTGGTTGAAAAAGCGGGTTTATTGGTAAACCCGAAGTCAGTTGAAGATATTTCTCAAAAAATGTTGGATCTAATTACAAAAAAACGATTAAGGCAAAAATATGCTAAAGCTGCCTTAATTCGTTCGAAGGATTTTTCATGGAAAATCACAGCTGTAAAAACCAGAAAGTTTTTTGATCAGGTGCTGGGTGTTTACGAATTATGAAAATAAGTATTTTTGATATAAATTTTGATAACTTGTCCAGCGCTAAAGCTCTGGAAGAGTTGATAGCATTGCGAGCTCGTGGTGGTTATATTGTTACTCCAAACCCGGAATTTGTAGTGAGGAGTCTGGCTGACTCGAAGTTGAAAAATATTATAAACAGAGCCGATATTAGTCTTATTGATGGAATCGGGATAGTCTGGGCTGCAAAAATTTTAGGTAAAGGTAATGTGATCAGGATCAGTGGTATTGATTTTATGGAAATGGTGATAAAAATGTCTAATGAAAAAGGGTGGAGAATTGGTCTATTAGGAGGCAAGGGTAATACTGCTCAAAGACTGGCGAAACTTATAGTTAGGTCATATCCAGCTATTTCTGTGCCTTTTGCTATGTCTGGGTCACCGAATTCCTCAAGAGATGGAATTGTCAGAGACAAAATTTCTGGTTTGGATCTTGATTTTTTGTTTGTGGCTTATGGCAATCCTAAACAGGAATATTGGATAGATAGAAATTTGGGAAAAGTGGATGCAAAAGTGTTGATGGGTGTAGGTGGATCCTTTGATTATCTGACTGGAAATGTGAAAAGGGCACCAAAATTACTCAGAAGACTTGGGTTAGAATGGCTTTATAGACTATTCGTCCAGCCATGGAGAATTAAAAGGCAATTGAGCTTAGGTGTTTTTGTTCTAATGGTTTTGAAAAAACGATTATTCGGGTAAAATATTTACTACTAAGATGAATTATAAAAAAGCTTCGGAATTAGACAGATATACTATTTTTGCTCCTAGCAGAGAAAAAAGACCGAATCAAAATGGCGAAAAGACTCAAAACCAATGCCCACTTTGTCCTGAAAATATAGACACTGGTGAAACTGTAGATTCTATTGAAGGGGAGCGGGGTTGGCAAATTCTCAGTATAAAAAATAAATATCCGATTACTCCTATACATGAAGTAATAATTCATTCTTCTGAACATGGATTAACTATTGAAAACATGAGCGATGAGCAAGCCGAGATTCTTATTAGAATGTATTACAAGCGGTATTTGGCATTAAAAGATCAAGGTCAGGTGGTGATTTTTTGTAATTTTGGGAAATTTGCCGGTGCTTCTTTAGAACACCCACATTCGCAAGTAATGGTGATTGAAAATAGTATTAAAATTAACCAGCTTCAGAGTTTGGAGGGCGGCGGTGCTACTGAAAGTATTGATAATGTGAATGGTTTTTTTGCGGTGGCTCCGGAGTATTCAGAGTTTCCATATGAGGTTTGGATAAAAGGGGAGAAGAAATTTATAGATTTTGATGATACAGATTTTGTGTCAGTAGGTAAATTACTTACAAAGGTAATGAAAAGATTAATTACTCACTTATCAGAAGTAAACTTATCAGAGAAACATTATGGCAAGCCACACATGCACTGGAAGGAGTATGGGGTTGCATATAACTTTTATATATCATCGGTAGGGAATTTTTATTTGAGAATAATTCCAAAACTAAATATTCAAGCGGGATTCGAATTAGCCACAGGAATCAATGTTAATGTCGTAGATCCGGCTGAAGTAAATCAAATGTTAAGGGAAGATTTATAAAATATTATGGAGGAGTTAAAGCAAAATTTAAGTCCGGAGGCTTATGCTAACTTATTTTTTTGGCTAAATTCAAAAGATTATCAATCCTATTGGAAAGATATAAAACAATTAATCGAGGATAAAAAGTATTCATATCTGGAAGATTGTTTTTATAAACATGTTGAGATTGGAACTGGTGGAATTAGAGGTAGTTTAGGGCCAGGTCCCAATAAAATAAATCACAGAACAATTGGTGAAGCGGCACAAGCCTTGTGCCAGTTTATGTTTGAGGTTAGTCCAGACGCAGTGCAAAAAGGTGTTGTAATCGGCCATGAGGTTAGAAAAAACTCTGTTCCGTTTGCAAATCTTTGTGCCAGCGTATTGGCAGCTAACGGAATAAAAAGTTATTTATTTGAATCATTTAGATCAACTCCTGAGGTTTCTTTTGCTGTTCGTCATTTGGGAGCGATAGCAGGAATTCAACTTACAGCTTCGCATAATCCGCGAACGGATAATGGTTTTAAATTTTATTGGACTGATGGCGGTCAAGTTGTGCCTCCTTTAGATGAAAAATTTATGCAGATGGTTAAGAATGTTGTGGATGTTAAAACCATGGAGTTTGAATTAGCAAAATCGGAAGGATTTATTAAAATAATTGGAGAAGAAGTTGATCAGGAATATTTTACAAAAGTAAGAGGTTTGTCTGTGTCGAAATCCCGCAGCGCAAAGATTGTTTTTTCTCCGATTCATGGTGCGGGGTCAAAAAATGTTTACCCAATATTAACGCAAGAAAAATTTGATGTGTTTATTGTGCCTGAACAAGCCCAAGCAGATGAAAATTTTCCAACTGCGGTTGGAGACCTGATTAATCCAGAATATATTGAAGTTATGGAATTACCGATGAGATATGGTCGCAAAAGGGGTGCGGATTTGGTAATTAACTCTGATCCTGATGCTGATAGGATTGGTGTCGCGGCAAAAGTAAGTTTGAATAGTAACGAAATTCAGTTTTTGACTGGTAATCAGCTGGGTACTGCGTTGGTTGAATTTTTGTTAAATAAGAAAAAAAGTGCTGGGGTATTAAAATCCTCAAATATTGTAATTGAGACTTATGTGACGACATCTATAATATCAAAAATTGCTAAAGCATATGGAATAAAATCTTATGATGACTTGCTTGTGGGTTTTAAATTCATTGCAGAAATAATTGAAAAGCTTAAAGATAAAAACGATTTTCTATTTGCCGCCGAAGAGTCGTTGGGATACTTGGCTGGGAGTTTTGTCAGAGATAAGGATGCTGCGATCGCAGCATTATTGGCCTCTGAAATGGTAAGTGAACTGAAAGACTCCGGAAAGACCTTAGTTGAATATCTTGATGAGATATATCAAAAGTATGGATATTATAAAAATATTCTTAGAATGGTTGAATTGCCCGGAAAAACAGGTGCGGCTAACATTCGTAAGATAATGCTAGCCTTGCGAGGTCGTAGTTGGCCTGAAATCGGCGGAGAAAAAGTTTTAGATATATTGGATCGTTTGCCCGAGGAAAAAAGGTCAGAGGACGTTTATAAAACAGGTTCAGCAAAAGATATGATTACCTTTGTGTTTTCTGATGATGGACTTTGCAGAATTACAGCTCGACCATCCGGAACCGAACCAAAAGTCAAATATTACATACAAATGTGGGGGGCTTTTGTGGATAAAAAATTAATTGACTTACGAGCTGAAAAAATTGAGTCAGGAATACTGGCTATTCAAGAAAAAATACTTAATTCTTAATCAGGGTTTATTCCCAAGGCCCAAAGAACTGCTTCTTTTTTGTAGCGCCTGTCACCTCGTGAATTAATTCGTATTGGAGTTAATTTGCCGCGTTTGCCCCATCTTTTTATTGTAAGAGGTGAAACCCGCAAAATATTTGCAACTTCTTTTACAGTTAACAGTTCTGGCCAATCTTGTCCGATTTTTGACATAATTTTAAGTGTTACAAACTATATTAAAATATATCGGTTTGATGGGTATTTTACAAGTGGTAGGAGTGTGAGAACAAAAAAAGACACTCTATAACGAGTGCCTTTTTTTTATAGCGAAAAAACAAAAAAACTTATTTAAGTTCTACTTTTGCGCCAGCTTCCTCAAGCTTTTTCTTGGCTTCTTCGGCAGCTTCTTTTTTAGCATTTTCCATCAGAGTTTTAGGGGCTGAGTCAACTAAAGCTTTAGCTTCAGCTAATCCTAGTTCCTGATTGATTTCACGAACGGCTTTAATGACGGCGATTTTGCTTGCACCGGCTTCAACTAAAACTACTTCGTAAGAATCCTTCTCTTCAGCTTGTGGGGCGTCGGCTCCGGCTGCTGATACGCCACCTGCGGCGACCGCGACAGGGGCAGCTGCGGTTACACCGAATCTGTCCTCCAAAGCTTTAACTAGCTCCGAAAGTTCAATAACCGAGAGGGTTTCAATTTCTGAGATTAATTTTGCAAGTTTTGTAGAAACTTTGACATCAGATTTTTTCTCTTCCTTTGTTTTATCAGTTTCTGTTACTTGGTCTTTTGTAGCATCTTCCATTTTTCCTGTCACCTCCTTTATAAATATTTATGATTTCTGAGCACGGATTTGGTCTAGGACATAGACGAAATTGCGCAGATTGGCTTGTAATACTCCAACAATTCCGTACAGAGGCGAAGACAGACTGCCAACGACTTTGGCGTACAGTTCCGGCTTGGATGGTAAAGTGGCGAGTTTAGTAAGCTCCAAATCGGAGATGAAAGTTTTATCGAAAAATCCGAACTTTATTTCAGGAAGTTCGTTTTCTTTTTTAAAAGTGACAATCGTTTTTATCGGAGCGATTTCGTCTTCAAAACAGAAAAGCGTACCCATTGACCCCTGAAAGTCTTCGTCTTTGATTCCGGAGTATCCGGCGTCAGTAAGAGATCTTTTAACTAAGGTGTTTTTGGCAATGGTAAATTCCGCGCCTGATTCTTTAAGTTTTGTTCGTAGAGATTGAATCTGAGGCATTTTCATGCCTCTAAAATCGGCAAGGACTACGCTTTTGGCGCGTGAGAGTTTTTCGGTCAAGATTTTGACTTCGTCTTCCTTTTTTAGTCTGTTTGAGCTTTTTGTGTCCATAAAAAAACTTAATCTTTTATCCTTTTAAATTACCAAAGAGGCACAAAGGAAAGATTAAGTAATAAAAAAATATTATCTTTCCTGCGCCGGATTTACAAAAACCAAAATGGTTTTAACCTTGGCGGTCTTAGGACT
>CAYGIG010000035.1:0-6189 GCA_964349875.1 uncultured Gammaproteobacteria bacterium | reverse complement strand
TAATTAAAAAGGGTAAGCACTGACATTTCCCACTGCAATTAATTTTTTTCCTCAGTAAAATTGCAAATAAAAATTATCTCTGCAAGAATTGATTTATGATCGCAAAAGGAAGCACCCAGTTAATCGTTATTTTTATAATTATCGCAACAATTATTATTTCATTATTTGGTTTTTTGTTTTACCAAAACCAACTTTTATCGCAAAAAATTGACAACAGTAACCCACCAACAACAACTCCTCCTCAGCAATCTTTAGTCGGGCCAACAGTAACCACCAGGTCGCCAATCATTCCAACTGTGACATCCGCGCCCACCAGCAAGCCTGTTGTGGTTTTTCAGCCAGGCGGATCGTTTGATACCCAAACAAAGTCGCAAATTCAATCACGTATTGTTGATCCATTTATTGATTATTACTCAGAGACCAACATGCCCATTGTTTCAATAACAGTCGAACCCAACACAAAAAGCGATCCGGTACAATTCCCTTACCTGTTTGATGCGATATTTACAAACGGCGGTAATACAGGATTTGTTATTACCAAAACAAACGATCAAATAAATTGGTTCGTCCCAGAATGCATGGGAGCCTGCCAGTTTTCAAATGCATTTAAAGCAAAATATCCTGAAATTGTTTTACCGTCAAATTAGAAGAAAAATTTTTTATGAAAAAAAATAAGTTGAAGATTGGTCTTCATCCGTCTTTTTACAGAATCTTGCTAGTTTTTATAGCGACTATTTTTATATTATCTGCTTCTGCTTTTATTGCAGAACAGTTTAATACAAACCATTCTTCTACAAATGATTTGACCAAAACCAGAAATCAAATTAATAATCTGACTAAGGAGTTGGAATCAGCTAAAAAATCCTTAGTCGACCTCCAAAATATCGATCAAGTTAAAACAAATCAGGATTTAAGCTTAGAGATTAAAAATATTCAAAAATCTTTTAACGAGGCAGTCACAGTTTATGAAGATATTATCGATTTAAAAATTGCCAAGGTGAATACTCAAAAAATAGATGATAAATTTTCTGAAATCTTAAAGGTTCTTTCTCAAAGAAAATACACCGAAGCAGATACTAAAATTTCAGAAATTAAATCCTTAGTTAAATCCGAGAGAGACAAGCTTGCAGTATCAACCGTTGCGGCAATAAATACGGTGAATCTCCCCTCTTCTAATATTGTACCCGAGGGTGGTTACCGCAGGCAGCAGGTCACGACTGATGCAGGTAATTTTGTCATTGATATCCTAAGTGCTGATCTAGGATCAACGAAAGTAATTATTGATACCTCTTCTGATGGTGATTGTCAAAACGATTGTCCGGTAATGTCTGTCGGTAATTACGCATCCAGAAGCGGTGCATTTGCTGCCATTAATGGGTCGTATTTTTGTCCAGCTAGTTACCCTAGCTGTGCTGAAAAAAAGAATTCGTTTGATACATTACTAATGAATAAAAATAAAAAATATTTTAACTCCGACAACAATGTCTATAGCACTGTTCCTGCAGCAATATTTTCCTCCGGCTCAGCTAGATTTGTCAGCCAGTCCCTGCAATGGGGAAGAGATACTGGGGTTGACGGGGTAATTGCCAATCAGCCGTTATTAACACTATCTGGCCAGTTGTTGTTTTCTGGAAACTCCGATGCCAAGCAGTCAAGTCGCTCCAACCGCAGTTTCATTGGTTCGTCGCAAAGTAAAATATTTATGGGGGTGGTTTATTCTTCCTCAGTCGCTGAAGCCGCCAAGGTACTTCACACCCTTGGAATACAAAACTCTCTAAATCTCGATAGCGGAGGCTCAACTGCTTTCTGGGTAGGTGGATACAAAGCCGGACCTGGCCGTGATGTCCCCAATGCGATACTTTTTGTTAAACGGTAATTTTGCCAAATAAATAATCGCAATTGATTAGAGAATTTGCTATACTCAAAATGCTCAAATCTATAGTTGTAAACTAAAAATTTGGTTTCAAAATTGTTTAATGAGAGTTGCAAACTCGAGTTAAACAAGTTTATATTACTTACAATATGTCAAAAAATATTGTTTTTACGGAAGTTTTAGGTACTTTTTTCCTCACTCTAATAATCGCGTTTACAGGTAATCCGTTCGCTGTCGGAGCAGTTTTAATAGCACTCGTTTATAGTGGAGGTCCTGTTTCTGGCGCTCACTACAATCCTGCCGTTAGCCTTGCTCAATTTATTGCCAAAAGGATCTCGTCCAGAGATTTGGTTTTTTATGTTCTGTCACAAATAGTCGGCGCCGTACTTGCTTCACTCGCCTTTTTTCTTATTGTTGGATCTCCGTTTTTACTTACACCTAATCCTCAAGCAACTAATATACAGATCGCTTTCGCCGAAGGAATTTTCACCTTTATTCTAGCTTTCGTAGTTCTGTCAGTGACAGCTAAAGCTGTTAAAAATAATCAATATTTTGGTCTAGCCATAGGTTTAATTGTAATGGCGGGAGCTTTCGCTGTTGGTGGAATATCAGGTGGAATTTTTAATCCAGCGGTTGCTATCAGCTCAATCGCATTAGATATAAAGAATATTCAATCCAGTCTTAACTATTTAGCTATTTTTGTTTCAGCACAGTTGGTTGCTGGAATTGTTGCCGGCTTGGCTTCAAAACTTCAGAACAATAAAAGTTGAAAAAATATATCATTGTTGGGGTTATTTTTTGTCTTCTTGTTGCCGTTTTTGCCTTTTATGTTTTTTTGGACGTTCAAAAAATGTCTGACTCAGAGATTGGAGTTGATAACTTTACAAAGTGCGCCAGTCTTAATTCAAGTCAAATAAAAGAGGTTATTCCTGATACATTTTGTACAACCAAATCAGGTAAGACATTTAAAGAAACCGCATCTTTTTATGGTGTGAATAATGAGGAATCGTCAGCTTCTGCTAAGTAAAATCATACGATTAAATTGTTAATTTCATTACAATCAGTTAAAATAGCCGAGATTAAAATATAGTGATGCCAAAACTGTTCTCAGCCAACTAAGGCTGTGAGCAAGTCCGCGGTTCTTCCACCGCAAGTCAACAAGCATCCGCAACCCTAGATTCCGCTTGGGTGCAAAGGAAGTTTCGTTATACTTTCTCCGTGACTCACGGTTAACACCAAGATTCACAGAGTCTTTTTCGTTTCTTCCATCTTTTGCCCGGGTAACCATTAGAAAAAAACAGGAGGATTTTGTGCGCCAAGCGTTCACGCGAAAGCACGCAGAAAGCCAGCTGCACTATCTATGGCGGCCGGTTGTCGTCGTCACCTTGACCATAATTTTGGTCAGTTGTAATCAAGAAGGCAGTTCGCACAATGTTGTCGGACAGTCTACGCAATCGTCTGATGTAAGCCTTCAGACGGCCAAATTGATTTCCGAGTCGGCAACCGTTGTACAGGTTATGACGGAAACACCGACCCACCAGGAGTTGATTATTCAAACACCGGAGCCAACCACAACACCGGTGCCGACAAAAGAGCCTGCTCCCGTTATAGAGAGCGGAGTATCAGCACAAAGTGTTCATCAGTCAGGCGGTAGTATCTCGGGACGAGTAACCGGTTACTACTGCAGTCAGATTGAAGGATACACAGTTGGGGACGGCGGAGGATATTGTGGAAACATGGCCTCCGGCGTCAAAGTCTTTGCCGGTGCCGCGGCTTGCGGATATCATTGGGCAACAGGCCAGCGTCTAAATGTCGATGGTTATGGAGAAGTTACTTGTCTCGACAGGGGAAACCTAGAGTTTACCCAAGTAGACATTTTCTTCGCTACGAACAAAGCGTTCGATGAATCGGGCGTTTCGTCCAACTACCGGCTTCTTACGCCAGTGCCATAAAGGCATAAGTCCCAAAAGGACCCGTTTTAGCCACAAGCATCGCGTATTTTAATTTTAGTCAAAAAGGGGTGTAGAGTACATAAATCTTAAGGGTTGGATTCACGTACACTACACCCCCTCTTTTTTAGAAGGATTTATCTTGTTGACCAAATTGGTTAAAATTTTTGTAAAATAAGACAATGCACCCAAAAGGCAATGTACTTGTTTTTTTACTGGTTACTATAGTTGCGGCAATTTTTGCCATCTATATTGTGATTGAGAATACTAGTAGTTCGTACTTAAACTCATTCGCATCCAACAAAACTTCGATAACAAAAGGTACAAAAATTCTCAGCCCCGACGAATTAGCTTATCAATACTCCGGTAATATTTCCGGAATCCGAGAGTACAAACTAGAAGGAAAAATTAACACTTCTTTTACCGACGGGTCCTTTACTGTTTTTGCAAAAATATACGGCTTGCCCGATCCACAGCAATCACATAAATATTACGCTTGGTTAGGGAAACGAGGTGAAACTGGACAAATTACATATATAAACGTCGGCGAGGTATCAAAAAACAACGACCACTACGTGAATGTTTTCCAAGGCGCGTCAGATATTTCTAACCACATATTTTATGCGATATCTGAAGAAAGCGATTCATTACTGCCGACACAACCAACTATAACAATTGGTGAATCAATTTTAGCTAAAAACGAAATTCAGCCAACCCCCAAAAAAAATTAGCAATTAGTTCAAAACCATACTCTTGAAAATAATGCTCACATTCCCTTATGTCGGGGTGAAAGGACTTGAACCTTCGACCTCAGAGCCCCCAGCTCTGCGCGCTAGCCAACTGCGCCACACCCCGATAAAATAGCCTTGATATTCTACAACTTTTGACTATCTTTTCCCATGATAAATCTCGTACCAGCGTATCAACACATCAAACGTTAAAAGATATTGACATTCGGGTTTTATTTGTTAGTATCAATAAGTACACACAAGTTATAAAAATAAAAAAAATGAAAAAAACTACAACTCCAGCTGTCGAAACTATTTCAAAATCAGATTCTTCAGCACGCTTAATGGCGATTCAAAATGCCATTGACTCTATAGAAAAATCTTACGGAAAAGGATCGATTATGAAAATGGGAGAAAACGGTCCAAAATTCGATATTGAAATCATTCCATCAGGATCTATTGCTTTAGATTTAGCTCTTGGAATTGGCGGATTTCCAAGAGGAAGAATTGTTGAAATCTACGGCCCAGAGGCATCAGGAAAAACTACGATCGCTCTTCACCTTATTGCTGAAGCTCAAAAACGCGGGGGAACTGCTGCATTTATTGATGCAGAACACGCACTCGATCCTCTGCGGGCAGCTCAAATCGGGATTAATCTTGACGACCTTCTCATTTCTCAGCCGGATACTGGCGAGCAGGCATTAGAAATTACTGAAACATTAATCCGTTCCGGTGCAATCGATGTAATTGTCATCGACTCAGTCGCCGCTTTAGTGCCGAGAGCAGAAATTGAGGGTGAAATGGGTGATTCAGTTATGGGGCTTCAAGCAAGACTAATGTCACAAGCCTTAAGAAAACTTACCGGAGCTATTTCCAAGTCAAAAACGATAGTTGTTTTTACTAATCAATTAAGGGAAAAAATTGGAGTTATGTTTGGTAATCCAGAAACAACCACAGGCGGTAAAGCTCTCAAATTTTATTCGACAATTCGTTTAGACTCTCGCAAAATTGAGAATATCAAAGACGGTGAAGTGGTTATTGGTTCTCGTCATCGCGTTAAAGTTGTGAAAAACAAAGTTGCACCGCCATTCAAACAGGCGGAGTTCGATATCATGGCCGACAGCGGAATTTCCAAAGAAGCTAGTCTAATTGATATTGGACTTGAACTTGGAATTATTGAAAAATCAGGATCGTTTTATCGATACGAAGGTGAAATTTTAGGTCAGGGAAAAGAAGCAGCAAAAATTGCTCTAATTGAAGACAAGAAAAAAGCAGTTGAAATAGAGAAAAAAATTAGGGAAGCTTTTAACCTTAAGTCGTAGATGGCTCAAATTACTAAAATATCTGCCCAAGTAAGACGTAAGGATTTAGTCAACATATTTCTTGACGGCAAATACTCGTTTTCGGTAAGCCTAGAAGATGTTTTTGTAAAAAATTTAAAAGTCGGCCAGACATTAGAAGAGTCGGATATCCAAAAACTAAAAAAGGCAAAAAAGGATAAAAACATATTTGATCTAGTTATCAGATATACATCTTTACGTCCTCACTCAGAAAAAGAAATAAAAAACTATCTTAAAACAAAAGATCAAACCGACGCTCAAATTACAAACATTCTTAAAAGACTAAAAAAACTTTCATT
>CAYGIG010000034.1:0-6395 GCA_964349875.1 uncultured Gammaproteobacteria bacterium | reverse complement strand
TACCAAACAACAACCAAAAGTTCGCTCGGGCACCCTATAAACGGGGTGCCCTTTTCTTGCATAAAATGACCTTAGCTTTAGGATACCGTGGATTACGGGGAAGTTTTCTATTTCATAGAAACAAGATTTTTTCAATGCCCTTTCTTGACCGTTCGAAGTCCCGGCGTGACTTCTCACTTAGTTTTTTGTTCACTCTTTTCTTAAAAGAAAATCCCTGCCCGTTCGCAAAAAAATGTCTACGAGAAGGCATTGAGGAAGGCTAGAGAAAATAAAACTCGCCATTGCTTAGATAAAAGCCGTTCGAAGTTAATTTAGAGAGGATAAATAAAAAAAGGCAAAGAAAAAGCCCCCGACCATTTTTTAGGTGATCGGGGGCAATAGCGGAAGGTGCGGGTACTTGTACCCGGACCTACTGAGATCAGGAACCTAGACTCGAGAGCTTAGGTTCGGAGGAAGGGCGGCACGAGGCCGTAATGCTCGACGAGCTTGACTGCTCCGTAGTAGAGTGCGGAGAACACAAGCATGGGAACGACCATGACGACGGTGAAGCCGAGCATGATCAGAGGCTCATACCATGTCCTCGGCTCCGTCTCGTTGACAGAGTTGAATCCGAGCATGTAGCCGAGGATGATGAGGAAGCTGGCGGCGAGGCAGAGGACGACATGGACCTTCACCGACTTGAGTTCCACCGCGAAAGGCAGAATCAGAAGAGGGAGGAGGCCGTAGGTCAGCCAGAGCGTGGCGAGGCCGAGCTTCGAATTGTCCTCCGGCACCTGGCCGGCGATCGTGCCTGCCCAGACGGCGATGAACGCGGTCATGGCAAGGTAGAAGATCTTGAGAGGCCTGGACGGATTCCTGAGGATTTCGAGCAAGTTGTGAGTACCTTCCTTTGTTAATGATCTGTGGGTATTATATCATACTATAGGACGTTTGTCAAGACAAACGTCCTCATTTCGTGCCTAGATTTCGAGTTTTAAAATCAATTTTAACTCTTGCTTAGGCACTGCATGCAGGCCAAAATCAAGTTTGACTTATGTCCTCACGACGCGGTTTGGTATCGCATTTTTACTATTTTAATGCTCTCTCAGCCGCTCTGTGCGGGTCTAAAGTCAAGTTGTTTTAGCTTCAAATAGTATTGATTCAAAACAATTAAGCTTTCAGGTATAATTGCCGAGCCTGAGATGAAATATAAAATTTCAGCGCAATGCGGGATCGTCTAATCGGAAGAACCTAGACTTCGTCTAGAACCTTGCCATTAGACATTCGTATTTAAAAATTTTGCGGGATCGTCTAACCGTAAGAACCCAAGCTTCGCTTGGAACCTTGCCATTAGACAGATTTTATTTAAATTTATGCGGGATCGTCTAATGGTAGGACACGCCCCTCTGAAGGGCGGTATTGGGGTTCGAGTCCCTGTCCCGCAGCATAGTTTGGCAATTCACACCCGTGAATTTGCCAGAATATATCGGACAGGACGAGAACCGTAAGGTTCGTAAATAGTGAAATATTACTGAAACAACGATTTCAGTAATGCATGCAACTTATTGTTCTTACAAAATAAGAACAGCAGGGTGGAGAATTTTTAAATTCGAGCAACTATTCTAAAATTTGCGACGTAAATTTAAAGTCCCTGTCCCGCAGCAAGATTGGACACCAAGCGACCGTAAGCCCTAAAAAGGCTCGATGTTGCTTGCTAAATGTCATTTTATTTTAGGAAGTCTCGGACCGTACCCTTGTTATTCAGCGACTTCTTGGTGGTAATGGAATAAAAATACTTGTTCTCTTTTTGTACTCTTCAAAATCAGGTCTGCCAGAATATTTTTTCTCTAGTAGTGGAATTCCCGAAACGAAGAGTATTAATATTGTTATTGTTAGTGGTCCAATGATTGTAAAAAGTGACCCAGGAATTGAAACTGCAACAATAAATATTCCCCACCATTGTGTTACTTCCCCAAAATAATTAGGATGACGTGAGTACCTCCACAAGCCTTTATCCATTAGTTTGCCTTTATTTTCAGGATCAGAGATAAATTCCTTAAGCTGTCTGTCTCCTGTGCTTTCAAGATAAAAACCGACGCCCCAAACTAAAATCCCAATCGTTTCAAAAATTGAAAAGCCTTGCGAAATCGAATGATTAATAAATATTACCGGAAGAGAAATCATAAAAATAAAAATTCCTTGAAGGAAGAACACTTGCAAAAAACTTCTTAAATAAAAATTGCTCCATGTTTTTCTCCATTCGAGATATCGTGAATCTTCCGGTTTGTTTCTATTGCGATGGTAAATATGCCAAGCAAGCCTTAAACCCCAAACAGTTACTAAGCTGTTGACCAAAAAAGCTTTGAAAGAATAACCTGTCAGGCAAAATGAAAGCCAAGCCATAAGCACAAATCCCAATCCCCAGGCAATATCTGCAACATCATTTCTCTTTTTGATTACAGAAATAGCAAACCAGAAAGACATATAACATAGAAGTGTTATGGCAAGAATGAAATAATAGTTCATAGCCCTAATTTAAGAGCTATAAAGTATGTGATTAGTGAGACGGCTGCAGAGAGTACCATCCCCCAAATCAAATCTACAATTGTAATAATAAGCGGCCAATCTTTTACAGTTGCGAGGTTGGTCAGATCATAAGTTGCATAAGTTACAAGTCCGAAGAAAGCACCCACCAGAAGAGCTTGTGTCCACATTTTATTATCCAAAGCAGGAGTAATTACAAAAACAATCAGCCCAGCAATGAAGATAAGATAAAAAATTAAAGCAGCTATAAGATTTGGGTTTTTAGCCATCAAATACCCAATCTGGTTTGCGTAAAAATTCTTGGCAACTAAAGTTAGCCAAACAATATCAATTGCAAGAAATACAGGTAGCGCAATGAGAAAAAGTTTTGCGAACATATTATCTATTTAGATACGTAATAGTTAATTGCAATATGCTGGCGAATGAAACCCAAAGCAGATATGGAATTTGGATATACGTAATCCACTTGGCATGAGGATGTATGGCAATCATGAGCCAAACAAGAGTAGCTAAAACAAGCAGAATATCAATAGCTGCTAAAAAATTATTCTTTAATCCAAACTGCAAAGGAGTAAAGGCAAAGTTAAAAATAAGATTAAGAATAAAAGGCAAGACAACAATAAAGGCAATTTCTTTTTTTATACCCATCAGAAACACTTTTCCAAAGGATATCGCGATCAAAATATATAGAAACGTCCAAACCGGTCCAAAAAGCCAACTCGGCGGTGCCCATAAAGGCTTAACAAGTGTTGAGTACCAATTGTAAGTATTATTCATATACCCATTTTATCCTTCCAGTATAAAGTAATTACTAACCTAAAATATAGTTTTGGATATGGAATCTGAGTGGAGAATCTGAGCTGGGTTGCCAACTTAAAAATTGAGGTGAGAGGTGATTTCTATATGGTACAACTGGCTCTTGCTAAGCTCCTCATTATTCTGCAAAATATTCGCACTAAAATGTCCCTCCATAGATGGATGTTGCTGTTATGATTGTAAGACATACAAAATAATCTCCACTCGAACAATGTTAACAATTGTTTGCTTTACTCGCTTGCATGGAAACTAGACCATCAAGGCTGCTGAAAACAGCTTAAGTGCTAAGTCATCAGAATTATGAAAAAAGTCCTGGTTTTTGTAGTAATAATTTTCCTAGTATCACTTGGATTTATGTTTTTTTCTAAAAAATTAGCTTTACCCAAGTCACAATTATCAAATAATATTACATTACCCGAGACTGTAGATACTTCAGTAACTCCAATTACTAATGTTCAAGCATCTTTTGCAATTTTCACCAATGGCACCTTTCGTATCTTTACTGCGGCTATGTATCACAACCTCTCTCAAGACGTATATATTGAAGCAGATAATCCTAATATCGTTCAGGTTAAAAAAACGGATACATCTTGGAACGATTTCTTTTTAACCCTTCCTTTTTCATTGACCTCAGAATGCCTTACGACGGGCACCAAAGAGACTTTTTGTACGGGAAGCGAAGGTGCTTTGCAGTTCTATATTAATGGTAAAAAAACCACTGACGCGTTGAGTCGAAAAATTAATGATGGCGACAAGCTCCTTGTTACGTTTGGTAAAGAGTCAGATGTACAAATTAAGCGACAGATCGATAAAATTCCTTAAACAAAGCTGTTAGTACAATTCAGTTCTACAAACATTGGAAATATGAAAATCGTTAGTCCTTCAGCTATTGACACAATTTTAATCACTTTCTAAACTTAAGGTATGAATAAATCAGTTCAAATAATAAACAAGCATTCTAGTAGTGGTGGTAGCGCAGTTTATGGTTTGGGTCTTGTTGGTGCATTGGTTTATTATCTTCAAGACGTAGCCACTTTTGGAGATGGAATAATTGGAATTCTTAAAGCAGTCGTCTGGCCTGCATTTTTGATTTACAGCTCTCTGGATTTTTTCAAACTTTAGGATCATAAAGTTGTTTTTCTGCGCCAGCAATAGAGAGCGATTTTTGTAATAAAATTTAGTAATTAAAATCCCCTACTTCAATATAAAAAATAATAGTATTTACATAAAATTTGTGCTTATACTGTAATTAATATTATTAATCTATGGTGACCGTAGATATGAGTCCAGAAATATTGGAATCGGGGTTAATGCAAAAAGAACAGGGTTTTAAATTTCTAGATAATTCCGAGCTGAGAGCTGAGTTCGGAGAATGGCTTCAGCCAAGTCAGGAAGTAATTCATCAAACGGGATTAGAATTAGTAAATACGAGACTTTTTATTGATCAGCTCAGCAAAGAACGCGGAATGCCTGTTACTATCGATATGGTATCGAGTGAGCAGTGGAATCACCTTTTGAAGAATCACGATATAGTCTGGTTTATGGGTATTTATAAGCCGAGCGAATGGAGTCGCCATCACGCTGAGGAATATTCGGATCAATACAAATATGCGCTTGCCGACCTCGATCCAGAACATGATGTGGCAGCTTCCCCTTTTGCAATTCCAGAATACGTGCCGAACCCGACAATTGCTCCCGACTGGAACGCTTGGGACAAGATGGTAGAAAATCTTCATAGCTTGAAAAAGAAAGTATTTGTTGATTTTGTTCCAAACCATGTGGCAGTTGATCATCCATGGGCAAACACTAATCCAGAATATTTAGTCCAGGGCACCCAAGAGCAATTTGAGGAAAATCCATCTCTGTACCAAAAAGTTACTGCAGACGATGGAAAAACTTATTATCTGGCTCATGGGAAAGACCCTAATTATTCAGAGTGGACTGATACATTACAACTTAATTATGCAAAGCCTGCAGTGCAGGAGGAAATGAAAAAAATACTTTTTAACTTAGCCGAACACGCTGATGGTGCGCGCTGTGACATGGCAATGTTACTCGACGCAAGTACATTCATAAGAACTTGGGGGAGTCACCTATCAGAAGAAGAAAAAAAATATATTGAAGAGCATAATTTTTGGGAAAGTGCTATTGCTGAAGTAAAAGAACGCGCAAAAACAATGGGAAAAGATGATTTTTCTTTTATTGCAGAAGCATATTGGGACAAGGAAGAGCTAGGACAATATTTTGACTTCATTTATGGAAAAGATTTTTATGATCGCCTAAAACGAATCGTAGAAAACAAGGAACAGCCAGGGCAGAATTTAAAAGACCACATACTGCATATTATGACTGCAGTGAGAAACGGAAGACATTATCGGGATGTACTTTTTACAGAGAATCACGATGAAGAGCGGGCAGTAAAAGTGTTTGGGAAAGAACCTTCAAAAGCTGTAGCTGCACTGACGGGATTAATACCTGAATCTATCTTTCTTGTTAACCAAGGACAAGAGGAGGGAAAACAGATAAGACCACCGATGCAAATTGCGCGTTTTCCCAATGAGGCGCCTGATGTGAATATGGAGCAGTTCTACAAGCGCCTGCTGATGTTAAAGAGATCAAAACTTTTTCAAGAAGGAGATTACAAGCTCGCTGATTTTTCTTCAGAGGATGACAAAATAATTGCACTTCAGGTTTCTATAAGTCCTGAAACAACTACCACACAGCCGAGACCGAATCACGAGACGGGAGCAGTTGTTTGTATCAATATGAGTAATAGCACATCGTCGGGTGAAATTTCTGAAATCGGACAAGATAAAAACGCTGATGTATATCGACTCTCGCAAGGAGAATTTGTTGCAAATCCTGATCTAAAACGGGATGGTGGAATGTATGTGGAGCTTGCTCCATGGGAAACGCAAATAATTTTTTACAGAGAAAACTAATAAAACGATTTGTTTTTCTAAAATAAAAAGATCTGATTTCCTAAATTAAAGATAATAGGAAGCAATTCGCTATTTATCCTATAATAGGTTACTATTGCGTTAGTAATTAATGGG
>CAYGIG010000033.1:0-6474 GCA_964349875.1 uncultured Gammaproteobacteria bacterium | reverse complement strand
TCTACAACCCAACTCATAACTCGTCATGCTAATAATGGATTCTGGAGTCAATCAACCCAAAGTGAATTTGAAAGTGGTGCAACAGCAAATACACTGGTTACCGCGAACGCCGGCGGACAAATCGATCTTGAAGGCAATGTTGGTCCAGGGTGGGCAGCTTCATCAAGAGCGTCAAACATTAACATTACCAATTCTCAGTTAGTCAACAGTATTGCAATTTATAAAGGTCGTCTCTTTATTGTAAAAAACAATGATCCTGGCGGGCAAGAATTTTTAATCTACGATATTTCAAATCCTAGAACACCATCTTTGATATCAGCTAGTGAATTAGGAAGTGATGGCAAAAAAATTATTGTCAGTGGAGGGTTTGCTTATGTAGCCACTTCAGACGACAGCCAAGAACTTAAAATCTTTAATATCTCTGACCCGACATCGCCGCTACCTATTGGAAATCTCAACCTTGCAGGCACCGCAGATGCTACAAATCTAGCGATATCTGACTCCAGACTATATCTTATTCGGGTATTTGATGGAGTCGAGAAAGAATTTAACACTATAAATATTACAAATGCAGCTATTCCAGAGTTGATATCGTCTCAGGATTTTTCTGATACGATAAGTGATATTTTTATTGACGGCAGGTACGCATATCTATCTACAAATATTGACTCTCAAGAAGTGATTGTTATTGATTTGTCGATAGATTTACCAGCGGAAAATATTGTCGGCACTTATGATATTGCTGGCAATGAGAATACAAGCGCAATATCTTTTTCGTTTCCCTATATCTATATATCCTCACTGCAAAACAAAATATATATCCTCTCAGCCATCACACCCGCTTCAATATCCGAAGCTTCACAAATTAGTTTAAGCGGTATTAGTGATATTTATATCGCAGATAAAAAAGGCTTTTTTACCGACGGATCTTCAGCTTTAGGAATGTACACTTATGATCTCACAAATCCCGCCTCTCCCAGTCTTATAGGTAATCATTCAATTGGATCAAATGCTACTAATGTAATAACAGTTGGAGCATACGCATTCGTTGCGACACAGTCGAGTTCAAGAGAAGTAATTGTTGTTCAAGGAGGGGGGACAAACTATGTCACAAACGGCGAATTCTATTCACAGACATTCAACACTCAAAATGTCTTCACTGAGGTTCAGTCCATTGGATGGAACGCTACAACTCCCTCTACAGCATCTGTCTCTTTTCAGATTGCCATAAATTCTCGCGGGTATGGTTTTGAATATGTCGGCCCTGACGGCACACCGTCTACTTATTACCAAACACAAGGGTCTTACCCACTTGTTAGCACTCCAGGACAATATATAAAAGTTAAGGTCATACTTAACGGAGACGGCACCGAAACATCAAACTTAGATGATTTTAGAATAACCTATATCTAATGAAAACTCTTATTAAGACAATTAAAATAAAGTCCGGTACTACTTTTATTGAAGTGCTGCTTTATATAGCATTACTCTCAATAGTTATTATTTTTTTGGCAGATATTATTTTTCAGACACTTTCGTTTATGCTGGAGGCCAGAAACATTTCGTATCTCGACTCTGATGCAAGGTTCATTACTACTAAAATTCGCAATGACATTCGGCGAGCTGATTCGATTTCTAGCCCCACAGAAGCGGGTCAAACTTCATCAATTATCGACTTTGTCTACAACGGGGAAAATTATTCATACAGGTTAAATAATGGTGTTTTAGAAATAACCGACCCCAGCGGTACCTTTGGTTTGCATTCAAACCAGACAACAGTTAGCAGTTTTAGTGTTACAAATGTCAGCTACCAAGATGGGTTACCTACACTAAATTTTAGTATCGTTTTACAGCCTCGGGCACTTATTTCAAGTAGCACCAACCAGATTAATATCGATTTTACAGTTAACAAAAGATAATGAAAAAAAAATCACAATCCGGATCTGCACTTCTGGCAGTTATTGTTATTTCTGCACTGGCGACAATGATTTTTACTTCAGCCACTTCCTCACTGCTCGGACAATTACTCCAGTCAAATACTTCCGCTAACAGCTCAAAAGCTTATCTGCTTGCAGAATCGGGTATTGAGGATGCAATTTTAAATCTCCTGCGGAATGAAAATTACTCTGGCGGGATCTTAACTCTCGATTCAAACGATATAACAATTACAGTAACCGATTCAAATCCGAAGATTGTAACGTCATCGGTCATATATAATAAAACCAAAAGAACGATAGAAATTACCGCTCTATTTACAGATAATTACTTACAAATAACTTCTTGGAAAGAAATATAAATGTCTATTCTGCCTAATAGTCGACTGACACTTTTTGTTACACGAGAAAAACTTACTGTATTTAATAAAATCGGCAAGAAAGGTGTAGCCATAGACTTTTCTCAACCCAAAAATCAGCTTTTAGACGCTTTGAAAAAGGCAATACCAGTTGATGCTAAAAATAAAAAAGTATTAGAGATTGAAATTCTGTTTGGATTAAATATGTCGTTTATTTATTCAACAAAGAAATCTCCTAAAGAACTTATTTTACAAGCAGACCAAATGTTGCCGTATGCCTCAGACGAGGCAGATTTTTTTGTGGTTCAAGGAGACACATTCAGCACGGTTTTTGCTTCCCCAAACCCTATCAAAAACCTAATTGAACAAGCCTTCGAAGGCAAAGTCAAAATTATCAAGTACTATCCACTATTGCTATTATTCTCACCAAAAATAATTACAAAAATCCCCTCAAAGTCAAAGACAATACTTACTTGTCTTGCTTCAGGCACCTCGACCGTAACGATTCTCACAGCATCAGATTTTGTACTCGACTACCAAACATATAAAAGGGTTGAACCTCACCAGTTAGTTAGTAATTTAATCGAAGTTTACAAATCTGATCCCGATTTTGGGTTGATAATCGACACTGTTATTACTGACCTTGAGATAACAGATCTTAAACGAGAAGGTCTTAATATTATAAAAACCCCGCCCTTCAGCACGTTATTAGATGAAATTCTGATCACCAATTACCACAAGCTTAAACACCGCGATGTAATCAGCCTTGATGATATTAAAAAGTCAGATGTAGACAGTGATCAATCATTACCCCAACAAGAAGGTCTCGATGACCAAATTACTCCCCACAATAAAAAAATTTCGGCAAAATTGTTAATATTTTCTTCTATAATTTTATTACTACTATTATCACTTGGAGTAATAATTTTTATGCAATTTCAATCAACCAAACCAGGTAATGTTAGGAAGAACGGTACAGTAGCACCCTCAGTAAAATCTGGACCAACTACAGCTCCGACGCAAAAATTTTCTCAACCCAAAACCACACCTGCCAACTAGCACAGTAAAAAAATAAAACTCAAACACGCAAACTCGATAAAATCTTCTTGACAAGCCCTAAACTAATATCTAATATTAAGTTAAATCTGCCAAATATGATTCTGTCCAAAAATCATCACTCCGCCAACAAAGGATTTACGCTATATGCCCGTAGGGGGCAATGTAAACCCCTAGGGTTTACATTGATTGAGCTTTTAGTCGTTATTGCAATTATCGGAGTTCTTTTTGCAATCGTTTTAGTCGCCCTTAATCCTTCAAGGCAGTTTGCTCAAGCCAGAAACACTCAACGAAAATCTGACGTCAACGCAATCCTTAATGCAATTCAGCAATATTACATCAATAATTCCGCTGGATTTCCAGGAGGCATCGATTCAACTGCCAGAGAAATTGGGTCCTCAACCACCTCCGAACCTACGATGGCAAACATTTGTGAAGCAATTACACCAGAATATATCGCGTCCGTTCCTATTGACCCTCAAGACGGCTCAGACAATCCTCTGCTTCCTTGTACAGCTTATCAGACAGGTTATATCGTCCAAGTCACAGCTGATGATCGCATCACTGTTTCAGCCCCAAGCGCAGAGCTTGGCGAATCAATTTCCGTAACCCGATAAAATTCACATTCAATAGTTTTGTTGCTATAGATAATTCATGCATTTATTACTATCATTAGAACTAAGCCGTTAATAAATGAGTAAACAATTTGCAACATTACTAATAGATCGAAATGAGATATTGCTTTCCGTTTTTGAACCGGATGAAAAAAAGGTTTCTTATATTAAATCTATTTCAGTCAAAATTTCCGATCCTAAAGATCACAAATTTATTCAGAAATCGTTACGTGAATTACGTACAAATAATCCAGATCTTCCGGATAAATTTTTTGCCGTCTGGCCGGAATACAAGACTTTAACAGGTGTTTTTTCAGGTATTGGTGGACTTACGGATGAGCAAATCGCACAAAAAGTTAAAGAAAAATATTCACTCAGTAGTCAAGATATTGAAATAAAATATCAGAGTATCGATGAGCAAAACACACAAGTCACAGTTTTCCCAGCAGAAACAAAAGAACTTTATTTTAAGTACTCTAAAGAGTTAGCGATGGAGTTTTTAGGCTTTGCTCCTGTCGTGCTTGCCTTAGAGCAGTTTGCCAAAGAAAAAAAATCAATTGTTGCTTTAAAATTACCCGAACAGTACATAATAGTGGCCGTAAAAGATTCTGGTATATACTATACGGAAACAGTTAATAGTCCTGATCCAGTCGAGTTTGTTGCAAGAGTGACGAAAGCACTTGAATTTGTTCGCAATAAAAAAGAATTTCAATTAGAAATAAACAAACTTGTCCTTGTAGGATTTCCAAAAGCGCCAGAAATAAAACTTGGATCCAAAATTTCAATAATCAGAAAACCGCTCACAATTAAGAACTTGACAGCTGATTCCAAGGCGTTATACTTAGACTCAATATTATCAGCTCGGCTTGTTGTGAAAGACTTACCACAAGAAATTGCCCACGAGAACGAGGAAGAAAATCTAGAAAGCGCTTCAGATTCTTCTGAGGAAAATACACCTGCTAACCAAATAAAAAAAGAAAAAAACGTTATGCCAGAGGAATATTCAAACGAAAACGAAAACGAGGACACACTTCGTCGGCTAAATGACAGCAGAGATTATAAATACTACGACGAAGAGACAACAAGCTGGAAGGCATGGCTTGTTGGAGTTGTAATTATTTTAATCGTTTTATTTTTAGTTGTTGGTGTTCTTGCAAGAGCTGGTTACTTGCCATTTAATGTTCCATTTTTCTCCCCATCTATAACCACTGACAAGTCCGACACATTGACGCCGACGCCAAGTCCAATGCCAATAGTATTAGCAACGCCGACACCTACTGAAGCGTCACCGTCTGCAAATGTGAAAAAAGACGAATTTTCAGTTCAAGTCCAAAATGGGTCAGGTAAAGCCGGAGCGGCAGGAGTGGTAAGTAAAGCTTTAAGTGACGCTAAATTTGATACCGTTTCTGCGACCAACGCACCAACAGAAGACTACACATCTACTGAAATCTACAATGTCGGCAAGGCCTCGAGTGACTTTATTGGAGTACTAATTGCAGAGCTTAAAAAGGCTGGATATTCCGCGACTGACAAAGGTACGGTGTTGCCAACAGGTGTTAAAACTACAGCTGATGTTGTTGTAATTCTTGGAGCAAAATAGTTATAACCCCAAAACAATCCTTGTTTTGTTAAAATCAGGCAAGATTAAATAATTTAGTCAAGTTTGATGATAAATAAGACGTTAATAATTTACTATTTTGTATATATTGCCTGCATTGTAATTTTTGCATTCAGTTTCAGTAATACTCAAAATTCCCTAAGTTTAATTACTGACCTTAAAACCAATATTAATCAGTACGGAATACTTTCCCCAGTCATTTACATTCTATTAGTTTGTTTAGCAATCATTGTTCCGCCGTTACCTGATACTCCATTTATACTAGTTGGCGGTATTGCGTTCGCCTTTCCTGTTGCGGTTTTCTCAGCCATTTCTGCTTTTGCCATTTCTGCTACTATAAATTTCTATATCGGCAGATATTTTGCAGAAAAGATTCTAAAATTTATCACTACAAAAAACGACAGAAATCAAATAAATTCATTCTCCAGTTACATAAATACCCGTTCCGTTTTAATATTTAGATCCTTACCTGGAATAAGTTTTGGTTTAGTAAGTTTCGCAGCTGGTTTTTCAAGTATTTCTTATAAAAAATATATTATTACCACAATGATTCCGACAATAATTTATGTGGTTTTAGTTTTTTACTATATCGATGAAATAATAAATAACCCCACAATTTTTTCTTTTATTAGCTTTGCATCCATTCTCGTGTTAATTGCAATTCCGTTCTTAGTTCAAATAAAATGGGTTACAAACTGGATTAAAAAGTCAAAATAGTATAATAATTTAATATGAGTTTTTTAGTTTTCCTGCTACTTGGCCTAATTCAAGGTGCGACATAATTTCTTCCAATATCTTCAACAGGACACTTAATTGTCTTTGAGTCTTTTTTTAAAGTCTCTCCACAAGTCTTTGGATTATTATTTGATGTTTCTTTACATTTAGGTACATTA
>CAYGIG010000032.1:0-7209 GCA_964349875.1 uncultured Gammaproteobacteria bacterium | reverse complement strand
ATTTTATATATTATATTAATTTCGTTTGGTTATCTTTTGCGTTTATGATTTCTGTCGGAAGTTTTGCAATTAAGGATTTAAACTCCAAAGATTCAAAAAACTTTTTCACACCCTGCCAATCTATTTCTGAAGGAATATCATCAATTTCAAATTCTATCGGCGCATCAGCGTCCAAAATTACAAGTGAGCGTGCCTGAAACGCCTGTTCTTTCCCCGCCTCCAATTTTTGACGGTGCCGCTCTCCAATCTTATCAAGATTTTTATATATGCCTTCCAGATCTTCATATTGAATTATCAGATCAACTGCTCCTTTCGGACCGATCCCGTTAACACCGGGGATGTTATCAGAATTGTCGCCTACTAGCGATTTATAAGTCACCATTTGCGATGGGGTTATACCGTATCTTTCCTTGACTTTTTCCTCATCAAATATTATTCCCTCTGTCACTTTAGAGCCTGAAGCCCATACCTTAATTCTTTTATTGACCAACTGCAAACCGTCTCTATCACCCGAAACAATATAAATATCATCATCAGCTGTTTTCTCAACCTTTTTAGCTATCGTTGCTATTAGATCATCGGCTTCGTACCCATCAGATTCAAAATATCGTATGTTTGAAAGCGTTAAAAAATCTTTTACTAGTGGCAGCTGAGGATAAAGATCTTCCGGCGGAGCTTTTCTTTGGGCCTTATAAGCTTCAAATTCTATATGTCTAAAGGTTGGTGCCGCGCGATCAAACGCTACCACGATTTTTTCCGGCTCCAAGTCCGCAATTATTCTAAGAATAATACTGCAAAATCCATAGACTGCATTAACCGTCTCGCCTTTTTTAGTGCTCAAAAATGGAATTGCATGATATGCACGATGAAGAACCGAATTTCCATCAACAACGATAAATTTATTGGCCATTTATCTATTTTATTATCTCAGACTCGTTGCCGCCTCGATCTTTTTTGCTAACCCTGGACGCGGACCTGCAATCTTCTCAAATTCTTCCGACTCCATCGTCTCAACTTCAACAAGTCTATTCACAACCGAATCAAGTATTTTACGATTCTTTTTCAAAATTCTCATCGCCTCACTATATCCCTCGTCTAATATTCTTGTAATTTCCTTATCAATTTTAGCTGCGAACTCTTCTGAATAGCTTGGACCTGAACTTACACCCCAGACCCCGAAATCTTTTTGGCTACCAACACTGATCGCTCCCAAGTGACTCATTCCGAACTCAGTAACCATCTGTCTGGCAATATTAGTCGCTACTGACAAATCGTTAGAGGCCCCCGTAGAAACCTCGTCATACACCAACTCCTCAGCAGCTCTGCCTCCCAATAACGTTGCAATTTGTTCGAGCAAGTGAGATTTTTTCTCAGTCGTTCTGTCAATTGAAGGCGGAATAAGAGTATGTCCTCCTGTCATTCCTCTGGAAACAATTGATATTCGATGCACAGGATCCATATTTGGTCCGAAGTGAGCCACGATTGCGTGTCCGCCTTCGTGATATGCCGTCATTTCTTTTTCTTCCTGACTCTGTAATCTCTTCTTCTGCGGACCCATTTTTACCTTTGTCGCTGCCTCTTCGAGCTGTAAAGAGGTAATTTCTTTCTTGCCTTCCCGAGCCGTCAAAATCGCCGCTTCATTAAGCATGTTAGCTAGATCCGCACCCGAAAATCCTACCGTACGTTTTGCAATCTTAGTCCAGTCAACAGACTTCACAAAAGGCTTACCTGTCATGTGAATTTTAAGTATCGCCTTTCTTTCTTCAATATCCGGCAAAGAAAGCACTACTGTTCGATCAAATCTTCCCGGCCTAATTAGCGCCGGATCCAATAAATCTGGTCTGTTCGTAGCAGCCATTACAATCACGTTATCGTTTGGATTAAACCCGTCCATTTCCACAAGAATCTGATTCAAAGTTTGCTCTCTCTCATCATGACCTCCAGACATACTATTACCGCGCTGACGACCAATCGATTCAATTTCATCAATAAAAATAATCGCACTTCCGGCAGCTTTTGCATTTGCAAACAAGTCTCTGACTCGGGCTGCTCCGACACCTACCAGCATTTCCATAAATTCACTTCCGGCCACCGAGAAAAACGCTACCCCTGCCTCTCCGGCTACTGCTCTGGCAAGCAGCGTTTTACCGGTCCCGGCCGGACCAACCAAAAGCACACCTTTGGGTGTTTTGGCTCCGAGAGATGTAAATTTCTTCGGTGTTTTTAAGAATTCAACAACCTCTTCTAACTCTTTTTTAGCTTCATCAACACCTGCAACATCCTTAAAAGTCGCTGACGGATTGTCTTTGCTAAATCTCTTAGCCTTTGATTGTCCGAACGAAAAAACCGAATTTGCCCCCTCCCGTGCCTGTCTAAATATCAAAAAGAACACAACCACAATAATAATGATCGGTAAAAAATTAATTAGAACCGAACCGATCAACTCACTTGTCGAATTATCCTTGACTTGGTAAGAGATTTTTGAAGGATCTATTCCACTTGCAGCAAATGTCTGTACCAACGATTCACCTTTTTCTTTCTGAGCTACTTTGCGTGAATCATCGTTATAGACCAAATCGACTTTGTCTCCATCTACCTCAACCGTTTTTATTTTCTCCTGTTTAATATCAGAAAGAGCCTGAGACATTGAAATTTTTTCTCCTGTCATACCGCTACCCGAAAAGTTAAAAAACACCAAAAACAGCATCAAAGCTAAAATTCCATAGATTAAATAGCCTCTCCACGGACTACCATTTCCACTAGGCATTAGGTTCTGTTTTTTTACCTTATTTGCAATTTTATTGTTCACTTTCGATATTTTTGACATATTTACCTCACAATTGTTCCATTCTCCAGTGTTTGTGTTGGAGAAATTATTATAGCTTTTCCGTCCACATCGCCCGCAAGTATCATGCCTTGTGACTCCAAACCTGCCATTTTTCTTGGTTCTAGGTTCGCCACAATGACAATTTGCTTTCCGATTAAGTCCTCTTTTTTGACTGAGTCTTTAATTCCTGCCAAAATTTGCCGCGTATTTAGGCCTATATTTACCGTTAATTTGATCAGTTTTTCAGAAGCTTCAACCTCTTCAAAACTCTCAACGGTACCCACTCGCAGATCAAGTTTGGCAAAATCATCGTATTTTATTAACGGTTTTAGCGACATATAGATAGCATTGATAAAAAACTAGGTAGAAGTATATCAGTTCAAGTTTTTCTCTTGCAAGCTCATAGTCGCAATTTTATGCTAAAATCCTCTCCAGAAATCTCTTATTCCAACAAGGAGAACCGTCCTTTGACAACACCATCTGGGCAAACAGATATACATGAAAGCAGTCGCATTGCCGACTTCGCATCGATTCAAGCAACTGTCAGATACCCGCTTCTCAGTACCCACTTTGGAACGGTCACAAGGACATGCCAAGTACTTGGCCATGCAAGACACAGCGAGACCGAGAGCAACTATCTCGTCATCATCAACTCATTCGACGGCCCAGCCTTCTTAGTCCGAACTGCCCAGCGTGCTCTCGACACAGATCGGGCACTAAGTTGGAGCGTTCCAACTTCTCCTCGTGACAACACCGACGAGAAGTACAACATCCGCCTTGGCAGGTACCGCCACTACAAAGGCAAAACCTACCTCGTACTTGGTGTAGCAGTCGATGTGGACGACGAAGACTCAGAGCCGCTCGTCGTCTATGTACCGCTCTACCCTCACGACGGACACGCCATCGCCATTCGCCCCAAAGCGATGTTCGAAGGATTCGTTGAAGTCAATAGCGACTGGCCAAAGGAAACGACTGACGAATTCCCCAACATGGCTCAACCCCATAAAGTACGGCGCTTCAGCTCTATCCCGTACTAACGAAAGTACTCACATCCCTAATGCCCTCCCTTTAAAAGGAGGGCATTTTTTCGTCTTAGCCTTTTTTTTACATCTTTTATCGTGCCTGGAAAGGAAATTGAAAAAAATATGTTTCTGCTTCAGCAGAAAACCTCTAAATAAACTGTGAAATCAAAAAATTATTTCTTAATCAGGAAACCCAAACAACCTCATCGCTTCCCTTACTTCTGTCATTGTCTCTTGTGCAATTATTCTGACTCTTTTAGTCCCAGCTTTCAATATTTCCAAGGCTTCCTTATCACTAATTTTTTCGCGTCTTTGTCTAATTGGCTCCAAAAAGTTATTAATTTCGTTAAATAATAAATCTTTCACAGCCACATCACCGACTTTACCAAGCTTATAGTCTTCTTTAAGAGAATCAAGTGATTTTTTATTTTTCATAAACAGATCCAAATACATAAAAACAACATTACCTTCAATATGCCCTGGGTCCGTAGCCTTTATTCTCGTTGGGTCCGTGTACATTTTATTTATTTTAGCCTTTAAAACCTCCGCAGAGTCTTTCAGATAAATCGCGTTATCCAAACTTTTACTCATTTTTGCCTTACCATCTATTCCAACCAATCTCGACATCTCCCCCACTTTTGCTTCCGGTTCAGGAAAAACTCTTCCATAAATTTTATTAAAGCTCCTAACAATTTCCCGAGCCTGCTCAATATGAGGAACCTGATCTTCACCAACCGGCACTAAATCAGCTTTAACAATCAGAATATCAGCAGCCTGAGAAACTGGGTACATCAAAAACCCTAATGGGAGAGATTCTTCCATATTCTTCTGTTTCATCTCATCTTTTACTGTTGGATTCCTCTGCAGTCTAGCTACAGTTACAAGATTGGAAAAAAACACTGTCAGCTCCGCTATTTCCGGTATGGCTGACTGTAAAAAAATTGTCGACTTGTCTGGATCCACACCTACAGCTAAATTATCTTTGATAACTTCAATAACATTTTCCTGCACCTTTTGCGGATTATCAAAATTATCCGTGAGAGCCTGCACGTCCGCTACAAGAACAAATGTCTCATATTCCTCCTGCAGAGAAACACGATTAACCAGAGAGCCAAAATAATGCCCTAAATGTAATGGTCCTGTTGGTCTGTCTCCTGTCAAAATTCTCTTTTTCATTGCTCTATTCTATCACTAGCTTTGGGTCTTCCAAAGCGTGGAGCGTAGTAAGCATTTGCGAAATAACGATCCAGCCGAAGTTATAAAATAAATACGAGCAAGTAGTCTAGCAACAGGTTTCCTGTTGCGCAGGACGTAGCTAAAACAAATAACAAAATGTCATAAGGCGGTTTTGGGGTTTGTTTTAGCGAGTAACTCTTGTACTAAAAGTCGCAAGAGTATTTAAAATCATTTGAAAAACTTCCCAAAAATTGAGAGAATGCACATCCAAAGTAAAATAGTTACTACTTGGCGGCGTAGCTCAGTTGGTAGAGCACGGGATTCATAAACCCGCGGTCGTTGGTTCGAGCCCAACCGTCGCCACCACTTTTCACTAATTTAGCCTTAAATTATGCAAAAGACCAGCTTTTAAAGCTGGCCTTAGCTAAATCTATTAGTTGCGGCGCCCAGAGTCGAACTGGGTCTCTCCAGATTATGAGCCTGGCGTGTTCCCGGTACACCACACCGCTGTGGTTTTACGCTGCAGAATTCTAACACCTGAGGCTAATACAGTCAATCAAAACAAGAATTTAAGCTTAACTAAAACAGAAAATCCAGCCATTTTTGGTAGTTCGGACGCTCATCTTGTAATGGCTTAGCTTCAGGCGTTGATTGTTCTCGCTTAAAAACAACCGTCGACTCTCCTTCAATACCAAAACCTAGTTTTTCCCTTGCTTCTTTTTCAACAAAAAAATTAGTATTCCTAAAATCCTTTTCAGCTTTAAGTTTGGCATTCTCCTCTTCCAATTTACGCACATCCAGCTCTGATAGCTTTATTCGGTCGCCACTGCTAAAAAACTCCACAACCTGCCTCGCAAACACGATTATCAACCACAAACCTAATAACACAAAAACTAACTGTAAAATACTGCGCGATCTCATATCTCCATTGTATATTCCCTAAGTCAAAATTTGTTGTTTTTGAATACAAAAATTTATTGTTTATACAAGCAAATCAGTCTTGACAGTTCTTATATCTATAAGTTACACTATCCCATAGTTCAATCTGCTTGAGGCGAAATAGAGCTAAACTGTCCGATATTTAAAACAGTAAAAAATTAATTATGGCCACAAAAACAGAACCGACTGCCTTAAAAAATGCCCACCAAACATTTATAGAACATTTGAAAAGTAAAAACCGGGCATCAGCCACGGTTCTCGCCTATGGAAAAGACATTGAACAGCTTGTAACATTCCTAAACGATCTTCAAAAAAACCACGTTCACGAAATTTCTACTTCCGACATTAATGCTTTTCTTGCTAAACTCAGTGGCGAAGGCTATACACCTAAAAGCGTTTCCCGAAAGCTAAATTCAACCAAAACCTTCTTTCGTTTCCTAAAAATTCAAGAGGTAATTACTGATGATCCGTCAGCTATGGTCGTTCATCCAAAATTTGAGACTAAACAGCCTCGTGTTCTAACTCCGCTTGAATATCGCGCATTAAGAGACGCCGCCCGCAGTGATGTCAGAATATCTGCCGTAATTGAAATTTTACTTCAAACCGGAATGCGAATTGGCGAACTAGCCAGAATTCTTATCGAAGATATTTACCTGTCCGAAGGCAAAAAAGAAGGACGCATCTATGTTCGCCCCTTTGAAGGCCACACTGAGCGCACAATCCCTCTCAACTCAGCCGCAGAAGGCGCGGTTAAACGCTATCTTAAGGAAAGAACAGAAGCTAAACCAGACGACCATCTTTTTGTAACCAAAAACAACAAGCCCCTTCTTATTCGCAATATTCGAACAGCCATTGACCGATATTTCAAAAAAGCCGGCATTACCAATGCCAAGGTTAATGATCTTCGCCACACTTGGGTTCACCACCACCTATCCAAAGGCACATCAGTCGTTCTAATTTCCAAGCTGGCTGGGCACAAAAGACTTTCCACAACCGAACGATATCTTGGATTAATTGAGCCTAAAAAAACTTCAGAAAAAGTAAAGCTTGAAGAGCTTTAATCTTCATTTATCGCGTAAAAAACCCCGTTCGTAAGAACATGGGTGTTTGTGAAACGGACGAAGTCCCAAAGCGAAAAGATACCCCGACCGACAGGTCGTGGGTGAATTCATTTATCTTTTTTATTTCCCTTGTCCTTATTTAACTCCGAAGTTGCAAGGCCATATCCGACGATTACAACTATTG
>CAYGIG010000031.1:0-8045 GCA_964349875.1 uncultured Gammaproteobacteria bacterium | reverse complement strand
ATCCAAGATGCGGATAAACGGAGAGTATTTGAAGAGCTAACAAAATACTTTTTCCAAGCGATTTTTGAGAAATAATGTTTTGTAATATTTTGTAATATACTGTAGTTATGATGGACAAACAGGTATTACAGGCGCTATCCAGTGATTTAAAAAGAGTTTGCCTGTCTATTCAGAAAGGGTCAAATACGACAGCGGAAACATTTAGTAATGAAGCGATGGGGTGGTTAAATGAGGCGGAAAAAACGATTAAAAACCCAAACACCCAAGATCTTATTAAAAAAGCAAAAGTAACTTTGACGGAAAAAAATGATTTAGCAAAAGCTGAAGAATGTCTAATGTACAGTGTTCTTTTCCAAAACAGATCTTTTTCTTTGAAATAATTAATCAACTCTCAAATTCAGGGGTTCGACTCCCCTCGGGGCTACAAGTATCTTATAGTTTTGTTTTCCAATTAAGTATTGATATAATCTCGCTCAGAAGCACATTAAGGAGTAGTAAAAGTGTACAAGTTCCCCAATTTGGAAGGGGTCAAACAATGTGATGACGCCGTCCAAAAAGAACTCAGCGACGCGGGAATTACAGTTCTTGCGTTGCCTAGACCCATCGACGACGAAGTTCGGACCAACATAATAGGCCTTGGACTAAGACGTGCTGAAGTAGCGTTCGTGTTCAACCGAGTATGGCACTACTGGATCGTCAAAGGACTCGTGCCGCTTAGTGTGGCTGAAGAGTTGTACAACGATCATGGCGACGTTGGACGCGAAGAAGTCAGGGTCGGCGGAGACCCAAGCTGCAGACCGCCAAAAACATGGGTCCGCTATTACGGACCAACGGGCAAGCGGCTTGTTTTGAGGTCCGGAGACGAAATCATCGATGGCCTCGTCCAAGCCAATCCAAAAGCGATCCTAGTCAAGGACCCGACTGAAGGAATTGCGATGGTCGACACCTACCACATCGATTCACCCGAGGGCCTGAAATTGTTTGTGCAGATCATGCGCCGACATATTCTGATGGCCTGAGGGCATATCTACTAGTGGCTCCTGCAAATTTTGCAGGAGCTTTTTTCTGGTTTAAATTAAAAATATTTTGTTACAAGGTATATAATTAGACATATATGGATCAAGCAGAAAAAGCACCGCAACCAGCAGAAAAAGTTGACTATCGTGCAATTGCAGCTGAATTAGGCGTAAGTTTTACCCCAGAAATGCAGGCAGTTGTCGATGAGATAAAAGGTTTGGAAGCAGGCAGTGAAAGATTTGGAGAACTATTAGGTAGATTTCAGGAACTGGCAGAAGCAGAGATAGACAAACTGGACCAACAGGCGCGAGCTAAGGCCCAAATTGGTCTGATAGTGGCAACTTCGGACGTATTACGAGAAGCAGGAATGGATGAAGATGCAGTAGAAAATATGGCTGATGCACGCGACTATGCGGCTAATATGGGTTTGGATGATGTGGTTGCCAGATTAAACTAAAACTGGATTATTCACCAATTACCTTGTTTTGGATTTTTAACACTTTAAAGATAAGTTTTCTCAATTCTTCGACAATTAAGACACTTAGTGACATTACGACAATTATGCCTAGATCGCGGACTGAAAGAGCCGTGGTTTGGAATACTTGCTGCATAAACGGATGATAGATGATAAGTGCCTGAAGTAAGCCAACGAATAGTATCGCAATAAGTAGGTATTTGAGTGAAGACAGTTTTGAACGAAAAGCAGAGCTGGTTTCTGAGCGAACATTAAATGCATTGACCCACTGAAAAACTGCCAGCACAGTTAGAACAATTGTTGAAGCCTTGACTGGGTCCGTCAGATAAGACTGCTGATAAAGAATCAATGAGCCGATCATCATGACTACGCCAATAATAAGTATGCGGAGCAACATCGTTAAATCCAGCATTTTGTGCTGAGTGGCGGACCATTTGCGTGTTAGCAGACTGCGCTCGCGGGTCTCAAATGCGAGAGCGATAACAATAAAAACATCGGTTACAAAATTCATCCAGATAATTTGGGTTGGCCGAAGCGGAATTCCAAAACCTAAAACCATTGCCCCCATAATGACCAGAACTTCACCGGCGCTGGTCGAAAAGAGATAGAGAATGATGTTTTTGATCTTCTGAAAGATAATCCGGCCTTCTTCAATGGCGGAAACGATGCTGGCAAAATTATCATCAAGCAGGATGATGGATGATGCTTCTTTGGCAACTTCGGTGCCGATTTTGCCCATAGCGATACCAAGATTGGCGGCTGTTAGAGATGGTGCGTCGTTTACCCCGTCGCCTGTCATTGCTACGATTTCACCAAGAGACTTGAGTGTATTAATAACGCGAATCTTATCTTCGGGAGTAACCCGGGCAAAAACCGTGACGCGGCCAATAATGTCTTTAAGTTCTAAATCGGACATGGACTTAAGTTCTTGACCGGTAATGTACCGGTCGCCATCGGAATAAATTCCGGCATCACGGGCAATAGACAGCGCAGTAGCTAGATGATCGCCTGTTGCCATAACGACTCGAATACCAGCTGATTTAACTTTTATAACCGACTCGTAAACCCCAACCTGAAGATTATCCTGCAGGCCAAAAAGCCCGCCGAATGTAAGAATTGGGAGTTTAAGACTGAGTGATTTTTGCTTGGTTTTGTATGCAAATGCCACAACCCTTAGGCCGCGGGAGGTGAGAATTTCGACCGTGTGATGCAGTTTTTGTTTTTCCAACTGACTGAGCTTAGAAAGTTCGATAATTTTTTCAGGTGCGCCGGAAACACAAAGCAGATTATCTTTTGTAGTCTTGATCAAAACAGCGTGATATTTTTCCTGATAATCGAACGGCCGGTCTTCAAGTATTTGAATATCCTCATCCAAATCGACATTTAACTGACGACCAACTTTGGCGGCGTAGACACTTAAAGCTGCCTCAGTGGGATCGCCTGAAACTAAGTAATTACCAGAATCATCGCGATAAACTTTGGCTGTAGCAGAAGCATAAGCCACCAAAGCTGAGTTTAATATCTCCGATTTGGGGGTTTTTTGATAGCTTATCCGACCTTCTGGTGAATAACCCGTTCCGGAGACCCGAATAAGCTCATTTGAGAGAAACACATTCGTCACGCAAAGCTCGTTTCGGGTAATTGTTCCAGTTTTGTCGACAACGATGACCGAAGCCTGACCTAAGACCTCAACCGCCTGTAATTTTTTAATTAGGGCGTTTTTTTTGCCCATCTGCCAAACACCTAAAGCCAAAACCAAAGTAAGTACAACAGGCAATCCTTCAGGAATTACCGAAACACCCAGAGAAACAACCGTTCGAATCAATAACTCGAGCGAAAAACCCTCGATAATACCGATGACAATAATAATTAAAGACAAAATACCGGAGGTAATAAGAATAATGCGGGAAATTTTATTGATCTCTTTTTTAATGGGAAGATCGACATTGACATCTGTTATTTCGGATGAGATTTGGCCGATTTTGGTATTCATACCGGTTTTGAGAACCTTAGCTAGACCAAAACCCGCTACGACAACGGTACCTTTGTAGAGCAAATTGGATCCTGAATCAGAGGATTTATGGACTGGTACTGATTCGCCGGTTAAAGCTGACTCGTTGACCTTGAGATTGGTTGATTGCAATAACTGTAAATCTGCGGGGACTTTCTCCCCTTCTCGCAATACGATTAAATCCCCTGGCACAACTAACGAATCGTCGATTATTTTTTCAACACCGTCACGGATAACCGTAGCGTTGGTTTTGGCAAATTTTCTAAGCGCAAGTAATGTGTTTTGAGCTTTGCCTTCTTGAAAAGTGCCGATTACGGCGTTAAAAATAAGCACGATAAAGACGAGAAAAGCATCAATATATTCCTGCAAGGCAAGAATAAATATTCCCGCGCCAAGAAGAAGATAAATCAGCGGACTGCGAAACTGACTTAGAAAAATCGTAAAAATACTAATTGGTTTGGCGACTTTAAGTGAATTGTATCCAAAATGCCCAAGACTATCTTTGGCTTCGGACTCAGAAAGCCCATTATGCTCAAGCGAAAAGTATTTTTTGGCAGACATATATTTATCTTACCTAAAAACGCAGAAATCCATAAAAAAAGCCCTCCTTGTTTAAGGGAGGGCTATGAGGTCTTACTTCTGTTTGGCCTTGAAGTTTAAGGCTGCCGCGCTTAAGCGGACGTCAGCTTCGAGGTTTGCAGCGATGCGGGCACGAATGCCAGCAAGATCGTACTCGGCGGTAAGTTCGCCGTTTTCAAAGACAACAACGAGGCAGTCTTCGTCGGGATCAACAGTACCTTCGGCGACGGTGATGAAGTTATCATCGTCGCGAACGAGTACCAGCCGACCTTTCTTGCTCGTCTTGCCAGGGTCGGTCACGGGATCTTTGTAGACCTCGCGAGCAACGCCGGCAACGACGACTTGGCTTGCCTTGCAGGCAAACTTGAGAGTGTCACGGTCGACCTTCTGGAGCAGTCCGCCGCCAGAGCCGAACGCGATATTGTCGGTGCACCAGCCGGCCTGATAGACGGCTTCGAGGATGGCACCGAGGGATTCGTAGTTGATGCCGTCGCCCTGAATCACGCGGATGTAGGACGGCAGAACCTTGAAGCCTTTGTCGTTGACGGTATAACCGAAACGACGACCGAGGGTTTCGAGGACTTGGGGAACGATTTCGGTGGGCTCGCCTGAGTCAGGCCGAACCACCAGCGTTCCGTTACGGCTTTCGACTGCGTCACGCAGCTGCGTACCCCAGAGGTTTTCGCAGGCGTTGAAGATGTCGAAGCTATCGGAGACGACGGCGACAAGCGCGTTGGGGAACTGGAAAAGCATGTTGCGGAAAGCATCTGCTTCGCTGTCTTTCCCCCAGCTCGTAATCGTCGAGTGTTCGGCAGCAGGAATCGAGAAGCCCGCCATGTCAGCGCCGTAGTAACGACGAAGAAGCATGAGAGCAGGCATCGTGTCAGTGCCATAAAACGAAGTTAGGTGGGCTGCACCACCTAGGCCTGCCGACTCGACCGAAGTCGAACCGCGGAAACCGAAGTCGTGAAGCTTGAAAGAAACATCCATATCGCCACCAGTCAGAGCGGCGTAGTGGCGGATGATCTTTTTCATTTCATGGCTTTGGGTGGCGACGGTTACGGGATACCAGAGCTGCATGAGCAGGGTTTCCATGTAGTTCGTCAGCCAGAAGCAGTTCGGGTCGGTGTTTTCGATAACGACCAGAACGTTCTTGCCATCAACGACGGTACCTTCCGGCACAGCCTTGATCCGAAGCGGAAGTCGGCCGCCGTACTGGCTGAGGATGTACTCCCAGCCTTGGCGGTTGAAAATCGTGGCATTGCCAAAGTGAGCGGCCGAGACCTCTGCGGCCTCGTCGATCATCCACGATTCAATCACGGCGCCGGTGAAGTACTTCTTGAGGATGTACTGCAGGCCGAAGAAAACGGTCTGGTCCCACTTGCCGCCGCGGCTCTCGATGTAGCTGTAGACTTTTTGGGTGTTGGGTGGATACTGGACGTGATGGCTGACCTTGTAGCTGTCGGTCAGAAGGATAAGATTCTCGTTCATCGAAGTTTTCCTTTCAGGTAGTCGGCAATAATCTGCCGATGGTCGAATGCGATGTTGTCTGGAAGGGAGTCAAGACCAAAGAACTTTGCCCCCTTGGCGTCATCACCGGCTTTTGGAGTGCCGGTAAATTGATGAACCATGTAGACAAAGGAAACGTTTTGTTTAGGATCGCGTTTGGGATTGTCGTAGAAGCCGAGGAGTTCTGCATTATCTGCAGACAAACCCGTTTCTTCTTTGAGTTCTCTTAGTGCGCCCTGAATGATTGTTTCGTTTTGGTCGAGGTATCCACCAGGGAGTGCCCAGTGGTCTTGATAGGGCTGGTTCTTCCTTTTGATGAGAAGAATCTGACCTCGTTCGTTTGTCACTATGGCGTCGACGGTTACAGATCTGGTCTGGTACCGTCCGCAGCTGTTGCAGGACGAGCTGGTCATTGAGACTCCTCTACCCGCTTGTTCATTTTTGATTCCTTTCGTGTCTTTTGTACACTATCTATCGGTTAAAAAATAAATGAAGGTTGCCCAAACATTTAAGATTTTAATATCGAATAGAAGTGAAACTTTTAGGACACTTCTTACATTTTTTATTTTGTTTTTAAAGAGCTATGGTGTAATTATTACACTAAGTCTTAAAAATGTCAAGTACTTAAAAATAACGAGGGAGAATTAGTTAAAGAATTCGAGATCGGTGCTGCGAAATCTGAATAGCTCTGCTGGCCTGTGAGCAGAGTCTGCTCTTTTCTTTTTGGTACTGGTTAGTAGTTTGGTGGCCAGCATTTTTTTGCGAAAATTACGCTTGTCGATTGTGGTTCCAAGAATTACCTCATAAACTTTTTGAAGTTCTGTTAGTGTGAATTCTGACGGTAATAGTCCATAAGCAATATTGGAATACTGAATTTTGCTTTTGAGTCTTTTGATACCGAATTTGATAATTTCTTTGTGATCAAAAGCTAATTCTAGCGGGAGTTTTTTAACATCAAAGAGTTGAGAATCGGATACTGACTCGCTGGTAACGGAGCGAAAATTATCAGCACTTGTTAGGGCAAAATAGACTACAGTAATAACACGAGTTCTCGGATCGCGTTTGGGGTCGCCAAAAGTAGCAAGTTGTTCGAGATAGAGGTTTTCGTAGCCGGCCTTGAGCGAGAGCTTGCGCTTTACTGTCTCCTCCAGAGTTTCTTTCATGTCAATAAAACCGCCCGGAAGCGCCCAATAATCCCTAAATGGTTCACTTGCTCTTTTGACGAGAGCCACTTTTAGAACATTGTCAGCAATGGTAAAAACCAGAGCGTCAACGGTCACTGACGGCCTGTCGAATGCTTTGGGGTCGTATTTTGGCGTTGGCTTTTTGTTCATAGTTATTTTTAATTATAGTGTTAATTTTCCGCGTGGCAATTTTTAATCTTTGACTTGGACTACCTTCGACTAGAATATAGGGCAAGTTGCGAAGGTCAAGTTGGCGGATAAATTCTTTGTGCATGTCATGTCTGATGTCCTCACCGTCACGCGTGCCGTCCTGTACAAAAGGAATCTCGTCGCTTGTGACGATATATAGATCAGGCTTGGAGTGTGTTTTTAGAAATCTTTCAATTGACCTAGCATAACTTCCTATATACCTGTGGTGCCATAGTGCGGTGGCAAATGCGTCCGTATCAAGGATCAAAACCTTGTTGGCAATTTGGGCAAGTTTATCTTCGAGATCGGTTTGTGATTTGGCAATAAAATTAAACTCTTCAGTTTTCCAGTTTTGGCTTAGATTAGCCATCTTGCCTTCCCAATACATTCTGCCGAACTCGGGCACCCAGGCTGTGCGATATTTTTTAGCCAGAGCTGTCGCAAGAGTTGTCGTTCCGGTCGATTCGGCTCCGACTATGGCGATTCTTTTGACAAAGTACGAACGAACGATTGGGTGAAGAAAATTAAGCGCTTCAAGCGGATTTTGTCTGACGATTGTGCCGGAAATCGGAATAGTGGCGCGTTTTTTATCAACTAAATAATGTTTACACCCCATCGCTTTGGCCCATGGATCACCATAGTCCTCGGAGGTAAAACAAGCATCAGGAACGTACCCGAGCCAGTTGATCGTGGCCTTGGCCCAACCTTCGGTGTCGTCATCATCCAGCTCGTCATCATTGATAAGAATTACACGGGCTTTTGGATGAATCTGCTTAATCCACTGGTATCGAAGCTTTGGGTCAATCCACTGATTGGATCTGCCACAAACAATAACAGTTACTTTTTCACTATTTTCCAAAGCGGTGTCGATCAAGTACTTGTGTCCAAGATGCGGCGGATAGAACTTGCCGATAACAACTGCGGTTTTGAAGAGTTTTTTTGTTTTTTTCATTTAATGTGATTTTTGCCATTTAACTAGTCCGACGATGCACATTGTCAAAAAGACTCCATAAAGTACGGCTGTTAGCGAGAGTCCTCTGGAAAAATAAAGGTAGATATACAGGACATCAGCTGTGATCCA
>CAYGIG010000030.1:1200-8314 GCA_964349875.1 uncultured Gammaproteobacteria bacterium | reverse complement strand
ATTTTATGATTTTGACAAAGACCGAAATCGACAAAATTAATGATTTTTGGAAAACACAGAAGACATATTTTTGTGATGTAAATTCCAGTAAAAAAAAGTTCTACATGTTAGATATGTTTCCATATCCATCAGGTGATGGTTTGCATGTGGGGCATGTTAAGGGCTATGTCGGGACCGATATCTACACCAGATATATGCGGATGAAAGGATTTGAGGTGTTGCACCCAATGGGATGGGATGCGTTTGGACTTCCTGCTGAGAATTATGCAATTAAAACAGGAATTAATCCAAAGATTTCCACAAAACAAAACATCGAAAATTTTAAAAGACAATTTGAGCTGATTGGAATTTCGTTTGATTGGTCAAAAGAAATTAACACTACAGATCCTCAGTATTACAGATGGACCCAATGGATATTCCTGCAACTATATAAGAAGGGCTTGGCATATGAAGATTTAGCAGAAATTAATTGGTGTCCAAAAGACAAGACAGGTCTTGCAAACGAAGAAGTTGTCGATGGTAAATGTGATAGATGTGGAACAGATGTGCAGAAGAGAGAGCTTAAGCAGTGGATATTAAAAATAACTGAATATGCTGATAAATTAGTTGATGATTTAGTGCTTTTGGACTGGCCGGAGTCTATTAAGATAATGCAAAAGAACTGGATTGGAAGAAGTAATGGGTTTGAGATAGTGTTTGATGTAGTAAATACTACTAATAGTATAAAAGTATATACTACTCGACTTGACACAATTTATGGTGTTGAGGCAATAGTTGTGTCCCCAGATCACCAATTTTCACGCAAAATTGTGAGTGAAAAACTAGACAAAGAGGTTGTAAACTATATCAAACAATTACAGACAAAGAAAAATGATTATTTGGCTGAAAAAGAAGGTGTTTTCACTGGCTATTATTGTGAAAACCCTGTAAATGGGCAAAAAATACCTGTTTTTGTTTCAAATTATGTGGTTTCGGGTTATGGAACCGATGCAGTGATGGTTGTGCCTGCACACGACGAAAGAGATTTTGAATTTGCTAAAAAGTTTGGATTAAAAGTTACTGAAGTGATAAGTTCGAGTGGTAAATTACCTTTTACACAGTATGGTGTTTTGGTAAATTCCGGTAAATACACAAATCAGCAGTCGGAGGAGGCGAGTGAAGCCATTTTTGGTGATTATAAAAAGGCTAATAGGATAAGTAAAAAGACTAATTACAAGTTGCGCGATTGGATATTTTCCCGCCAGCGCTACTGGGGGGAGCCAATACCTTTGATTCATTGCGCTAGTTGTGGGGTTGTGCCTATTAACGAAAATGAATTACCGCTACTTTTGCCCGAAACCGATGATTTTTTGCCATCAGACGATGGAAAATCTCCGCTGTCTAAGCTTGACGATTGGAAAGTAGTAACTTGTCCTAAATGTAAAGGAGTCGCAGAGCGTGAAACGCACACTATGCCTCAATGGGCGGGATCCTGTTGGTATTATCTAAGATATCTTGAGCCTGATTATGACAAGGGGCCATTTGAGAAGAAGCTGGCAGATAAATGGGTACCTGTTGATTTTTATGTAGGCGGAGCAGAACATGCGGTTCTGCATCTGCTTTATGCGAGATTTTGGCACAAGTTTTTTTATGACTTCGGTTTATTGTCCTCAAAGGAACCATTTTTGAAACTAAGGAATGTGGGGATGGTTTTGGGTCCTGATGGGCTTAAGATGAGTAAATCGAAAGGCAATGTGGTGAATCCGAATGAGCTGGTTGAGGCGTATGGGCCGGATACGCTGCGGGTATATGAAATGTTTATGGGGCCATTTGAAAGCATGGGGATTTGGAATCCGGATAGTGTCGAAGGTGTAAATAGATTTGTAAAGAAAGTTAAACGCTTTTTTGACACTTCGAAGCCGGCAGAAGTTACGGATAAGGAGACGTTGGGACGGCTGGCACAGCTTTGCGGAATTGTCGAAAGAGGAATCGAAACAATGAGTTTTAATACTATTGTGTCGGCGTATATGGAGTTTTTTAATTACTTATCAGACTCTACTACGCGATTGTCAAAACAGGATGGAGAAAATCTGCTGAAGCTTATGGCGCCATATATGCCGTTTGTGACAGAAAATATTTGGCTAGGACTTGGAAATAAAAAATCTATTCATATTTCTGATTGGCCGGTATACGCAGATGAGTTAAAAATTATGCAGTTCGTTGAGATTCCCGTGCAGGTAAATGGTAAGCGGAGGTTTTCGATTACTGCGGACTCCGGAAGTGATCAGGCAAAAATAGAGGAAATTGTTCAAAAAACTGACAAGTTCGATAAATATAATCTTGGTGCTAGCAAGAAGATAATTTTTGTAAAAGATAAAATTATTAACTACATAGTTTAGAGGAGGAAATAAGAGGTGGTCAGAGATAATTTGTGGCTTAAAACAAAGCTTGAATATCTATGGGTAAGGTATTTTCCAGACCTAGAGAAGTCTAACGTTGTGATGGTCACATTTGGGAGATATGCAAGGTTTCGTTTTGCTTCTATTAAGTATCAACAAAAGTCATTATTTTCCAAAGGGGTCACACTAATTACAGTCAGTTCGATGTTTAAGAGTGAGAAAATCCCCGAAGAGGTGGTTTTGTATTCCTTGGCGCACGAACTGGCTCATTACGCTCATGGATTTTCTTCCTCAGGGAAGAAAAAACACAAACATCCGCATCGAGGTGGGGTAGTTGATAAAGAAATTGAATTGAGAGGTTTAGCTGTTTTGGTTAAGTCGTATAAGGCCTGGCTAGTGGAATACCGTCAAATGATTAGGGATGGCCATGGTCAACAGATTTTAAAGGACCAGCAGTATCGCCAGATGATTCAGAACGGCCGCAGGGTGACTTTTAGTTCGTTTTTTGATAGATTGCGGGACAAATAATAAATCACTTGCCCAAATTTAGGTATGGGCAAGTTTTGGTTTTTGATTCTAATTCTAATTTCTGTCTCTTTATTTCGATATTTAGATAGTGTCGGACAAAACATCTACGATCACGACATAAACGAGAATTTAGTAGTAGAAAATTATCCGGAATTTTCAAAAAATATTCAGTATTTTGAAACTAATGAGGGTAGATTAGTTTCAAACAGGTGGCCAATGTATGGAAAAGGGGATGAGTTGGCTGTGGACGGAAGATTTGTGGCAGAAAAGAATTCTATTTGGTTTCCGGAAGTCAAATTCGTAGCAAAAAGTTCTAACAGGCTTGAATTAACACTGAATAAAATTAGAGATGAGGCGAGTAGGCGGATTAATTTGCTGCTTGACCACAAATCGTCAGAATTGATACTGGGAATGCTGATTGGTAAGAACGATTTGAGTAAAGATATGTCTGATAATTTAAAATCAGCAGGAATTATTCATGTTGTGGTGGTGTCGGGTCAGAATCTGACGATGATTTTTGCGTTTCTGGCAATTGGTGCCAAATATTTTAGAAGGAAGATATTTTTAGGGCTGACTATCATAATTATTGGAATCTATGTGTTTTTGGTTGGATTTGACCCTCCGGTAGTCAGGTCGTTTTTAATGATATTGTCTTTGGTATTAGCTGAAGTAGCGGGGAGAAAGTATTCCAGCGTTGTAGCGCTTATTTTAACCGGTGCATTAATGTTGGCCATTGATCCGGCGTTAGTTGGAGAGGTTTCGTTCCAGCTGTCGTTTTTAGCTTCGATTGGTGTGTTAATCGGTATTAAAATAACTCAGGCCGTTAAATTGCCCTTAGAAGGGTATAGAAAGTATTTAGTGGAGGTTTATATCACCAGTTTTTTTGCTTGGGTAATGACTACTCCAGTGATAATTATGAGCTTTGGTTCGGTGAGTGTTGTTGCTCCGATAGTAAATCTATTGCTGCTTTGGCTAATTCCGATATTTATGGTATCTGGGCTGGTATTACTAGTGTTGCCTTTAAATATTGCAATGTATGGGGGAAATATTTTACAAATCTTTACAAAGATGTTTTTAACTATTATTGATTTTTTTGCACGAATTAATCGAAATATATTGGAAGCTAATAGTAGTATAAGTTTAGCTTTAGTTATATTGGGATATATTTTGATATTCATACTTATAAAACTGTTTGTACGACATGAAAGTAAAAAATAAGATATTAGCTTTAATTTTAATAATAATCGTGATTTTTGTTGTCTTTGTTAGTAAAAACAAGAGTGATTTACTGCAATTATTTGTCTGCGATGTTGGACAAGGGGATGGGGTAGTGATCAAAACTATTGATGCGAAACTGATCGTAATTGATGGGGGTCCTGATAGGAAGATTTTGGATTGTTTGGAAGAATTAAATTTTTTTAAACAGCCTCAAATAGATGTTTTAGTACTCACTCATCCACACAAAGATCACGTGGCTGGTCTGGTGGAAATATTAGATAGATACAAGGTAAAAGATGTTTATCTTAGCTATGACTTGGAATACAGTAATAACGAATATGAAGTTTTTAAGAAAAAATTACAGTTGGCAAATATTCACTTTGTTGTGGCCGGCAAAAGTGTGAATGTTGGTACTGGTGTGAGCCTGAATTTCGTTTGGCCAATTGAGGGATATATAAGTAAAAATGTTAATGATGTTTCAGTGGTGACGGTAGTTAATTATGGACAAAGCTGTTTTTTGGAGGCCGGCGATGCGGGGGCTGATTTTGAGAAGTATTATGTAAGTAAGTTTGGTAGCTGTCAGGTGTTAAAAGTTGGGCATCATGGGAGTAAGTTTTCGACTTCTGCGGGGTTTTTGTCTGCAGTTCAGCCTGATTTAGCTGTGATATCGTCAGGGGAAAACACCTATGGACATCCTAATATAGAGATGCTTGGCAGGCTTGCGCAAATAGGTTCAAAAATACTCCGCACAGATCAGGGAGCAATAAAAATTGTTTCGGACGGTACAGAATGGTATATTGCAGGCAACTAAAATAAGTATGCTTGAGACTAAAGTTGTTGAGTTTTTATCTGAGATTTTTAAGAAATACGACCTTGCGGGTGAGATAGAGGTAAATGTAGCTTCTGAGAAGAGATTTGGAGACTTTTTTACTAATTATTTATTAAAAAACAGGGTTGATAAGCAAATTACGGAAAAAATTGTTGAGGAGCTAAGAAATTCTAAAATATTTGGCAAGGTTGAATTGGTTGGGGCGGGTTTTCTAAACCTCTGGATAAGTGACGAAATACTGACTGAAACCTTCGCGGATATTACAATTGACAGCAAGTTTGGCAAAAAGGATTTGGGTAGCGGGAAAAGTGCGGTAATTGAGATTGTTTCTGCTAATCCAACTGGGCCAATTCATCTTGGAAATGCTCGCGGTGGGCCGATCGGCGATGTGTTGGCTAGTTTATTTGAATTTTTTGGGTACAAGGTTACGAGGGAATTTTATCTCAATAACATTGGCGGTCAAGTTAAGAAGTTTAAGGACTCAATCCAGTCGATCCATTCAGGTACGGAAGCTAGTGAATACAGTGGTGAATTTTATGAAACTTTAGCTAAAAATGTAAAAGGTGACAGTGAGAAAGCGTTTGAAGAGGTAATTACCTCGATAAAGAAAGATTTGGAGGACTTGGGGGTCAAATATGATAATTGGGTTACGGAATCTTCAATCAAAGAAGAAAAGACTGAGCAGATTATTCATTATTTAATGGAAAAAGGTTTGACAAAAGAGAAGGATGGGGCGTTATGGTTTGCTCCAAGTAATGAGTTTTTGGAAGACAGGGAATGTGTGCTTTTAAGAAGCGATGAGGGGAATACGCCGACGTATTTTGCCAACGATATTGCCTACCATAAAGATAAGTATGACAGGGGTTATGAGGCTATTGTAAATATTTGGGGAGCTAATCATCATGGGCATGTTCCGAGAATGAAGGCTGCAATGAAGGCGCTTGGTTCGGAATACGACCCGGAAAAACTTGAAGTGGTTCTTTATCAGTGGGTGTCTCTAATTGAAAATGGAAAAAAGAAATCTATGTCGAAGCGCAAAGGGGATTTTGTGACTCTGCGAGAAGTATTGGATGCGGTTGGAAAAGATCCGATAAGGTTCGCTTTTTTAAGCCGAGACTACAATACTCCACAGGATATTGACTTGGAGACCTTGGTCAAAAAAGATAAGGAAAATCAGCTGTACTATATTCAATATGCGCTGGCTCGTGTAAATAGCATTCTTGTTAAAGCAGAAGATTCTGTTGTAAATAATAAAAGTTTAAGTAAGTTGGAATTGGAGCGGGAAAAAGAAATGATAATGAAAATCCTGACTTACCCGGAGGTATTACTTGGGGCTTACAAAGAGAGGAAAGTTCATAGAATATGTTTTTATCTGTTGGAATTATCAGATCTTTGGCACAAATATTATGAAGAGACGAGTATTTTAAGTGAAGAAGACGCGGAGGTTCGAAATGCTCGGCTGTATTTAGCAAAATCGATCGGAGAAACTATTAAACTAGGTCTTGGTATTTTGGGAATTGCTGCTCCGGATCGAATGTAAAAAATCCAAAAATGAAAAAGTTTTTGACACTTATCTTTATTATTGCTGTCGTTTTGGCCTCCTTTGCTGTATGGAAGGATAGAAATATAGTGCCTAGTGTTGAAGGTGAGAGAACAGCAAAAGTTATATATGCTTTTGCTCTAGTATCAGATAGTCATCTGAACAATGAAGGATTGGCAAATGCATTAGGGCTCGCGAAACAGCAGGGTGTAAATAGAGTCTTTGGTTTGGGAGATTGGACTAACTATGGAGAAGTAGACAAGCTGACGCAGGCAAAAAAGATTTTTGATGATTCAGGTTTAATTTATGAGGTATTGTCGGGTGATCATGATCTGGCAAATTCAAGGGATTTGAGTTTGTCTGCAAAGAGTAATTTTGAGGCAGTTTTTGGTAAAACCCTAATGAATGTAGAAGAGTCTGGGGTGCAATTTGTTTTGGTAGATAATTCCGATATATATAAAGGTTTGTCTGATGAAGACTGGTTTGAGTTAAAGAATATTTTACTAAGTCAGCCTCCTAATCTAAGATTTGTTTTGGCTCACAAAACTCCTTACAACCCAGATACGACTCATGTAATGGGATACGGAAACGAAGAAGTAACTCTTCAGGCTAAGCAATTTT
>CAYGIG010000030.1:0-1100 GCA_964349875.1 uncultured Gammaproteobacteria bacterium | reverse complement strand
ACTCATGTAATGGGATACGGAAACGAAGAAGTAACTCTTCAGGCTAAGCAATTTTTATATCAATTGGAAAACTCCAAGGTAAACGAACTTTTTACTGGAGACTTGCATCATTTTGCCCGCTACTCAAGCCCAGATGGTGGTGTTAGAATCACAACCATCGGAGCAATAGGGGCGGAAAAAAATTTCCAAGGCCCGAGTTTTGTAATAGTAAAAGTATTAAGTGATTACAGTTATGAAGTCGAAAACGTTCAAATCTAAAAAAACCTCGAAAAGTATCGATTACTCGTTAGACACTTTGGCTAACGGGATTAGAGTTTTGACCATTGAGGATACGAGTATTCAGTCGGTTTTTGTTGAGCTGCTTTTTGGAGCAGGATCGAGATATGAGACAAAGGACATTAATGGAATTTCGCATTTTTTGGAGCACATGTTTTTTAAAGGTACTAAAAAAAGACCAACCGCTCGTGAAATTTCTTCAATTCTTGATGGGATTGGTGCTGATTTTAATGCTTATACCTCGAAAGATCATACTGGATATTACATCAGAAGTTCAGCAAAACATTTGGAATTAAATGTGGAATTACTCTCAGACATGCTACTAAGCAGCAAGTTTGATAAGGACGAGGTTGAACGGGAAAAGGGTGTGATTGTTGAAGAAATGCGCATGTATCGCGATGACCCTTCCCGACAAGTTTATGATCTTTTTGAGGAATTATTATATGGCGATAAGCCGCTCGGGTGGAGTATTGGCGGTCCTGAATCGACTATTAATGCAATGACGCGAGAGAATTTTTTGGATTATCTGAAAAGTCTGTATAAGCCAAATAATATGATTTTTGTTGCGGCTGGCAATCTGACTCCGGGTGTTGCAAAAAAATTAGCGCAGAAATATTTTGGCAAAATGAAGAGTGTGAATTTTAAATTCCCCGAAGTATTTGTTGACGATCAAGTAAAGCCAAAACTTTCTCTGCAGTATAAAAAAACTGATCAGGCACACATAATTCTTGGATTCAAGTCATTTGGCGCAAAAGACCCCGATGTTTTACCAGCACTGATTCTCTCAAGAATACTTGGTGGTGGAATGAGTAGTAGGTTGTTTG
>CAYGIG010000029.1:0-8890 GCA_964349875.1 uncultured Gammaproteobacteria bacterium | reverse complement strand
TAAAACTAACAAGAAAAAATATATCGAGAATTTTTTTATCAGACTGGTATCAATGACGGTAAAAATGAAAATAATAAAAAGGCCTAACGCGTAATAAATTAGCTGATTTGGAAGTAAAGAAATTTCGGTGCTGGCAACTGCCAAACTGCCGATAATTAAAATCGAAAGAAAGGGTAAGGTCGTACCTAATAAATATCTTAATGAGAACATACAAAAATAGTTATTGAACCAGCTTGATCATTATTGTATCCCCGAGAGTTATCGAATCAGCTGAGGTTTGAATAAGAATCGACTTGGTTTGTGATTCTGGCCACTTTGGTGCAGCGATAATAATTTTCTGGCTCTTGGTCATGTGCTGGGTTTTTCGTAAAGTTTGGATTTCTCTAATCAAATCCCTCGCAAGCCCTAAATCGATTAACTCCTGATCTGTTTTGTAGGAATCAGATATCTCCAAATTGTTTGATTTCGCCTCTTTATAAGACAAGTTTCTGATATTTAATTCGGCCTTTAGCATGTCTTCGTAAACATCAGCGAGTTTAGTTACTGATAAGTATGTTGCATCCACAGTTTGTCTGACTTTAACGCTGTGGGATTTTCTGGCTGAGTGTCCAATTTCAACAATACTGCGGGTTAGTTCAATATTTTGTTTTATTACATCGGACTCCTCAGATATTTGATATTTTGTCGGCCAATCGGCAAGGAGTACTGATTCGTTTTCTGTAGTGGTGGTATAAATTTTTTCGCTGATAAAAGGAGCAAACGGAGAGAGGATAATTGAAAGGGTTGAAAACACTTTCTCTAAAGTCGAGACGGCTTCCTGAAAGTTTTCGTTATCATCAATTCTTTTTCGTGATAAACGAATATACCAGCCGGAGAGATCGTTAGTCACAAATTTTTCAATATCTTTTATTGCAAGTGCAGCGTCAAATTTTTCTAAATTGGCTCTGCAATTTTCAATTAAGTTATTTAGTTGATTTAATATCCAAATATCTAGGACATTTTTGGATATTTCAGGGAGCTGCGATTTGCGATGCGGACTATTGTAATAGAATAAAAACGAGTTCCAGAGAATAAGATAAAAACGGCGTTTGATATCGGAGGCAGTTTTGTATCCGAATTTAAGATTAAGTTCCGGATTGGTCAGGGCGTACATTATTCTGATAATATCCGCCCCCATTTCGGAAGCCGCGTCGTCAAACCAAATAGTATTACCGGAACTTTTGTGCATTTCCTTACCGTTTTCATCCAAAACATTGCCGTGACCGAGCAAGTTTTTAAATGGAGTTGTACCTGTTAAAACGGTAGACATTGCCAGAAGCGAGTAAAACCAGTTTTTGAATTGTCCCGGAAAGCCCTCAACAATAAAGTCCGCTGGAAACCATTTATTAAAGTATTCCTTATCGGAATCAAACTTAAGTGTTGCTATGGGAACTATTCCGGCGTCTAGCCATGGATTGCCAACATCAGGAATTCTTTTTATGGGCGTGTCACAGTTTGGACAATTGATTTCTACATTATCAATGTACGGCCGATGAGGGGTATGACCTTCAAACTCTCTAAAACCTGAAACAGATTTTTCCTCAAGTTCTTTTTTGGAGCCGATGACTTGAAATTTTTGACAGGATTCACATTCATAAATGGGTAGCGCCAAACCCCAGTATCTTTTTTTGGAAATTAACCAATCATGCATATTTTTCAGCCAATCCAGCTCGCGGTAAAGTCCCCAGTCAGGCATCCAAGTCGCCATTTTGGCACTTTCGATAATTTGCTCGCGTAAAGTTTTGCCGCTCTGATCTTTGATGTCCATGGCGATATACCACTCGTCAACTACCCGAAAAACTAATTCTGTTTTACAACGCCAGCAGTTTGGATACCTGTGAGTATAGTCAAGTGTTTTAAATAAAAATCCCCTTTCAGTAAGCAGTCCTATGATTAGCTCTGGATTTTCCTTGGCGTTTTTACCGCTAAGATAATCAAGGTCTGAGTTATACACAGCATCTTCGCTAATCAGATTAATAACGGGAAGATTAAATTCTTTACTAAGTGCAAAATCTTCCATTCCTGCACCAGGGGCAATATGAACCAAACCGGTACCCTCGGTCTCGGTTACGAGATCGGGCGCGGAAATTATTTGATGAGTCACTCCGGTCAAAACCGCTAAGTCATCAAACGGTCCTGAATATTTCATTCCAATTAGGTCCGAACCTTTTAGTGTTTTGTTTACTGAATGTTTTGGTAAAACTTTGTTGGCAAGTTTTTTGGAAATAATATATACCGTACCGTCTATATCGGCCTCGATATATTCAATTTCTGGATGAACGGCGACGGCAACATTACCGGGAATTGTCCAAGGGGTAGTGGTCCATACTAGAAGTTTTGTCGTTGAACCGATTATTGGAAGGGCAAAATATACAGACTTGTGGGTAATATTCTGATATTCCTCCGATAATATCTCGTGTTGGGAAAGTGCAGTTCCGCATCTGGGACACCAAGGTACTGCATCACGGCCTTTGTAAATCCAGCCTTTATCATTGCAAACTTTGAGGAAGTTCCAAATCGAATAATTATTCTCTTCAGACATTGTAAAATACGAATTTTCCCAGTCCATCAGATACCCTAATCTTTTACTCTGTTCTGTGATTGTGTGTGAATATTTAATTACCCTTTCTTTACAGCGCTCGACAAAATTATCGATGCCGTAAACCTCAATGTCTTTTTTGTTTTTAAAGCCAAGCTCTTTTTCAACTTCGACCTCCACCCAAAGCCCCTGACAATCAAAGCCGTTCTGATACCTTTGAGCATGGCCTTGAAGTGTGTGGAAACGCTGAAAAATGTCTTTGTAAGTTCTCCCCCATCCATGGTGGACACCCATTTTATTATTGGCTGTTATCGGACCGTCAATAAAAGAAAAGGTTTCTTTTGAGTTAGCGTTTTTTTTAAGATATTTATCGACGATGCCTTTTTTGTACCAAAAGTCCAAGACTTCCTTTTCTAGATCGATAAAGTTCTGATTTGGGGTTAATTTTTGGTTCATTAAATGCATATTATGAGTTCACATGGCTGATTATGACAAAAAAACGCTCAAAGAACAATTATTTCATCGGCGCTTTGAAAAAAATGCAAACACAAAGGAAATCTTATATGCACAGGACAGTTTTGGCGACAAATTATTTTGACGCAGCTTTCACAAATCCAACGAACAAAGGGTGGGGTAAAAGCGGTCGGGAAATAAGTTCCGGGTGGAATTGACTGGCGATAAAGAATGGATGATTAATCAGCTCAATTATTTCGACCAAGTTGGATTCAGGATTAATACCGCTAACAATCATGCCTGCTTTGGCCATTTTGGAAATATATGAATTATTAACTTCGTATCTATGTCTGTGGCGTTCTAGAATCATTGTTTTAGCGTAAAGTTTTTTGGCTAAAGTTGTGGGCAGAAGTTTACATTTATATACCCCAAGTCTCATTGAATTTCCCATTTGCAGATTCTTCAGTTTGGTTTTTTGGCTCTCCATAATGTCGATAATGGGATGTTTGGTCTTGGGGTTTATTTCTGTTGTGTCGGCGTCGGATAGACCTAAAACATTCCTGCAAAATTCGACAGCAGCAAGATGAAGACCGTAACAGAGTCCAAAATATGGAATATTTTCCGTTCTGGCATATTTAATCGCTCGAAGAATTCCATCTACTCCTCTTACGCCGAATCCGCCCGGAACAACTATTCCTTTGTAGGGTGACAAAATTTCCCGAGTCAGCTTATCAGTTGTAAGCGTCTGAGAGTCGATCCAAGATAGTTTGACGGCGACAGAATTTACTGCTGCAGCATGCTTTATTGCTTCGATAACAGAGATATACGAGTCGGAGAGACTGAAATCTCCTGTACTAAAATACTTACCAACTACCGCGATCTCTACAGTTTTTTTAGGGTTTTTGGTTTTTGTAACGAATTTCTCCCATGAGCTTAATTTTGAAGGTCTTATTTTTAGAGAAAGTTTTCGGAGTACTAGATTACAAAATTTCTGAGACTCCAAAACTAAAGGTATGTCATAAATTGAATCCACGTCAGGATTGGAAATAATGTTTTCCGGAGACATATTGCAAAACAAAGAAATTTTGTCTTTTCGTTTTTGGTCCATTGGAGATTCTGATCGGCAAATTAAAAAATCAGGCTGCAGACCAAAAGAATTGAGCATCCTTACGGACTGCTGAATCGGCTTTGACTTCATCTCTCCGATCGATTTTGGGGTGGGCAAATATCCAACATGAATATGAACAACGTCATTCGGATTGTGAAGCTTTAATATTCGATTGGCTTCAAGAAAAAGGGTGTTTTGGTATTCTCCGACCGTGCCGCCGACTTCGATTATGACAATTTCGGATTTTGAGTAATCTGCCAGCTTGTCTATTTGCGAGATGATTTCATTGGGAACGTCGGGCACCACCTCGACACACCTGCCGTTGAATTCCAACCGTCTTTCTCTGGCAATAATTTCTGAATAGACTTTTCCGGTCGTTGTAAAGTTTAGTTTAGATAAATTCTCATTAAGAAACCTTTCATAATTTCCTAAATCCTGATCAGTTTCTGCCCCATCGTCTGTTACAAATACTTCTCCATGCTCCGTTGGATTCATTGTTCCAGCGTCAACATTGATATATGGATCACACTTAAAAGGGGAAACTTTATAACCTTGGCTTTTTAATAGCAGACTGATTGAGGCGGTTGTTATGCCCTTTCCTACTCCGGAAATGACACCTCCAGAAACGAAAATGTATTTTCTCTTCGGTTTTTTAACCACTATTTCTTTTTTTTAATTTTGCGGCAATTTAGCCAAATTTACAAGTGAAAACTTCTGCTAATATCTTTAATTTCGCTGCCTGAGAAAGGCGGGTACATCCCATTCGTCCTCTTCGACAAATTCTTCCTTGGTCTCGGAGGCTGCCGGTTGACTGCCATAATTGGCTCGTGGAGTTTCAGGTCTTGATTCATCCTCTCTTGGACGGCTCGAGCTAATGGCTGAGTGACCAAAATCCTGCTTATCGTCCGGTACATCGTTCTCATCCTCATCTTGATCCGTGTTAGGACGAGGAGCATAGGATGAGGAGTTAGCATATCCCCCACCTAATTTTATTTCATCATCAAAACCTGTCGCGACAACAGTAATCTTAATTTGGTCAACCATATTCTCGTCGATGGTATATCCATAAATAATTTGCGCGTCAGGATCGGCTGGCTTGGTAATAATCTGAGCAGCTTCATCAACTTCACTTAGAGAAAGATCGGGTCCACCTGTAATATTAAACAGCAATCCTTTAGCGCCTTGAATAGAGACATCTAATAATGGAGAAACGACTGCTTGACGGGCAGCATTAATCGCACGATTTTCACCGGACGCAATACCCATACCCATCAGTGCAGAGCCTGAATCTTTCATAATTGCCTCAACGTCGGCAAAGTCAACGTTGATATTACCTGAAACAGTGATCAGGTCGGAAATTCCCTGAACACCATTGGTAAGAATGTTATCTGATAGTCTGAAGGCGTCGATGAGTGAAACTTTTTTGTCGACGACCTCAATTAGCCGTTGGTTTGGAATTACGATCAGGGTATCAACGTTATCGCGAAGATTTGCAATCCCCTCTTCTGCAACAAGCATGCGCCTGGTACCTTCAAAGGCAAATGGCTTGGTTACAACGGCAACTGTCAAAATTCCCATTTTTTTAGCAATTGAGGCGACAATCGGTCCAGCACCGGTGCCGGTTCCACCACCACCACCGTAGGTTACAAACACCATATTTGCACCTTCAATTACTTCCTGAATCTTGTCGATTGATTCTTCCGCAGCTCGGCGGCCGATTTCGGGATCTGCACCCGCACCCAAACCTTTTGTGAGCTGATCTCCAAGTTGGACCTTTACAGGAGCAAGTGAGGCGAGCAGCTGTTGAGCGTCTGTATTGATAACAACAAAGTCGACATCGTGAATTGTATTGCCGGAAATCATAGAATTAATGGCGTTTCCACCACCACCCCCAACACCGATGACTTTGATTTTTGCGAAATTAGTTACTTCAGGTTTTACAAGCATTTTCCTACAAAATGAACACTTTTTTTAATCATTTTGCAATTTAGCCTCAACGATATTTTCTCTGGCAGGGAAAGAAATCAGACTAAATTGTCTAGTCGAACTCTATCAAATTATATAACTTTATTCAAGTGAAAATCTGAGAAAATTCCTAAGGGAGTAAAGACTTTACCCAATTGACGGCTTTTGTAACACTCTCTTTGATTTCTACTCTACCTACAATTGGAAGTCTTGAGTCTTCATATGTATCTGTTTTAAGTGCAAAGAGGATTAATCCCAGAGAGGCAGAAAACTCTGGAGTTGAAATTTCATCAATTAGCCCTTTGGCATATTGGGGTCTACCTAAACGCACCGGCATTCCTAGTTCACGCTTGGCGTGTTCAACAATTCCGATCGTCTGGGCCCCTCCGCCAGTCAGAACTACTCCAGCCGGAGTCAATGTACCGAATCCTGACTTTTTGATCTCATCTTTGACCATTTTAAGAATCTCATTTACTCGGGGTTTAATAAATCCATCGGTCAGCATTTTGAAAGAGGCCTTCTCGACAGGCTCATCTAAATGGAGTCCGGAGAGGTCTAGGAAATCGTCTTTTTTGTGTGTCGGTTTTTCTGATTGAGGTTTTATAAACTTCAGAGAATTGGGTTTTGAGAGATGCAATTTAATTTTTTCTGCAGACTCTAGACTAATTCTCTGCCCGATTGCAATGTCGTTTGTGATATTTTTGGCGCCAACGGGAAGTACGACAGAATATGCAACTGCTCCATCGACGTATATAACAACGTCGGTCGTGCCTCCTCCGATATCTACTACAACGACACCAAGTTCTTTTTCTGTATCAGATAACACTGCTTCAGCTGCAGCAAGGCCTGAAAATACCATTGAGTCAACCCCAACTCCAACTGTCTGAACACATTTTCCAAGATTTCGTATCGCGGTCGTTGCACCGGTTATGAGATGTGTTTCGACCTCGAGTCTAACACCTGTCATACCAATAGGGTCCTTAATGCCGGTCTGAGAATCGATTGAAAAATGCCTAGGAATAACATGAATCACTTCGCGGGATGAAGGCAAAGAAACGGCTCTAGCTGCCTCAACAACCCTGTTTACATCTGAGTGGTCAACCTCACTACTAGAACTACTTATTGCAACAACACCTTTTGAATTTTGACACTCGATATGCGTTCCACTTATTAAAACAAATGCACTTCCAACAGAAAACCCTGCCATTCGTTCGGCGGCCTCTACAGAGCGTGTGACAGCGCCGACCGACTCTTCAATATCAATTATCTGCCCTTTTCTAATCCCTCTTGAGGGAGTTGAGGAAACGCCAATGATATTTGGGGTTTGGTCTTCATCGATGGTTGCAATTATCGTGCTAATTTTTGAGGAACCTATATCGATTCCGACGATTACTCTGTCTTTAGCCATAAAACTAAGAATAAAATTATTTTTTAATATTTACAACCGGATCCTTGAATCTTAGATCTATTGAATCCAGTTTAATACCATCTATTGTACTTTTTTGAATTATTTCTTGCAAAACAGGACAAAATTTTTCTGTTATTGAGTTGGGGCTAGTTAACAATTTTGCATTAAGTGTCGTAAATCCATTGTTAATACTGATGTAATAAATTAGAAGCTCATCATTTACCAGCACGACTGAACCTGCCTGAATTAAATTATTATTCAAACAGTCTAAAACGCTATTAATTTTGTACCGTGAATAATCTGATTGTAGTTTGAATGCTTCCGGAACAATAAATTTGGGCAAAGCAGAACCGCTAGCAGTCCTTGGCTGGATTAATGATCGCGAGTTGAGGTCCTTTAAGGTATCGATGAGTGAGGATGATTGTAGAAGTGCAGAAACGGTTGCAGAGCGAAGGTCCGCTGTAGAGCTGGCAATTTTTTTTACGTCTTCGAGCTGTGGTCCGAGGAAAAAATTAGCAATTTGACGTGAGCTGGTTATAGAAATCGTAATTGACCTATCTGGAGATAATTCAACAAATACATCTTCAACGCACGGGTTCTTTTTTATTTCAACTTCTAGTAATTGAGTATTGAAAAAAAATATTGATTTACCTGTTTGGTCGTATTTATTCAACTCTGTCTGCGAAAGGCATTTAAAGTCGGCTGGAAGAGTAAAGTTAGTGGTTTGGACTTTGAGAACGTCAGAATAAAATACAACCCAGAATAACAGAATTGGAGTAAAGCCAGCTACAAAAATAATGACTACTTTTCGCTTGGAAAAATGAAATGGCTTTTTGGGTTTTTTAAGCTTTTGATATTGTGAAGAATATTTCATCTAAAAGACAAAAAACCGAAGTATTTCCTTAAATAAAATATTCTCACTGTCAATTTTTAATTCAGACTCAAGGTTTTTGAAGTTACTTTTATTAAATTTCTTTTCTAAAGTATTTAACACACTGCAAAAATTCTTTATGTCTAAATCTTTGGCAAAAATAATCTCCCCAACATTATTCTTGGAAAATAATTTCGCATTTTGAAACTGCTCAGAACCAGCAGCAATATCTAGTGGCACAAAAATTGCCGGTAATTTAAAAAATAAGATTTCTGTGACGGTATTTGCACCGGACCTGCCAAAAATTATCGGGGAGGATTGCATAATTGCCGAAATTTCTTGGGAGGAAAAATGTGGCTGAACTAAAAATTTGTTACTAAGCTCATTATTACTTTCGATTAGACCGGATAAATGTTTTTGAGCAAGAGAGTTTTGTAATTCGCCGGTTTGAATAATAAAGTGATAATTAAGTTTTTGTAAGGATGAAAAGTTTTTAATTATGAAATC
>CAYGIG010000028.1:0-8979 GCA_964349875.1 uncultured Gammaproteobacteria bacterium | reverse complement strand
TATATTTCCCTTTTCACTTTTTGCCAAATGCCAGTCGAAGTTTTAGATAGGCACTTGGCAAGCTGCCTCTTTGGACCTACAACCCATACGATTAGATATATATTTTTAGAAGAATATCCAAAGAGCCAAAGCCGTTTAGAAGGAAAATATGGAATAGAGAAGAGAGGGGAAAATTGGATATAGTTGATTTTGACAACTTGGATGGGTTGCGGGAATTGTGCGATAATTAAACTGTTATTAGACAATTAAGTTTATGTCGTACAGTCCGAAATTCACAATAAATAACCAAATACTTACCAATATTGCCAATATTGTGTCGGCCAAAGAGTTTATTGAAAGTGCGCCACTGATACCTGCATGGGAAGCAAAGTTTCGTCGTGAGGCAATGGAAAGAACGGTCCATCATGGGACGCATTTGGAGGGTAATAAGCTGAATTTGGAACAAGCCAAAGAGGTTTTGGACGGACGGGAAGTATTCGGGAAAGCAGACGATATTCAGGATATTATCAATTACCGGGAAGTTTTGGGTTACATTGATACGGTGGCAAAAAGAGAGGGAAAATTAACAGAAGAAGTATTGCTTAAAATCCATTCACTGACGGTTGATAAGTTATTACCCGACGAATTTAGGGGAAAATACCGGACGCAGCAGGTATTTGTGACGAATAGCCGAACCGGAGAAATATCTTTTACGCCTCCGATGCCTCATGAGGTGCCGGTTTTTGTAAAAAGCTTTTTGGGTTGGTTAAATTCTCCCAAATCTGAAAATATCCATCCGACTCTTAAGGCTGGCATTGTGCACTACAATTTGGCCAGAATTCACCCTTTTGTTGACGGAAACGGCAGAACATCGAGAGCTTGTGCGACCTTGGTACTATTTTTGTCTGGCTATGACATTAAGAAGTTTTTTGCATTGGAGGAGTATTACGATATGGATGCGGCCAGCTACTACAAATCACTGCAGGAGACGAGTAATCAAAATGTAAAAATCGAAAGTCAAAGAGATTTGACGGGATTTTTGGAGTATTTTACAAAAGGGCTGGCCATCGAACTGATAAGGGTTAGGGAGAGAGTACAACATTTATCCAGTGATTTGAGGCTGAAAAAAAGGGTTGGACAGTTGGCGCTGACGGAGAGGCAGGCAAAAATTGTGGAATATATTCAATCGTACGGCAAGATAACCAACAGAGAGTGGAGGTCACTGTTGCCTGATTATTCCGATGACACGATACTGCGCGACTTGAAAGATTTAATATCAAAAAAAATTGTTAGGAAAAAAGGCATGACTAAGTCGGCTGGGTATGTGATGAGGTAGGAAAGGGTTTTCTACTTTGTAGAAACAATAGTTTTTTAACATCCCTCTCACTACCATCGTCCGTGATTAGTTTTTATTTCCATCGATAGTTTATTTTGATTTTGTGAGTCATTTCTAGAATAGAGGCACGAACGACTCGCATGAAACGTTTTAGTTTCAAAGCCGTTCGAGAGATGTTAAGTGATTAGAGGAAATACTCGCTTGTGCTCGCATTTTGAGGCTCACAAGGAAACTTAAGGTTAACAGTTGTCCTCTCGAGACAAAAAATGCCCTCCGTTTTAGGGGAGGGCTGTGGGGTTGAGGACAGTTACTTGAGGTTGGCGATGGTGGTATCGGCCCACTGGCGGACGATCTCCTCAGCTTCTGAAGTGAAGCACCATTGTTTGGAGACGGCTAGCAGCCATGGAGGGGCAGGTAGTTGAGTGGCAGGTTCTGGCAAGAGGAATTCTGTTTTGTCTTTTCCGAGGAAATTTCGAATTTGGCCTCTTGTTTCTTTTGCTAGACTACGACTACGACGGTAGGTGTTCGTGACCTGTTCGATTTCGAGATTGAAAATGATGATTTTTTGTGTTGTGTCTTTAAACAACGGTTCTTTCCAGAGCAAGTCGCCTGGTGTAGGTACTTTAAGTCCGTTTCCGCTGACTAATGTGAGGTTGCGGATGTTGTATGGAACCACTGTGGTTTCGAAATCAACGTCTGGTTTGGGAAGTTTAGAGCGACATTCTGAGATGAATGCCTCAAACCTTGATCCACCATAAGCTTGCATAGCTAACTAGTTGTCCTTAAAGAGTAAAAGTGCGTAGTGATTATATCTTATAGTATTAAAATATGCAAAAAAGTGCCCTCCTTTTTAGGGGAGGGCTGAGGGTAAGCTGTTTAAACAGCCGGTTTAAGGTCGGTGGGGTGTTCGAGCAGGGCGGCGAATTTTCTGGTCTGACACTGAACGAGGTTGTAGCCGAGTGCTTTGGCTAAACTGCGGGTGATAGCGGTGTCGAAGCGCTGGGCGAGTTCGATTTTGGCCGTTTCGCCAATTGATTCAATGATGATCTGCCAGTGATCGCCATTTTCGTTTTGGCGGGTTAGGTTGATGCGAAGAGAGGTGCGATCATCGTTCCAAGCGAGATTGTCGTCTGAGAGCTTGACTTGCGCACAGCTAACTGAGCCGATGATTTTTAGGCTACTTAAGATGGTCGGCAGAACGGTGTTGGTCATGAGTGAGTGGTCAGGGTTGTTTGGGTCGTAGAATTTGTGATTGATTTCGTTGGTAATCGAGCTTCTGACGATTGTGGCGTGATAGGCGTAAGGATTATCGGGGTCGGTTGTGAAGTCGACGACTGTGGTGAGACGGAGCAAAATAAAATACCTGCCTTAAAGTGCGTTTCTGGTGAGGAATTTTAGCAGTTTGATATATAAATGCAAACAGGACAGGTAAAGAGGTAAAATTGTGCATTATGTGCTCGCTTTATTTTTTGAAAAATTCTGCCTCCGACAAATTTTTCTCAATTAAAGCTACGCCATATTTTTCAAATTCTGATTTATAAATTGGAGATTAATGTAGAATTCAAAAAATGAAATTTAGCGAATTGGCAAAAAGTTTTGAAGAAATTGACAGGACGGCATCTCGAAACGAGATGACGGCTTTGCTTGCTGATTTGTTTAAGAAGGCAAGTCCGGAGGAGTTGGAAAAAATTGTTTATTTGTCTCTCGGACGCCTAGCTCCTTTGTATGATCCGATTGAGTTTGGTATGGCTGACAAGTCCGTAGTGCAAGCCTTGGCTAGAGCTTTTGATAAAGACGCAAACGAACTGACAAAAGAATTAAAAAGAGTAGGTGATGTCGGTAAACTGGCTGGGAGCTTGGCTACAAATAAAAATTTCAAGAAAAGCGTTTTAGAAGTATTTGATGAACTGTATCGATTGGCGTTGGATTCTGGTAATGGTTCGGTTGAGAGAAAAAGCATTATTTTGGCAGACATGCTAAGAGAGGCGGATGAAGACAGTGCAAAGTATCTTGCGAAAATTCCGACAGGTAAGATGAGGTTGGGTTTTAGTGATATGACGATTCTAGACGCTTTGTCTGTAATGGAAACTAACGACAAGTCGTTAAAAAAGCAGTTGGAGACTTTTTATAATCTTGGGCCGGATTTGGGAAGAATTGCCAAAAGGTTTAAACAAAAAGGAATGGGTGGTTTATCGGCGGATCTGATAAGTGTCGGTACGCCGATACTGATGGCGAGATGTGAAAGGTTAAATAATGCTAAAGAAATATTGGAAAAGTCCGGTGGCAAGGTAGCCCTTGAGCCAAAGTATGACGGTTTCAGGCTACAGGTACATTTGGATAAAAAAGGCAAACTTTTGACGCGGACCGGTGGCGGCGAAATTATTAACAGTAAAGTTAAACTTTTTACCAGAAATTTAGAGGATGTGACCTATATGTACCCCGATATTGTTGAGGGTGTTTTGCGTGAGGTTGATGCTAAATCCGAGGCGATATTTGAAGGAGAAGCATTAGCTTATGTGGAAGAGACTGGGGAGTTTCGGCCATTTCAGGAAACAGTACAAAGAAAGCGCAAACACGGGATAGACGCAAAAGTATTAGAGATTCCGTTGAGGTTATTCGTTTTTGAGTTTTTGTATAAAGACGGAAAAAGTTTAATAAACGAGTCATATGAAAGTCGTAGAGAAGTGATGAGAGCGAGTTTTAAAGGTAATAAAATCGTAGTTCTTTCCGAAGAAATTGTCGCAACGACTGAAAAAGAAATTGAAGATTATTTTAATCACGAAGTAAGCCGTGGTTTGGAGGGAATCGTGGCAAAAAAACTAGATGGAATTTATCAAGCCGGAGCCAGAGGATGGAATTGGATTAAGTTCAAACGAGGATTTTCCGGTATGGCTTTGACAGACACTATCGATTGTGTGGTTTTGGGATATGACTATGGAAGCGGTAAAAGGACAAAATTCGGAATCGGTGATTTTTTAGTTGGCGTTTATGATCAGGATAAAGATGTATATACAACGATAGCTAAGATCGGTACAGGGCTAACTGATTTAGAGTGGGTAGATATTCGTGAAAGACTGGATAAAATTAGCCTTGATAAGGCTCCGAAAAATGTAATTTATAAAAAACTTGCTGAGGTAGATGTTTGGGTGGATCCGAGAATTGTGGTGGTGGTGATGGCGGATGAAATCACGCGATCGCCGTTTCATACGACCGGTGAGGTTGATGGAACAGGATTGGCTTTGAGGTTTCCGCGACTTGTGGAGTTTGATAGAGCGGATAAACTGCCTACGGATTCAACAAGTGTTACGGAAATAATTGCGATGTACAATGGACAAAAGAAACAGAAATCTACATGAGCGATTTAACAGGTGCTCCAATACGTTCTGAGATGCTGGAGAGTCAGTCTTCAGGAAAAGGAGATAGCCAACTCTTGGCGGCTTTAGGGTGTTTTTATTTGTTTGCAATTTTGGTTGTTTTCTTAAAACCAAAAGATTCTTTTGTGATGTGGTATGCAAATCACGGGTTAATATATTCGGGATTAGCGCTCTTTTTTTGGGCTTTGTCATTTTTTGGAATACTTTCAATTATTGGTCTGATTGGTGAGATCGTGGTTCTGGGACTAGCTGTAGTAAGTTCGTCTAAGGCGATGATGGGAGAAAAGTTTCCGATACCTTATGTGTCAGCAGTTGCCGGCAAAATCAGCCTGAAATGGGTAAATGATATATTGCAAAAACAGTAAGGTTGGAGTAAAAAGAGCAGGTAGTTTTAATACTTTTAAATAAATTTTTGGAAGGGGGTGTTTGAAGAAATAATGGCAAAGACAAACGAAAACAATCCAATGTCGATAGTTGCTTACCTTTGGTTTATTGGTGCAATTATTGTTTTAGTACAGAATCCAACCGACAAATTTTTGAAATTCCACGCATGGCAATCAATATTCTTATCAGCGGCTCAAGCTGCTGTTTGGGTAGTGCTTAATATTGTTATCAGCTCAATGGGATATGGATATTATGGCGGATTCGGCCTGTTCAGCTTAGTGATGCCAGTGTTGTCACTTCTATTCTTAGTTGCATGGATAATGTGTGTAATGAAGGCTTACAAGGGAGAGACCTACAAACTTCCTGTAATTGGTGATATGGCAGAGAAACAAGCTGCTAAGTAATAATTTAGCAAACTGCTAAAGACGAAGATTTAACAATTAAATATTGAGGCTGCGCTGTACGCTTACTTGTGAGGTGTTTTAGGAAATCTACGCAAAAATTACGGCAGAGTGGCCTCTTTTTTAATGCAAATTTTGTAAAATAATTTCATGACAAAAAAATTAATAGTTGGTTTAGGCAATCCGGGCGATGATTATGAGGGGACGCGGCATAATGTCGGAAAAGAGACATTGCTTGTATTGGCTCAAAAAGAAAATCTTGTCTGGAAAGATGTCGGTTGTGGAATCAGAACCAACTGGAGGAATAATGTGCTTTTTGTCCCCAAGATATTTATGAATAATTCCGGTCTGGCGATTGCCAAACTTTGGGACACAGAAGAGTTTGTGGCGCAAGAAATGATAATTGTCAGAGATGATCTGGATATGGAGTTAGGGAAGGTGCGGGGTCCGGTATGGAAATCAGGTGCGGGAGGACACAATGGGGTTCTGTCGGTCTTGGCTGAAATTGAAGCCGACGATTTTGGTCAGATAAAAATTGGCATTGGAAGACCCGAGGATAAAGATGAAATTAGTGATTTTGTAACTGATAAATTCAAAAAAAACGAAAAAGAAATAATTGAAAATGCAATTACTGAGGTAATTGCGAGAATTGAGGCATGGGTGGGCGCGTGAAAGAGATGACTGACAAATTAACGATAAGTGTTACAGGTAGAGTGACGATGGTAGGTTACCGGGCGTTTGTAGCTAAAAAAGCCCAAAAGCTGCAACTTACTGGTTGGATTAGAAACGTAAAAGAGAATTTTTTCTTTTTGCGCGGTGAGGTGGATGCGTACTTTGAGGGTGACAAGGCGACACTGGAGCAAATTTTGGCAGAGTGTAAAAAAGGTCCGACAGGGTCCGGTGTCCGGCAGATAAAAGTTAAGTGGACTAGGGGTAAAAAAGTTTTTGAAAGTTTTGAGGTACTAAGATAATTATGAAGATATTGAGGTATAAAAATACTAGGTAGTACAAAAAGAGGTCTTTTTTTGATAATTTTGGTAGAATTGGCGAATATTTTTGATACTAAGACTTTATGCAAATTGTAAAAAGTGTTTTTAGGAATACAAAAACTGATCAAAGCCTGGATGTTGCTCCGGAGCTTTTGCCTAAACATATCGTGATCATTCCTGACGGAAACAGGAGATGGGCGAAAGAAAGACATTTGCCCTCGATCGAAGGACACCGCCGCGGGCTTGAGCTGTCGAAACAGTTAGCCACAGCGTGTAAGAATTGGGGAATAACCACGGTGTCGATTTGGGCTTTTTCAACAGAAAATTGGGGAAGAGCGAAGGAAGAGGTTGGCTATTTAATGAAGGCCTTTGACAAATATTTGATAGACAATGTTAAGCAGTTTATTGAGGACGGAGCAAGGATAAGGATTTTGGGCAGGAAAGATAGAATTCCTGAGCATTTGTTAAAAACCATTGAAAAAGTGGAGAAAATGACTTCGAATGGGAAGGCTTATCAGCTAAATATATGTCTTGATTATGGCGGAAGAGACGAAATAATCAGAGCTGTAAATGGGTTAATAAAAAAAGGTAAAAAAGTTACCGAGGATGTTTTTTCTCAGTCACTGGATACAGTTGGATTGCCGGATCCGGATTTTATAATCAGAACGTCTGGTGAGATGAGAACCTCAGGAATGATGCCTTGGCAGGCAGCTTATGCAGAATATTATTTTTCACCTGTTTATTTTCCTGACTTTAATGTATCTAGGCTTCGCGAGGCAATATTGTCGTTCGTTAACAGACAGCGAAGGTTTGGAAAGTAGTTTTTTGCCACATTTTCTTGGCGGGTTTTCTCTAGCGAGAAACAATTATTTTTAAATTAACTTCTCCCTTTCGCCTTTAAGGACTGCTGTTGTCAGGCTAGCTTATCTCGCCGCCGCTTGATAAAAGCCGTTCGAAGTCAATTTAGAGAGGATTTCAGAACATTTATGCCTAGGGATATTCAGAAGGATTAAGAGTTTTTGATGAATTTAAGATTGAAAGGGTTTAGAATAGTTTAGAATTAAAGAAGATTTTGATAAATTAAATTTATATGTTGGATAAAAGTAATCAGCGAGTTGGGGTTTTTTTGGATATTGCGAATTTGTATCATTCGGCAAAATCGTTGTATAACGCCAGAGTAGATTTTCAGGAGCTGCTAAACGAAGCTGTCGGTAATCGACAACTTATAAGAGCAGTGGGATATACGGTTTCTTCCGGAGAAGAAGAGGAAAAAGAATTTTATACTGCGCTGAATAAGATGGGGCTTGAGATAAGGACTAAAGATCTCCAGACATTTTCTTCTGGCAAACAAAAGGGAAATATGGATATCGAGATAGCTGTTGATGTGATGGCAATGGCGCCGAAGCTTGATGTGATTATTCTAAGTAGCGGAGATGGAGATTTTTCGGAATTAGTTGATTATTTAAAGAGTATTGGATGTTTAGTAGAGGTGATTTCATTTGGCAGGAGTACGTCTTCAAAGTTAATTGAATCTGCTGATAGGTTTGTAGATATGGATGCTGATATACCTCGATTTACAAGAGTGAGGGGTCGCGGAATAGTTTCAAAAGTAATAGGAAATAGGAGATAGGAGATAAAAATGTTTAGATTAAACGACACTGAAGAATTAATAAAATTTAACAGTTCACGTTTAGCTGATTCTATAAGAGGTTTAGATAAACAAGTAGAACAGGTTTTTGAAGAGCTTGCTGGTTTTGATTTTCCTGATGATTATAAAAAAATTCAAAATGTTGTTGTTTGCGGAATGGGAGGGTCGGGCTTAAACATGCGGGTGTTCCAGTCTTTGTTTGCCAGTAAAACAAAGGTTCCGACAGAATTAATAAATGACTACACTCTTCCTGCTTATGCAAATGAGCATACTTTTGTGCTGTTATGTTCATACTCCGGAACAACTGAGGAAATACTAGCTTGTTCGGAGGTAGCAATGGATAGAAAGGCTAAAATAGCGTATTTGTGCGCTGGAGGTACTTTAGCTGAGATGGGAGAAAAAAACGGATGGTTTGGATATAATTTTGAGCCTAAAAATAATCCATCTAAGCAGCCGAGAATGGGGTTAGGTTATGCAATTACGGCTCTTTTGGTAATGCTAGCTAAACTTGGAATCATTGAAAATGATGATGTAAAAAAGGAAACAATTCTTTCGGCTGTTCGTGATGCTAATGTTAGATTTGAGGAGAGGGTTGGAGCGGAAAATAACCTTGCTAAAGAAACCGCATTGGCAACTTTGGACAGACAGGCAGCAACTGTGGGCGCAGAACATCTAAAAGGGTCAGCCTGGGTGATGAGGAATCAAATCCACGAAAATTCCAAAAACTATGCGAATGCATATTTTCTTCCGGAGCTTAACCATCATCTCTTGGAAGGATTAGGTTTTCCTGAAGGAGTTTCGGACAAGCTACATTTTATATTTATTGAGTCGGAAAATTATTCGAGAAGAATTAAACAAAGATTTATTG
>CAYGIG010000027.1:5686-9096 GCA_964349875.1 uncultured Gammaproteobacteria bacterium | reverse complement strand
ATTTCATTTTTCTTTGTTTCAGGAATTATTTTGATATTTTCATTCTCAATTTCAGTTATTAATCTTTTCTCAAAACTAGAAAGCTTAAAAAAATAATTTTCCTCTTTGTAGTTAATTGGCGGAATTTGATGATCAGGACAAAGACCTTCTACTAGTTCATCATCAGAATAAAATCGTTCACAACCCACACAATAAAGACCCTCATATATACGCTTATCGATATAACCGTTTTCTTTTAGTTTTGTGTAGAAGTCGACCACTTTTTCTTCATGATCTTTATCGGTTGTGCGAATAAATCGTGAATAATCAATATCCATTTGTTTCCAGGCAATCTGAAATTCTTTCGATATTTTATCGACAAATGTTTGGTAGTCGTCGCCGGACTTTTCCGCCGCTTCTTTTATTTTCACCCCATGCTCATCAGTCCCTGTCAGAAAATATACCTTTTGATCTAAAAATTTACTTCTAAACCGCGCGATTACGTCAGCAATTACCGCTTCAGTAATATGTCCAATATGCGGCGAACCATTGGCGTAAGAAATTGCAGTGGTTAAATAATATTTATTCTTCATCTTTTTATTGTACTGGCGTTGGTGTTGGCGAAATCGGAGTACCGTCAGAGTTTGTTTCCTCAACACAGTTAATACAGTAACCTTCACCGGGTTGATAAAAATCCGTTACAACCACCGCATCTTTTTTCTCTAAGGATTCAGGTGTTCCCGGTTGCACGATTTTTCTTGTCTTTGGATCGAACCATACATCGCCTTTAACAAATTTGTTTTCGTCGCTTTTAGGTTCCGTTCCTTTTATATAAAATTCTATTTGAGTTTTACAGCTCGTCGTTCCGTCTTCCTTTTTTTCTCCCAAACCGACACAGGTTGCTCTTGATACGACATTATCTGGAACAGTTAGATTTTCTATAGCTTTGTTTTTTAGCAAATTTTTCATAATTTTGTTCCAAATTGGCGCCGCCCCAGTTACTCCAGAAGTTAATGAACGGTTTAATGGTGTGTTGTCGTTGTTGCCAACCCAGACAGCAGTTAAATAAGAAGGTGTGAATCCGATTGTCCAGTTATCTCTGATGTTATCAGTCGTACCTGTTTTTACCGACACTACTTTCCCGGGGATATTAAGCTGGCTGTTTGCTCCGAACGCATCAGACCTTGCTTGGTTATCAGCCAGTATGTGCGAAATAATAAATGCGACCTCTTCAGGAATAGTTCTTTTTCCTTCACCGGGAGAATGTTCCTCAAGTATTTTTCCGTCCTTATCCTCAACTTTTACTATTCCATAGGCAGAGTGCGTTATACCCTTATTTGCAAAAGAACTAAACGCGGTAGTCATATCAATCATTCTTACCTCACCACCACCGAGCGTTAAGGATAATCCGTATCTCGAAGGGTCACCAAAAGTAGTGATTCCCATCTTTTCAGCTAGGCTGATCATAAAAGGGACTGTGTTGTATGCCAAAACTTTTACTGCTGGAATATTAAACGAATTAGCCAGCGCTTTTCGAAAAGTTACTGCTCCATGAAATTTACCGTCATAATTTTTAGGTGTGTAGGGTGGATTACCCTTAAAAGTAACCGGTCCGTCAATAATTACCGTTCCGGCGGTCAATCCATTTATCAGCCCTCCAGCATAATTTATCGGCTTAATTGATGATCCGGGCTGTCTTAGTGAGGTCGTAACATTTACATTCCCGTCATTTGCGGTATCAAAATAATCTTTTGAACCTACCATCGCCAATATTTCACCGGTTTGTGGATTAGTGACCATAGCAGCGCCGTTTCCGACGTTGTAGTTTTTAAGTTTTGCTACTTCAGCTGTCACAGCATCTTGTGCCATTTCCTGAATATCAAGATCGAGTGTTGTTGTGACCTTAAGCCCGCCTTGTTCAATTAATTTTTCGCCATATTTTTGTGCAAGTTGATCTTTAATAAATAGCACAAAATGCGGCGCCTTAATATCAATATTTGGCTGAGAAAAAATCAGCACCTCTGCAAATGCCTTATCAGCTTCTTCCCGGGTTATTGTATTGTCCTCGACCATTCGTCGCAAAACTTCTGATTGTCGATCTTTAGCAAATCTAGGATTGCTTCCAAAAGGGGAGTAAGTTGTTGGGCTTTGTGGGAGGCCGGCGATTAAAGCCGATTCTGCTAAATTTAATTCATTAGCTTTTTTCCCAAAATAAGTTTGCGCCGCCGCTTCAATTCCATAAGCTGTTCCACCATAAGGAACTTCATTTAAATACATCTCCAGAATTTGGTTTTTGTTGAACTTATTTTCCACCTGATAAGTTAAATACAGTTCTTTGATTTTTCTGGTAATGCTTCTTTCAGGGGTCAAAAAAGCCGTTTTTACAAGTTGTTGTGAAATTGTCGATCCACCTTGAAGTTCCTGTTTAAATGCTATTGCAGTAGCAGCGCGAATTACTCCTGCAAGGTCAAAACCACGGTGCTTGTAAAAATCTTTATCTTCGATTGCAATAGTTGCATTCTTTATGTTCTGTGGAATTTGTTCAAGTGGCAACAAAGTTCGATTCTTGTCAGCGTAAATATTATAAAGTAGCTTGCCATTTCTATCGTAAATTTTAGTCGTCAGATCTATATCTCTATCATTTAAATTTTTTGTCGGCAGGTCTTTAGTTATCCACCAAAAAGAAGATACTAAAATCAAAAAGACTAATGTGGTTACTCTGAATACAGTACCTTTAAATACTCTGTCTTTTGGTGGAAATATTAGCCACAAAAAACCTTTAGCAACTTTTTCTGAAAAATTACTTCTTCTTTTTTTGCTAATTAGTATCGTCCCAGATCTTAAAGCCTTTAATTTTTTTTGCATTTAAATTTTGATTTCGAAGTCAAATTATAACAAATAAGCCTTTAATGGTTATTAATAGATCGTCATCAAATTTCAGTGTCAAATGATAAAATAAGCATACATTTAAATTATGGCTGCAAAAACCTCAACTCCTGCATCAGAGGAGACTGTAAAAATAAAAAAAGAATCAGGCAAAAACGTTAACCGCACAGGACTGCTTATTTTAATTATTATTTTCACAATCGCACTATTTTTAACCTTTCAGGCAGTTTTTCAAAAGTCATCAAACAAATCAGGTGACGATGTCACATCTCCGACTGGCAAAATCATTAGTCCGACTACTGGCACTGTCGTCAACAGTAATATTTTGCCAATAAAAATAGATGCTTCGGATGATCTTAGTGGTGTTAAGTCTGTGGAAATATTTTACAAATCAAAAGGAGTTTGGGAAAAACTTGCCACACTTACTCAGCCTCCATATATTTACAACTGGGATATCTCAAACCTATCCGCGCAAGCAGTTACCCTTGATATTCACATAACAGACAATGCTGGAAATATCCAAAACACCAACAATGGGGGATGGC
>CAYGIG010000027.1:0-5586 GCA_964349875.1 uncultured Gammaproteobacteria bacterium | reverse complement strand
AGGAAGATATAGTGTTAATTCCTATTAACAAAGGAAAGATCAATTAGTATCTGCGTTTGGCTGGAAATATCCAAAACACCAACAATGGGGGATGGCAGGAAGATATAGTGTTAATTCCTATTAACAAAGGAAAGATCAATTAGTATCTGCGCTTGGCTCCAAGCCTCAAAAACATTGACCCAAAAAAGGCAATGCCTATTAGTAGTAAGACATAAATATAATCCAGCATCGCTCTAGTTTCCAAAAATTTTCCAGTCAAGGTTACAGAAACAAAAAGGGTCGTCCACCAAAAACTTGAACGAAATACCACTCTTTCGTCCTGATCTCTTCTGATAATTATTCTTGCCAAAAATACAAAAAATGAAATTAAAAAAGTAAGAGCAAAAAAAAGCAGTAAAAACAAAAAAATCTGACTATTTTGGCTACTCGAATCCCCAGCTTTTACTAGCCAGATCACTCCCGACCAAGAAAAAATTATAAATAACCAGACAAGAACCATTGGTCTTTTCATCTTTCAGTATCTACAACTGAACTCGATAATGATTGGTACTGAAAGACAAGACGTAGCTCAAGTTCACTTGAGCGAGTAATTATTTTTGATCCGAGCAGTTTCATTATTTTTCAATAAACAAGACGCAGCTCAAGTCTTCTTGAGCAAGCATATATCTTTCAGTATCTACCTTAATTCTACTCGATTAACTTCAATTCTTCCTTTTCAATCTGTCCAACACTATGGCTTTCAATTTTTTTCACCCTTCGATCCATTTCCTTAAATCTTGTCGTGCTTATCTGGTCGTATCCGTCTCGAAGCGACTTAATAGATTTATCAAATTTTTCAAACTCACCTTTAAACATTCCCCACTGCTTTGAAAACTCTCCGAACATGCCCATTAAGTTTCTTAAACTGTTTTCCATCATAAAACTTTTATGCATTTCCAAAACCGTTTTTGTAATTGGGATAAACGAGAATGGAGAAACGATCAAAATTTTCTTCCTAAAAGCATCATTGATAATTTCGCCAAACTCTTTGGCGATAAAACTAAATAATGCCTCGTTCGGTACAAACATCACTGCATAATCTAAAGTTCCTTTTTCAGTATCAATATATTTTTCGACTTGCTTAAGTTTTGCCGCAACGTCGGACTTAAATAATTTCTTTTCCATTTCGCGGTCGGAATTATTTTCTGCATCCACCATTCTCTGTATAGCCTGGTATGGAAATTTAACATCGACAGCAATAACTTTTTTCCCTGGAAGTAATATTGTGATATCCGGTTTTACATCAGAGCCAGGCAGAGGAGTTTGTCTTAAGAAATGAATGTTTTCGATTAAACCAGCTTGTTCAAGCAAACCTTCAATTATATGTTCGCCCCATTGGCCGCGTGATTGGTTATTAGAAAGTACTCTGCCGAGATTTTGGGTCGTGATTTTTAGATCCTCAGTAATTTTCTGATGTTCCGAAATAGTTCTTGCAATATCTCCGTAGCTTTTATTTCTACTTTGCTCCATCACCCTGATTTCTTTCTGTCTATCGTTAATTTCGTCTTGAAGCCCTTTAACAAGTTTTTCAATGTTGTCCTGTTTGTTTTTTAAATCACTGCTTATTGCCTGTTTTTCGCTGCTTAATTCGTTTTTAGCAAGTTCGATAATATTTTTCATATTCTTACTCATCGCCTTATCGCTGACTCGTTCAAAACTATCTTGGAAGTATTTTTTAATAAACCAAAAAAACAGACCCAGTGTCGCTGCAACCAAAACTATTGTTGAGATTATAATAAGTATTCCTTCGGGTAACATATGGGTTTTTCTATAGAATGCTATGATTGTAGCACATGAATAGCTTGCTTCTAAAAGACCTTAATTCAGAACAAAAAAAAGCCGTCACTCACTCCGATGGTCCAACATTAATAATTGCGGGTGCAGGGACCGGAAAGACTGCGGTTATTTCCCGTAGAATTGCATATCTTATTGAGCAAGGCCTGGCCGGTCCGGAGGAAATTTTAGCTCTAACATTTACCGAAAAAGCCTCGGAAGAAATGGATTTTAGAGTTTATGAGTTGTTACCAAAAGTATTTTCTTCTGTTTCGGTTTTTACCTTCCACGGGTTTGCCGATTCCGTTCTCCGCGATATTGCCTATGATGTTGGACTTTCACCCAACTACAAAATATTATCCAAATCTCAACAGATCCTATTTTTAAGATCTCAAATATTTAACCTTAACCTTAAATATTTTCGTCCCGTTTCCAATCCGTTAAAGTTTTTAAAAGACTTGTGCGATTTCTTTTCAAATTTAAAAGAAGAAAATGTTAGCTCGGAAGATTTAAGAAATTTTGCCCGCAATCACGATGACGAAAAAACCACACAAAAATACCTCGAACTGGCAGACGCCTTTGAAAAATATGAAGAAATAAAAAGACTGGCAAATGTTGTTGATTTTGCTGATCTAATTTATCTGACCAAAAAAGCATTTACAGAGTATCCTAAAATTCTCCAAAACTATCAAAACCGCTACAAATATATATTGGTTGATGAGTTTCAGGACACTAACCTAAGTCAAAATGAATTAGTTAATCTGCTCGCTTACAAATCCAAAAATCTTGCTGTTGTTGGGGATGATGATCAATCAATTTATAAGTTTAGGGGAGCGTCAATTTCTAATATTCTAAATTTCAAAAAAACATATCCTGACGCAAAAGAATTTGTGTTAACCACTAATTACCGTTCAACCCAAAGCATCCTAGATCTTGCTTATGGGGTTATTCAGAACAACAACCCCGATCGGCTTGAAATTGCAAATAAGATAAATAAAAAACTAATCTCGGGTGTAAAAATTAAAGGTCAGCCGCCAAAAGTAATAAAAGGTCTAACCTTAAGTGACGAAGTCGAGGGGGTAACAAAAGCAATTCAGGATTTATTAAAAAACGGAATAAAATTATCCGAAATTGCAATTCTCTCCAGAGCATCCAATCACGCCACCCCTTTTATCAAAAGTCTCAAAAATCAAGGCATCCCAGTTCAGACCTACGATTCCTTTAATCTTTCTTCAGATCCCGTAATTAAAGATCTGATATATTTCCTAAAAACTATATCTGATTTTGAGGATAACCTCAGTGTTTATCATTTAGCAGTTTCGGAATATTTTAATATTAATGCGATTTTAGTTTCCAAATTATCCGCCTATTCCCGCCATCGCAGTAAAAACCTGTTAGACGTTTTTAATAGTATTTCTGATTTTACAGATTTCGAAATCAGCTCAAACGAACTAGTAAAAATAAATTTCTTCACAAAAAAGATTGAAGAGTACATCCTGCTGTCTTCAACCAAAAATGTTACAGAGTTGCTTTATCAGTTTTTAGTAGATTTCAAGGTTATTCAAAAATTTCAGTCTGCCGTCAAAGCAAATTTGCCAATTGATATTTCAGAGGAGAAAAAAATTGCTAATATTGCAAAATTCTTTACCAAAATTTCAGACTTCGTTGATAGTTCTTTGGACGCTTCAGTACAATCTTATATTCAAATATTTAATCTCATGTCCGAATCAGGTGATGATTCAAGTACTCCTCTTGTTGATCCTGATATTGATGCCGTCAATGTCTTAACTGTTCACGGCTCAAAAGGTTTAGAGTTTCGTGCTGTTTTTATTGTTAATCTTGTATCAGAGCGTTTTCCCTCTCGTAGCAAATCATCAGGGATTCCAATTCCGCCCGAGGTCTTAAAAGACTCAAACCCCTCAGACAAAAATGCCGACCTCCAAGAGGAAAGACGGCTTTTTTATGTAGCGGTAACCCGCGCTAAAGAATATTTATATTTGTCTTGGTCGCAGGATTACGGAGGCGCCAGGGCTAAAAAACCATCCCAGTTTTTACTTGAAGCTTTTGGCAAACAAGACCTCGAGGTCGTACCGGTAAAGCTTAACTTATCAGAAAAAATTAACAGTTTTGGCGTCATTAATGAGCAGTTACCGCTAATTCCTCCACAGAAAAAAGTAACCAAAAAACATGAGCTTGTTCATCTAACTCAAGATTCGATTAACAGTTATTTGACATGTCCTTTGCAGTACAAATACAACTACCACCTCAACATGCCCAAAAGTGCTACTCCGGCAATGTCGTTTGGAACAGCAATCCATAAAGCAATTGAGTTTTTCTACAATTCTGTTAAAGACTCCGGTGATTTTACCTATGAAGATTTTATTGCTGTGTACACAGAAAATTTTTCCGATATTGGGTTTGAGAATTCAGCCCACAAAAAAGAATTTTTCCAAAACGGACTGCAAATGCTTAGGAATTTCTACGACTCACAAAAAGATATTAAGTACACTGATTTATTCGTTGAAGAAAAATTCTCCATGGTTTTAGAAGGAGCTGTAATAACTGGAAGATTTGATTTAATTACAGTCCAAAACAAAGTGACTTCAATACTGGATTTCAAGACCTCACATGACATAGACGAAAAAAAGGCTAAAGAAAGAGTCAAAAAATCAATCCAACTTAGAATCTACGCTTTAGCTTATAAGAAAAGATTTCAAAAAGACGCAGATGAAATGGGGCTGTATTTTGTCGAGAGTGGAATTTTAGAAAATATTAAACCAAACGACAACACATACCTTTTAGCAGAAAAAGATATTACTAAGGTTAAAGAGGGAATTTTAGCCGAAGTTTTTACACCCAAACCTGATAAGTTCAGCTGTGAGAATTGCCCATTCAATCAAATTTGCCCCGCCTCAGTCTCAGGTGGTTAAATAAGGTCTTTTGATCTAGCTTGCCACCCTCTTTTTTAAATGTAAAAATGCCCAGCGTATTTTATCGAGTGTATTCATTAATGAATACAGTTTTTGATTAATTACCAAATCAAATGCTCCGGGATACTCAACAAGTCTTCCGCCATAACCAGCCTTAAATCGGTGAAATCCGAACCATGGATCTTTTTCATTTGGATTTTTCCCTAACGCCCCCCACATATCAAAAAATTTTGCTCCGTCTTTTTTAGCTAATTTTATCGCTTCCCAAGCTACCAGATTTGAATGCATAAAATTCCTATGTGTTGATGACGATCCGCCGTAAGGGTAATAATATGTGTCCTTAAATTTAAATAGCATCCAGCTAGTCAGGGTTGTTTTTTTATACTTTGCCGAAATAATTTTTGCCATATTTTTCTTAGCAAATAATTCAAAAACGGCTTTATAATAATTATCTGGATGTAGGTAAAATCCGTTTCTTTTTGCTGTTTCTGTCTGTAGCTTTACAAATTTATCTACGTCACTATTTACAGATATTTGAATCCCGTTCTTTTCCGCAACTCGAACGTTATATCTTGTCTTTTGATTCAAGTTTCTAAAAAGCTCCTCTTCGTCTTTAGTCAGATCAACGATAAAAGTGCTTTTAGCAAAAATATCCTTGGAACTTTTTACGATTTTCGTCGACGTTTTAGAAAGCTTAAACTTTTCTAATTCTATATTTGGTTCAATTTTAATAAAAATAATATTTTCTTTTTTGGCCAAAGTTTCCAAAAATTGTAAAACAGTTTCACTTGGCCAAACACTTTTTGGCATATAACCGATATAGAATTTTGTCTTTGGAATTTTG
>CAYGIG010000026.1:0-9360 GCA_964349875.1 uncultured Gammaproteobacteria bacterium | reverse complement strand
TCTTGACAACATTTGGCACTTGTAGTACATTAGTGCTAATACAAGTTTCCGCAGACTGGAACTTGTGTTCGAATAATTTATGACGGATCTTACAGACCGCCAGCGCAAACTCCTACGATCAATCGTAGAGCGCTACATCGATACAGCTGAACCAGTCGGTTCAGAATCAATCGAAAAAATTGCAGGCTTAGGTGTTTCGCCCGCAACGATTCGAAACGAAATGGCTACTTTAACCAAAGTGGGTTACCTTGTTCAGCCTCATACGTCGGCTGGACGGGTTCCGACCTCACAGGCCATCAAGTTGTACATTAACCAATTAATGGAAGAAAAAAATCTCTCCGTTCGCGATGAGGTCAGTATCAAAGAGAGCCTTTGGGATCAAAGATTCGAGTATGACAAACTTATGCGTCAAGCCACTCGTTCTTTGGCAGAGCAGACCAATACTCTCGCACTCGCCACTAGCGCCACTGGAGATGTTTATGCTGCTGGAATGTCCAATATTTTGGACAAACCGGAATTTTATGACATCGATCTGACCAAGGCAGTTTTAGGTCTTATCGATCGTTACGAACTTCTAAGTGATGTTTTCGGACGCACTTACGGCGACGAAATTGTCCATGTTGTTTTCGGTGACGAACTTGCTTTAGTTGAGTTCGCTGCTTGTGGATTTGCATTCACCAAATATTCTTCAGGCAACGGCCGCGAAGGATACATCGGTGTCGTCGGCCCTTGTCGGCAGCCATACCAAACCGTCATTCCGACACTTAGATACTTCGGTTCACTTCTCAACGAAGTCTCCCGCAACTGGTAAAAAGTTTCTGCACAAAATATATATATGAAAACCAAAAAAGAATCTAAAAAAACCTCTACGCTCCACGAAGCTGACGAAATTCAGCCGGAAGCAAGCCAAAACGAAGACTACAAAGAGGCTTATCACCGCGCGTTAGCAGATTATCAGAACCTTCAAAAAAGGACAGAAAGAGAAAAAGAGCAAATATTCGAGTTCTCTGCCTCAGTCATTATCACAAGGTTTCTTGAAGTTTTTGATAACCTGACAACCGCCCAAAACCACCTAAAAGATCCGGGGTTAGAGTTGGTTATTAATGGGTTCCGCAAAGTTTTTGAGGACGAGGGTTTGCAGGAAATCGTAATCGAACCAAACACAACAGAGTTCGATCCGCACTTTCACGAGGCGGTTACAGAAGTAGAAGGCACACCTGACGGCACAATTGCCGAAGTTATTAAAAAAGGCTTTACCATTCGGGATAAAGTACTTCGTCCCGCGACTGTTGTGATAAATAGAAAAAATAAGTAATAAAATAAAATAGGAGGAACAAATTATGTCAAAAATAATAGGAATTGATCTCGGTACAACCAACTCGGTTGTTTCAGTTATGGAGGGTGGAGAACCTAAGGTTATCCATTCCGCAGAAGGACGCAATACTGTCCCTTCGGTTGTTGATCCAACCAAAAACATTGTCGGCGATGTGGCCAAACGCCAGATTGTCGTCAATTCCAAAAACACAATTTTTTCCGTCAAACGTTTAATGGGACGCAAACTCAAGGACAAAGAGGTCCAGAGCGTTCTCAAATGGCTTCCTTACGAAATAGTTGAGGGTAAGAACGGTTCCGCCGACGTCAAAGTCGAAGGTAAAACCTACACTCCTCAGGAGATTTCAGCCATGATTTTATCCAAACTAAAAAAAGATGCCGAAACCTACCTCGGTGAAGATGTTAAAGAAGCGGTTATTACTGTTCCTGCTTATTTTGATGACGCTCAGCGTCAGGCCACCAAACAGGCTGGAGAAATAGCAGGTCTTGATGTCAAACGTATTATTAACGAGCCTACTGCAGCCGCACTTGCCTACGGATTAGACAAGAAAAACGCACACACCATAGTCGTTTACGACCTTGGAGGCGGAACTTTTGATGTCTCCGTACTAGAGTTAGGCGAAGGAGTTTTCGAAGTAAAAGCCACCGGTGGTGACACTCACCTCGGAGGCGACGACTTTGATCAAGCTATCATCGATTATCTGGTAACTGAATACAAAAACACCGAAGGTGTTGATGTCTCAGGTGACAAAGCTGCCATGCAGCGCCTAAGAGATGCAGCCGAAAAAGCCAAGATCGAACTATCCTCTGCAACAGAGTCCGAAATCAGCCTTCCATATCTAACGGCTGACAATGCAGGTCCGAAGCACTTGCAGACCAAGCTTACCCGGGCCAAACTCGAAGAGCTTGTAACACCTCTAATCGAAAAGACTTTAGAGCCGGTCAAAAACACCCTTAAAGATGCCGGAGTCGATGCTAAAGCTATCGACGAAATCATTCTCGTTGGTGGAATGACCAGAATGCCAAAGGTTCAGGAAAAAGTTAAAGAATTCTTCGGCAAAGATCCTCACCAGGGTATCAATCCTGACGAAGTTGTCGCCATCGGCGCAGCTATCCAAGGAGCGGTCCTTTCTGGAGACGTCAAAGATATTCTTCTGCTCGACGTTACACCTCTGACCCTCGGTCTTGAGACTTTAGGTTCAGTCCGCACTCCGCTTATCGACCGCAACTCGACCATCCCGACTTCCAAGTCGCAGGTTTTCAGTACAGCAGCCGACAATCAGACTTCTGTAGAGATTAATGTCCTGCAGGGTGAGCGCGAAATGGCTGCCGACAACAAGAGCCTCGGAAGATTTACCTTAGACGGTATTCCGCCTGCACCTCGCGGCGTTCCTCAGGTCGAAGTCACTTTTGATATCGACGCCAACGGAATTCTTAATGTCTCCGCCAAAGACAAGGCTACTTCAAAAGAGCAGAAAATAACCATTACTGGTTCAACTTCTCTTTCCAAAGAAGAAGTTGCTGAGAAGATGAAAGAAGCCGAGGCTCACAAAGCCGAAGACGACAAGAAAAAAGAACTTATCGAGGTCCGCAACACAGCCGAAAGCCTAATCTACCAGAGCGAGAAAGCTCTCAAAGATTCTGGCGACAAGGTAAGTGCGGAAATCAAGACCGAAGTCGAAGAAAAAGCCAAACTCGCCAAAGAAGCCCTCGAGGCTGATGACATCGACACTATCAAAAAAGCCACCGACGAACTAAGTACTGTTACGCAGAAAATAGGCGAAGCAATGTACAAATCACAAGAGCCTGCGCCATCAGCTGACGGCGAAGAAGCAAAAGCTTCCGAAGAGCCCGCCGCAGAAGGCGAGACTCAAGAAGGCGAAGTCGTCGAAGAGAAATAAAAAAAATAAAAAAATGGCACCGCGATCGGAAATAGGACCCAGACCAACCGGACTTGAAAGTAAGACTCGCGCAGAGCTCGAAGCTCTTTGGGATCAAGCTGACAACAGTTCGGTCGGCCGTGCCGAAGGTTTCTTACAGGGTCAGATTTCAGAGGCTATCGATCACCTAAACAATCGCGAAGCCCTTTCTGGTCAAAGTATTCCCGACGGACCCTTACCCGCTTCCGATCTGCCGTTTAAAGATAGACAGGGCAGAATTCAGAATTTTAATATTCTAAAAATGCGCCAAGAAGCCCTCGCTGCAATCCGCGCCAAGCACCCAGAAGACGCCGAAAAAGAAAGAAAGTAACCCAAAATCCAAATGTTTGCGATTAGCAAACCCATCACACATACCACTCTTAACATCCCTCGAACGGCTTTGAAACTAAAACGTTTCACGCGAGTCGTTCGTGCCTCAACTCTGGAAATGACTCACAAAATCAAACCTAATCTTTCGGTGGAAAATAAACTTATCACGGACGACGGGAGCGAGAGGGGTGTTAAAAAAACATTGTTTCTCGTTAGAGAAAACCTCCCTGTGAGTAGGAAAATAGTTACTCGCTCGCATTTATTCATAACTTCGGCCAGCTCGTTATTTCATAAATACTCACTACGTCCTGCGTTTCAGGAGACCTGAAACTAAAAAAACCCTAATAATGGCAAATCCGGAAGATCCACAATTTACAGAACTCGAACAAAACAAACGCCAAGCCGCGATGGCTTTAGCTCAGCGTTATCAATCCTCCAGTCGTGGTTTTTCTCGCCTTCAGGATGATGCTGACAAGGCTACCAAATGCGGGCAGGTTAGATTTCTCGGTTGGATGGTCGGCACTTACCATCTCGCTGTCGAACTCTGGGACGAAGCACTCGTTGCTGATAAGATTGGCGCAGCCAGGGTTGCAATCGTTGACCGCCGTCCTCGTCCAAAACCCAAGCCAAAACCAACAATACCCAGACCGGAAAACCCGCTTCCAGCCATACCAATGGCCAAAGTCCCCGAAAAACCTCTTAAGCTAAAACGGGAACCAAGAATGGCAGAAACTTCCAAGGAGCGTATCGAGCGGGAATTACGCGGAGATGGGTTTCCGACTGAACGTTCAGACCAAATTCATCGTGAACTAACAGGCGAAGTAGATCTGGAGCCAAAAAAAGCAGAAGTATTCAAAATGGAACCATTTTTTACTGACCGTGATGAAATTGTTGTGATTGAACGCACCCCAGGAGTTTTTGGCCAGTATTATCAGCATCCTTTCGACCACAGCCCAAGAATTTTCACCGACGACAAACAACCCCGAGCCAGCAAGAAAACCAAAAAATAACCTTATGTCTTTCTCTTTTTATACCTCTCAATTCCATTACGAACGCCTTTTGACGAGCGACGGCGAGTCAAGGAGCTCGACGCTAGCAAGCCAAAGAGCTGAAGTGAGTAGTGGAATTAAAAACAATTGTTTCTACGAAGTAGAAAACCCTGCAAAATTACTTTTAAATAACTAATAATTATGACCCTCGAAACATTACCACGACCACTTGGAACGGAGTCCAGTAATCCACTAAAAAATATCGACAAAGCCGTCATTATCGTCCACCCCGACAACCGCACAACAGGATTTCCTTCGACTACGGAAGCACCTATGTACAGCCATTTGGGGGCAAAATTTCTGGATATCCAATCCAAACTACTCGGTCGTTACCGCAGACAAGGCTATACGAACTTTGCCTTTGTTTATGGCGACACTCTGCCCGACCACCTAAGCCCTATCTATCCACACGATTTATTCGATGCCCATATTGCTACTCCGACAGCCAACGCAGTTATTACCAACGAAATATTGGCTGGAGAATTTCGCGATACTGTTCCAACTCTTAATCTCAGTCCTGATGCTGATATTGTTATCGGCGGATACCGAGCTGGTATTTGTGTTGATGCCATGAAAAAAGCCTTAGAAGATCTCGGTCACACACCGCGCATCAACTACTTGCTTACCAATCAGGCGGTGTTTATGCTTATGGCTCACGAGTCCCGCAGAATGCTCGGTCCTTTATATGACAAAGAACAATTTCTAGAAGACCGTGCTACTTGGCAGGGGATAAAAGAAGGTAAAATAACACTCAACACATAAAACGAATGATACTCTTGATAAAAGATTTAACGGTAAAGAAATTAAATAGAAAAAGAGGTTCTACAAAAGAATTTGTCTATGTCCTGAAAAAATTTACATTTCTAAATTACGCTGATAACATACTGACATGCTTGGATTTTTAAGAAAAATTGGTTTTAAAACTCGGGGAGATTGGGTTTCAGAATTCACCCCCATTATTAATACAATCGTTGAACCTGAAGAAAAGGTCGTTGCATGGGCAATTGCAAATATAGTCGGTAATTTTGCATGGCTAAGCCTTATAGGGCAAGTGGGCTCGCCAGTACTGGTTGTACTAACTAAAAAGAGATTAATGGCTTTCCCTATTCACCCGCTAACAAATAATCTTTTATCGGGTTCATTTTTTTACTTAAACGAGATAACCTTTTCAAGGTTTGCTGACGGTTATTTATACTCTTCGATTAAATTAAAAGATAAGAGTGATAAAAGTGTAATGAATTTGCGTTATCAAAAATTTGGCCGCTTATCTTTTGCAAAAGAGATGGAGGTTGTGGCTCAAGAGCTTTCTGGATTAACCCTAGAGCAGTTAAGATCCAAATATAACAGCCCCTTAAAAAGGTTGCTAATAAATCTACTTAAAGTGCCCTTTTACAGCCTTGTGGTGCTCATCATTGCGTTTATTTTCGCTGTTATTCTGGAGGCAATTAAAAGAATCTCTTAACCTCATATTTAAATCTTGGTGACTATAAATAATTAATAAAAAATGGCTACAACTAAAAATCCATATGATGTTCTAGGCGTTTCAAAAAACGCCACTGATGATGAAGTTAAAAAGGCTTACAGGTCCAAAGCCCGCAAATCTCACCCTGACGTTGACAAAACCGCAGGCGCCGAAGCGCGTTTCAAAGAAGTAAACGAGTCCTATCAAATATTATCCGACAAGAACAAGCGCGCCGCTTATGACCAGTACGGTCATTCAGCTTTTGATCAGTCCGCAGGATTCGGCGGAGCTCGTCCGGGCAACGGAGCCAGTTATCAATGGTCGAGTTCGCAAGGAGGAGGTCAAGGCTTTGGCGGATTTGAGGATTCTTTTGATATTTTTGACATGATGTTTGGCGGTCAGTCACCATTTGGCCAGAGACAGCGCAGTCCGCAGTACGGTCTGCAGATTTCTTTTGATGAGGCAGTCCATGGTGTGACCAAGGAGTTTGAAATAAACGGCAAACGCCAGAAGGTCAAGATTCCCGCGGGTGTCGATGATGGTACTTCTATTCGTTTCAAAGATTTCACTATTATTTGCCAGGTCTCAGCCAGTTCCAAATTCGCACGGCGCGGACATGATATCTATACAGAGGCCAAAATAGACTTTGCCCAAGCCGCTCTCGGCGACATCATCGAAGTCGAAACAGTTGATGGAAAAGTTAAGGTAAAAGTCCCCGCGGGCACTCAGCCCGACAGCAAGATTCGTCTGGCTGGCAAAGGTGTCACAAAAATAAATACCAAAACAAAAGGGGATCACTACATCGTCATCACCATCACAATCCCCAAAAATCTAAACTCAAAACAAAAAGAACTCCTCAAAGAATTCCAAGAATCCTCCGGCAAGAAATCCTGGTTCTAAGCTTTAGGTATCCTAAAGCGCAGGACGTAGCCAAAACTGATGACAAAAATGTCGGAGACGGTTTTTGGAAGAATTTTGGCGAGTACCTATTTTGAATCAAGTTCTTTTATCAAAACCTTTCTAGGTTTTGATCCATATTGGACTCCAATCACACCAGCTTCTTCCAATTGATCGATTATTTTGGCTGTTCTAGCATAGCCAGTTCCGAGTTTGCGCATAATTCTAGAAGTCAGCACTCTTTGCTCCTCAATCACAAGTTTTTTTGCGTCTTCAAACAACGGATCAGCTATATCGTAAACAGTATGTGAGTCTTTTAAAGGGTTAACAAAATGAAGCGATTCTTTCCACTGCTCTAACTCAGCCACTTTTTCCGTTAGCTCTTTTATTTGTCTCTGCAGTTCTTTAACCTCTTTAAAAAATATGTACATAGATTTAATAACTGATTTATTTATACACCTTATATTTAGTTTCCCCTTATTTTCAACTCTAAATTGACTTCGAACGGCTTTGTCTTTTTCCCCTTCTCTTAATCTACTGATTTTACTGTGAACGCCTTTTGACGAGCGACGGCGAGTCAAGGAGCTCGACTTCAGCAGAACAAAGAGCTGAAGTAAACAGTGAAATCAAAAAAATTGTCTTTCTTTGAAAAAGAATAAAAAAACTTGTTTCTCCGTTAGAAGAAAACTTTCCGTGAGAGGGGTGTTAAAAAAACTCTGTTTCTACGAAGTAGAAAACCCCTCACCCTTTTTCATGAAGGATTTAACAAAAACTTGCTTCAATAAGCTAAAATACACAAACAAAATACAAAATGAGAAGTAGAAACTTATTCAATCCAGACCCAAAAGTTCCGTTCAAACTTAGTCGTTCCAAACTTGAAGATTTTACCAAGTGCCCGAGATGTTTCTACCTCGACCGCCGTCTCGGCGTCGGCCGTCCATCCATGCCAAGTTTCAATCTCAACTCCGCCGTCGATACATTATTCAAAAAAGAATTTGACGTACACCGCGCAAACGGTACAAAACACCCGTTGATGGAACATTACAAGATTAACGCCGTGCCATTTCAGCATCCCAAAATGAACGAGTGGCGCGAAAACTTTCAAGGTATCCAAGTCCATCATCCGCTTAGTAATTTTATTTTCACTGGAGCAATTGATGACATTTGGGTTACTCCCGACAAACAGTTGCATGTTGTCGATTACAAGAGCACCGCCAGCGAAAAAGGTGTTTCCCTTGAAGGTATTTACAAAGAAGGGTACAAAAGACAAATAGAAATTTACCAATGGCTCTTTCGCGCCAGCGGTTTTGATGTTAGCAATATTGGATATTTTGTCTATGCCAATGGACGAACAGACAGAAAAGCTTTCGACGGCAAGTTGGAATTTGATATAGAGATCTTGCCTTACACAGGCGACGACAGCTGGGTCGAACCAGCACTCCTAAAAGCCCGCGACTGTCTCGAGTCAAACACTTTGCCCGCCTCCGACCCCGCCTGCGAACACTGCACCTACCGCCAAGAAGCTAAGGAAGTCGAAAAGAAATAAATCATGGCAGACTTGACCACAAACGAAAAACAAATATTAGAAAAACTTTTTCAGATGAGGGAAGGCTATGTATTGAATTTTTCTGATCGAACAATTAGCGAATTCTTTAGAGATGACATCGGCATTGATATTTACGATCAAAAGTACAATTATGCCAGCGGCTCAAAAGCGAATCGGCTCCGTGGACTATGGACGAATGCAGAAGATAAAATCGTTGGGAAAAGTATATTGAAACTCATTGAATATGTTGAAATTCAGATTTTATTGGATAATTTGAAAAAAGATGATTTTCCAGCCGACAGAATAACCTCTGCCAAAAATATTGGGGAAAAACTTCTTGGGGCAAAAGTAAAAGTTGAAAATAAAACCCAAGCCACTTTCAAGAATGGTAATATCAATATTGCTTTACAGAAAGAAGTTTTTGATCATGTTCAAAAATTACTAAACAGCGGACATTACTTTAACGCGGTAGAAGAAGCATATAAAGTCGTTCGTCAAAAGCTCAAGGATATTACAGGTAAAGAAAAAGCGCATGAGGCTTTTGCGGAATCAAACCAAGAAAAGATTTTCGGACACAAACCGAAAAACGAAGAGGAAAAAGACTTTTTCGAGGGAGTGAAATTTTTACATATGTCCATTCAATTTTTGCGAAATGAAAAAGCGCATACTCCCGCCCAAGATTTGGACAAAAATTTAGCTATTCACTACATATCACTCGCCAGCTTGGCATATGATCTAATAACCAAAAAATAATCTATGGCAAATAAATCATCAAATAAACATCTACACAAAGCAAATAATGCAAAAAAAGATGAGTTTTATACC
>CAYGIG010000025.1:4135-9529 GCA_964349875.1 uncultured Gammaproteobacteria bacterium | reverse complement strand
CATAAAATTCTGATTATTTTATTCTCGTTACTTCTAGTTTTTTTAAACTAGACAGTAAAACTCCTTCCGCAGCCGCAATAACTCTTCGCAGCCAGATTCCTAACTTCCAATGATACCGGCAAGTCATTTTTTATCCCGACACTTAATTTGGGAGCAATTTTCTTTGTTTCTTCACTCACTGAAAATTTTAACCCCTCAACCTCAATCTGGTCTTCTGACGACGTTGCAACCAGCTCAGTTTTAAATGCGTACCCACAACACCCTTCAATTGCAGTAATCGATAAAACTTTATCTCCAATAATTTTTGCGACTTGCTCATGATCTAACAACTCAATCATTTATTTTCCTCCAATGTTTTTTTAATAAGCTCATAATCTTCTTTTGGAAGACGATGAACGTTTCCCTGAAATGCCAACTTCCAGTGAGCCTTTGGCCATTTTTTAGTATATTTCATTTTCGGTTCGATTATTTCTGATTTTACAAACCTCTCCTTCTCCAAAATAACCTCCGGCTTTATTAGGAATCTATACGGATACACCTCATCAGGCTTATCCGAAACCCAAATCTTCTTCCCTTCCTCAAAAAATTCACCCATAACCTCAGCAGTGCCTCCAAAACATCCAATCTTGGTCATATAAAATACAACCTTATCCCCAGTAGCTACATCGCAAGCCTTCTTTCGATGTCTAGACTTCATTCCAGCGACAGTAAAACCCAAATTACGCGAAATCTCAAAATTTTCCAGACTGGAAACCAGCATCCAATAATTCATAAGAAGCTTATTTTAACTATTTAGGCTGACTTGTCAAAAAAACTCTATATAAAATTTCCCAAATCTTCCCACGCAATTGTAGCCATTCCCAACAATTCTTCTGGAGCCGTTTCTTTAGGATTGTCGGATATATAAGCTCTTGGTTTTAGGAACAAATTACCTGCAGTTTGATATTTCAAATGAATTCTTCCGCCCTTTCTCAAAGCTACTGATATTACAAATACCCCGTCTTCCCCAACTTCTCCTACAAGAAAATCCTCCAGTGCCATCAGCCTTCTTTCACCTAAACGGCCAAAATCAGGAGATACCAATGCTCGAGACATCAGATCATCATCTTCAGTATTTAATACAAAATCAGAAATATCTATCTTTATTTTCTCGTCTTGTTTTGATTTAGATTGTGCCTGCATATCTATAATTATAACGGTTTTAATAAAAACATTTCCCCAAAACTGTTGCCAACTAATCGCTATATTGCCAAACTCATCTGCGTATTACTGGCAGATTTTGGCAAATAATTCTCTAAATCAACAACAAACTCTTTAATCACTCCACCTAGATCTGGATATTTCAACTTGTTATTGAAGAGGGCATAATCGAATATCTCTCTGGTAATCCTCACATCCTCAAGACAGTATTTAGCCAGCTCATCAAGCTTTCCTTCACGAAAATACCTCACCGCATCCAGTCCATCGCCGATTTTACCTCTGTTCAGAGTACCTTTAGCCAAATTATCAAGCTTTAATCGAAAACCTAAAATATCCTTTACAACTTCCAATAGATCCAAAGTCGGAAATTTTTTAATATCCCCGCGATAATATGGCGCTAAAACCTCATAATCAAAACTCTTAATGTTATAACCGATTATTAGATCAGCATGCTCCAATATTGGCCACATTTTATTTAAGTCCTGTTCAAAAAAACCAAAATATTCATCATTTTCGGAATCATGAACCCCAACATACGAAATTCCAAGTTTTTTTACATCATTTCCGACTTCCTGAAAAATATTCTTCGTCTCGACATCCAAAGTTATCTGTCTTGCCATATTTATTACTCTTCTTCCAAAAACTTCACCGCTTCCAAAGCCGCCATACAACCCGCACCTGCCGCTGTCACAGCCTGTCTATATCGATAATCTGAGACATCGCCCGCAATATATACTCCAGTAAGAGAACTTTTTACCAAATTCTCAACTTTCAAATAGCCTTTTTGATCGGTTTCAAGCTGATCTTTAAAAATCTCAGTATTAGGTGTATGCCCGATTGCCACAAAAAGTCCTTGAACTTTTAACTCTGAGATTTTTCCGGTTTTTGTATCTTTAATTTTTAAAGAAGTCAGCATTTGTTCGCCAACCACTTCGTCAATTGTTTTATTAGTCAAAAAACTAATTTTAGGATTTGCTTTTGCCTTCTCAAGCATTATCTTTGATGCACTAAACTCATCTCTTCGATGAATGATAGTAACGTGACTTGCGAATTTTGTTAAAAAAGTTGCCTCTTCCATGGCAGTATCGCCACCACCAACAACCGCAACCTCTTTCTCTTTGAAAAAAAACCCATCACAAGTTGCACAAGCCGAAACCCCTTTTCCCCAATACTTCTCCTCAGAAGGGAGTCCGAGCCATTTAGCATTCGACCCACTAGCGATAATTACGGTTTTTGCCTGCACTTCTACCTCGCCTACCCAAAGTTTTTTTATTTTGTTTTTTAATTCAACTTTTGTGACATTACCAGGCACAAACTCAGTACCAAACCGCTCCGCTTGTTTCTTCATTCTCTCCATTAGCTCTGGCCCCATGATTGCCTCGTCAAAACCAGGAAAATTTTCCACTTCACTAGTTATCATTAACTGCCCTCCGGGGTTTTGCCCCGAAATTACTAACGTCGATACCAACGCACGGCTTGCATAAATTGCCGCTGTCAAACCCGACGGACCGGAACCAATTATTGCAACATCATAGATTTTCATAAAGTCTCCTCATTTTAAGCCTGATAAACACATTATTTCAGCCTCTTGCTGTTACCACTATTAGTATTATAATGTGGGCGCTTTATAGTTCCTAAACTTCTGTCCTAAAATAAAATATTAAAAGTAGAAGAACTAAAATTTTAAACTAAAATGAAACTCTTGCAAACCCTCACAGTTCTTTTTACATTTATCTTTGTTTTTTCGATTGTTCCTCAAACTCAGGCGCAAACTAAACCAAATAGACTCACACCCACCCCTTCTGCTACACCAGTACCTACCTTATCTACAGAAGCCACTTCAGCTACCCAGCTTGCCACAAGCAGTGCAAACGTTAAACCTTTCGGTCTTACTAATTCAGATTTAACCAACTCTGAAGCTTCAGATTCGCCACTTAAAACCATACTTGACCAAAATCCTATCGGACCACTTTCATGGAATAATTTTATTTCTCATGCGATTCGCAGAATGGTCAGTGACGGTGTTCCAGCCAATACTGTCGTACTTGTGCTAATGCTGCCAATTATTGCCGCACTTGCCGCCTTTTCCCGTCAAGTCATTGGATTTAAAAGTTTTGGTATTTACACTCCAACCGTCACGGCCGTAGCTTTTGTAGCCACGGGCCTTAGAATCGGCCTAGCCTTATTCATCGTTATTGTTCTTACAACTACATTCTCAAGATACCTTCTTCGTTATCTCAGAATTCTCTACCTTCCCAGAACATCCCTGATTCTTTTCTTTGTCGCAATGGCAATGTTTGTAACGCTTTTTATCGGATCCTTCTTTAACATCGTCCGCATTGAAACAATTTCGATCTTTCCAATTCTTATTCTGATTACTTTGGCCGAAAATTTCGTCAATATCCAGCTTGATAAAAATCTCCGCCAAGCCGCCGTTATCACTACTGAAACTTTAGTTTTGGCCCTAATCGGATTCTTTGTAATGCAGTGGGGACATCTTCAGCAAATTGTCCTTCTTAACCCTGAACTTACCTTTATCTCCATCATCGCTTTTATCATCCTTATCGGCAGATGGACGGGGCTTAGACTTGTAGAGTACCTCCGTTTCAGAGAAGTTCTTAAATATGGTAAAGAGTAAGGATGTTCTTGGGATAAATGCCCGAAATCTCTCATATCTCGGCCGCTACAACGGCAGGCGTGCCCGAAGATTTGCTGATGAAAAACTTCTAACTAAGAGAATACTCATAAAAAATCACGTCGCAACGCCGAAACTTTATGCCTCTTTCTTCAAATTCAAAGATCTGGATGATTTTGACTGGGATGGTTTGCCTGAGGACTTCGTAGTAAAACCGAACGCGGGATACGGTGGAGAAGGAATCGTTCTTGTCAGAAAATTCAAAAATGGACTAGGACAAACAACAGACCTCAACACTATCGATGTTCCAGCCTTAAAGAGACATATTCAAGACATTTTGGATGGTAATTATTCACTTAACCAAGTTCCTGACGCTGCTTTTATTGAAGAACGTATCAGAAGAAGTCAAATATTTAAAAAATATACTTGGAGAGGCGCGCCTGATATACGCGTAATTGTCTTTAACCGAATTCCAGTCATGGCAATGCTCAGGCTTCCTACCGAAGAAAGTAATGGTACCGCCAATCTACACGGTGGAGCTATTGGTGTCGGAATTGACATCGCTACGGGCGTTACCATTCATGCAATTCGCTACGATCAGCCAATCAAATATGTTCCAGATACCAAGCTCAAACTAAACGGTATTAAAATTCCTCGCTGGGATGAAATACTTAATTTAGCTGTTGATGCACAGGTCGCTTCTCAATTAGGCTTTGCAGGTATCGATATTATTCTCGACGACACAATTGGCCCAGTCGTTATCGAAATAAACGCCAGACCGGGACTCTCAATCCAAAACGCCAATCGTGCCCCACTCTTAAGACGACTAAAAAGAGTTGAAGATCTCGAGGTTACTAGTACTGAACGTGGAGTATTTTTAGGTAAAACCATTTTTTCCTCATCAATATCGGACAAAATTAAACCAAAACGAACAATTCTTGACGCTGTCGAAACAATTAAGGTGGTTAACTCAGCAGGCAAAAAACAAGAAATCAGAGCGCGTATCGACACAGGCGCAAAATCTTCATCTATCGATCGTCAGCTAGCAGAAAATCTCGGCATTTATCATTCAAATTTAATCACAAAAATTAAAGGAGTCCGCTCAGCGCACGGACATTCAAAAAGAGAATATGTTAGTTTAAAATTTTTCTTAGCCGGTAAACCAATTTACACTAGCGTCTCAATAGCAGACAGATCTTATTTAAAATACCCGCTACTGATCGGTCGGAAAGATATTCAAGGCTTTGTCGTAAAACCGTTCGTGCCAAAAACCCCAAAAACTACTTCTTAATCCAAATTTCGTTTCCCCGATCATCCCTAACAAGAGCCGTGTTTGCAGTCTCTTTGATTACCTTATAACCCCCCATTATCTTTGGCGAACTGGAAATTGTCTTTGTTTTTGGTTCACTCAAAAGTTTTTTTTGCCGCTCACCAGATAATAATCCTTTAATTTTACTAATCATTTTTTAAATTCTACCTTAAAATTATATAAATCTGAATTTAAAAAAGAAGGCGTAGCTTTTATATTAAAAGCAAGCAATTACCTACCCTCCTCCTTC
>CAYGIG010000025.1:0-4125 GCA_964349875.1 uncultured Gammaproteobacteria bacterium | reverse complement strand
AGATAAAGCGTCCGGCGATAAAAAGAAAGGAGAAAAAAATAACAAAAGCAATAACAATAAAATTCAACAACGCGTCAATAACCAAACCTATCTGAAAAATCGATCCGTTAATTGTAAAAACAAAATTCTTAAAAGAATCTTCTGGCAATAATAATGAAATAAGCGGTGTTAATATTCCTGTTGCGATAGCATCTGTTAGTTTATTAACCGCACCTCCAATAACAACAGCCAAAGCCAAGCCAATGATTGAATATTTCTTTAAGAACTTAAAAAATCCCTGACTTGTGAATTCTTTGATTTCTCTTACGTCTTTTGACATTTTTAGATTTTTATACTTAAAGCGTTAAAGTAAGAAGAAAGAAGTGCTCTCTTTTAATGCAAAAACTACACTTTCTTTTTCACTTTAACACAAAAATGTCGTGAAATTTAAAAAAATAAAGCGGGTCAGTGAGGAATAGAACCTCACCGCCCGCTAATGCGTAACACATAGGTAGCACTTCTGCTTCAAGTCCACGAAAAAGATCAAATCTAGATACAAGCACCCAAATTCCAAATAAGTAGCAGCAAAGCACCTGCCAAAGCTGTTTCCTCACGGAAGATGTGCTTATTCTTTTTCGGACAAAAGCAAGCCGAACCACTCCTTGGTTACACCTGGCTTCGTTAGCCTCTCTCGATCACCTTGTCCAGGTAAGGAAAGTTGTGGCCTGTGGCTTCCTGGAACCGGACTTCCACCGGTTTACCGGTCAGCCGAACAAGCAAGCGGGCAACGCTGGTAACGCGCTCGCTCTGCACCGCTCGAAGTGCGGGATTGGCCGCATACTTCGGGTTGAGCACTGTAGCCCTCAGAGTCTGATAGGCCACGCCACGACGAAGAGTGTGGTCCGTGGGAACCAACATGTCGAAAAGGTCTCTCACGGCAAATCGATACCGCGGATGTGGGGTGACAGTCTCGTTGGGGTGGTGAGACTGCGAGGTGCGGGGAACGCAGACGACGGCTTCGCCTACGATCTTGGTTGAACCAATGACCATCATGAGCTGTTCGCTTTCCGCGAAGACCTTGAGCGTATCCCTCGTTCTGGGATCATCACACTCCTCAAGCATCTCGTGGAGAGTGCGACCGGGGCTCGTCAATGGGTTTGTCAACTTGTGCCTCGTGTTTCTTTTTTATGTACTCATCCTACTTTGACAAAACCAAAAAACTTTTCCTACCTTCGTATAACGCTTCCTTTCATCCTTAGCGTCTTTAGATTAGCAAGAAAAGCCTATTGATTCAGTAACCTAGAATGATAGGGTGAATTTTATCACAAACCGAAGCTCAACTTCAAAATCCTAATTTTTTAATCTTAAAAAGATGCATTTTTCTAAACCAAAAAACAAATTGATACGAAAACTCCGCCAAAATTGTCGACAGCATTAGCGAAATTACAAAAAATATTACAAAATTCACAAAAGAATCAGGCTTAAAAGCTTTAAACAATTCTCTTAATATCAAGGTATGGGAAAGATAAATAATAAACGATCTTTCTCCAAGCCAAACAATAATTTCCGGAAACTTTACAAAGACTTTTCTCCACACCAATGACGAAATAATAAACCCTGTAGCAAAAACTAATACCGGAAGTCTGGTAAACCTTGTCGCGGCAATTATATCTGCCTTATTGCCTACCAACCTAAAAGTGTCCCCAATAATTAAAGCCACTCCGCCTATTAGCAATGACAAAGCCGCAAATTTTACATATTTGCTTTTGCGCATCAAAACACCAGGTAGAAAATTCAAATAAATTCCTAAGGCAAAGTAAAAAATCCAAGTTCCGAAAAAAAGATATTGTTGTTGATCTCCCCAGGCAAAATTAAACTTAATCATTTTCTCCGCCTCAAGACCGGTAATTAAATACAAAACCGCTTCAAATAAACCCAAAAGTACAATAATTCTCCAAGTATATTTTTTGACCACCCATGCAATCAAAGGGAAAAGCAAATACAAAGACACGATCATCGGCACAAAATATAAATGATAATCTGCCTTGCCTAATATAATTACTTTCCAAACCGGCACATGTCCGACATGATTCCACTCATCACTAAATCTTATGTAGAAATATATAACCCCCGACCAAAATAAATACCATGGCAATAACTTCACCACTCTTCTTCTGATAAAACTTCCGTATTGCCATCCAATATCCATGTTTTTTATTCCTAATCCGTATCCGCTAATCGCGACAAAGATCGGAACACAAAACCTTGATAGCTGATCAATAATCAATAAAGAGTTCCACACAAAACTTCCTCTAACAAAAAATTGATAACTTAGACTAATTCCATGGATCAACACAACCGCAATAATAGCCAATGCTTTCAGAACATCAAGCTCAATCTGCCTATCACTTAGTCCTTTTTGCATTATTATTTCTTAATTTTCCACTCATTTTGTAATCCACATATATTTCATGAAATGTCGCTATTAATACCGGTCTGATCATCTGAATGATTGTCCAATTAATACCACTCTGTATATCTTTGGGAGAGTATATCGATAAAATTAGCGCCGGAAGAGCAATCGGGGCCACAGCTGCAAGCGAAAACAAAAAACTTAATGTCACCAGCATCCATCTCTTATGAGCGACTCTCCAGCTTATTGCTACTGACTTAATTGCATTCTGGTTGTCGACAACTGCAGCGTAAGTCGCAAAAACCAATCTGACGTGAAGCAAAACTGCAAAAGGCAAAATGATGATCCAGGTCAGAATATCGTTGTAACCATTCAAGTTAATCCAATAATCCAATACTTTTTTCAAAGGAACGAATGTCCCCCAAAAGATCACCGTTGTTATACCGTTAACCTCCAAATATCTCCTTACCCACTTAAAGGTCTGCGGTAAAATATTTGCCGGAACAATAAGTTTATTCTCACTGAGTGCCTCAATGGCCAAAATAAGAGCAAGATTCCCTCCGACAATTGATACCCAGGGTAACACAATGGATATCCACGAAGCCCAAACATTATGCTGAGCAGCAAACGCCACACTGGCAACATCGAATAAAGCAAAAAGACCAGCTAAAGCAATTAGCCCAAACGGATCTTTTTTGCAAAGAGTAAGCCCTCTGTGGACATAATTTTTAGCCTCGATAATCACTGACATTCTTAGAACCCTAGCCCCTTCTCAATCAAGCCGTTTTTTATCAGATCGTTAATAATTTCCTCTCTGCGATTATTGTCAAAATAGTATGTTTGAGTAAAATCAAAATGTTCTGATTTTGCCGCCTTTGAAACATATCCAAGACTGCTTAACTGCTCAAACCCAAAATAGTTGTAATTCAAAAAATCAACAATTGGATAATTCCATTCTTCCGCCCTTTTACCAAAAGCTGTATATCCCTTCTCAAAAACAATTACTTTAGGTCTTTTCAAATTCAAATCACTAATTAGTCCATTCTTAAACCGCTCAAAAGCCTCACTCTGTGGCAAAAACCAATGATATTTTGATGGATTTTCCCCGTTTATATACAAAAGTTCATGAAATGCAAACGGCCCTACCCAAACATAATCATCCTTTGTGGCAATCTTATTCAATATCGGCGCGACTGTAGGCCGATCATAAATTAGCGGCGTCTGCCCCATAAATTTTCCGTAAACCTTTTCATTAAACTTATCCGTTAGAAGTAAGAAGGCAAAGGAACTGTATAACCAAACCACAACCATTAATACTGTAAGAATTATGGTAGAAAAATAATTCAGTCTTTTTTTGTTCAAATCCTTTACCGACTCAAAACTTGCCCAAGCCAAATTAAAAAACGACAATGCGATATAAACCGTAGCGTGGAAATCAGTTTCTTTAATGTTTAACGGTTCGCTTCTGGTGTTTGCAAAAACGATCACGCTAAATACAAATCCAGCCAATAAAAATTTTCTCTTAATGACCAAATAAACCAGTGCAAGCAGGTTTGCTAAAGCCAATGAAACATTAAACGGATATTCAAAGTTTAAGTCTTTAACCTGAATCAAAAGCCCATAAAAACCATTTATTGTCTGATAAGCTGTCGAAACCGCATACCTAATAGGATTAGTCGACCTAACTCCTCCAACATCAGGAAAATTATAAATATAGTAATGAAAATTATAGT
>CAYGIG010000024.1:0-10286 GCA_964349875.1 uncultured Gammaproteobacteria bacterium | reverse complement strand
ATTCATTATCAGGATGCGAATAAGCCAGATTCTGTTTTAACGGCCATCTATCTAAAATTGTCAAAAGACATTAATCCTAAGGTTTTCCCATTAGGTGCCCAACTTTTAAACCTCGGTGCAATTACCTCAAACGGTTTAATTCGTGGTTGCTGCGGGGAGGATTGCCCGTTTCACTCCTTCGTTTAAGAAGGCATCGTCACTGTTGCTCTCGTGCTCAGTCAATTCCGAGCCCGCCTTGAAAATTTCAAGGACTAGCGCTTACGCGTCGCCGCTATTTACGGCGCACCCTTTTGCGTGCAGTCTGGACTTTCCTCTGAAGGTTTAACCCTCCAGTAGCCGATCTGCTTCCTGACACAGCAATTATAACATTTTTTAAGGCAGGGTAAAAATTACTCTAGGGTTTAAGTTAAACCTTCTAATTTCCTTATCTCCCTAACATCTGTCGAACAGCTGAAGCTAAAACGCTTCACACGAGTTGTTCGTGCCTCTATTATAAAAACGAATCAAATAAACAAAATAGTCTTTTGGTGGAAAATAAAGCTAACCACGGACGACGGGAGTGAGAAAGATGTTAGAAAAATTATGTTTCTACGAAGTAAAAGCCCCATTTTTTACTACTTGCAATATTCGTATTATCTTCGTATTATTTACACAACCTCTGCCCAACTATAAATATTGGGTATGACAACAAAAATTTTAACCACCTCGTCACTTGTTAAGAACTCACTTGTCACGGTTGAAGTGGATCTGAATAATCATGGCTTACCATCCTTTGAAATCGTAGGTCTTGGAGATAAAACAGTTGAAGAATCAAAAGCTCGCGTTCGATCGTCAATAGTTAATTCTGGGTTTAGCTTCCCAATGCACCACCTTACAGTAAATCTTATGCCCGCAGATGCTAAAAAAGAAGGATCCCACTTCGATCTTGCTACACAGATTGGAATACTATCTGCATCTGGCCAGATAAGCCTTGGTAGCTATTCAAAATGGTTATTTTATGGCGAAACTTATCTGGACGGACAAATTACTCTTTCAAAAAATATTTTATCTGAGTTGTTAATTGCTCAGAAGCTGGGGTATCAAAATATTTTTGCCCCGATTGCGATTCGAGAGGAGCTGATGAAATCATTCCTAAATTTAAATGTAATTTTTGTCGATAATTTACAAGCAGTCTGCCGAATATTTAGCGGTATTGATCAACCGATAATTGAAACAATCACCCCCAATACTATTCCAAGCAGTGCTAGCAAGACTAACGATCTGGATTTTAAATATATTCGCGGTCAAGTATTAGCCAAGAGAGCTTTAGAAATTGCTGCAGCAGGTCGGCATAACGTGCTTTTTTATGGACCTCCAGGAACAGGCAAGACACTTCTCGCTAAAACTTTTCCAACAATCTTGCCTGATTTAAGCGAAATAAAAGCCAAAGAGGTTTATTCAATTTATGTTGACGCTGGCTTGGAAGTAAAAAGACAAGAATATTTCACCCCTTCTTTTAGAAGTCCTCATCATTCAGCTTCACTTGTCGGCATTGTCGGTGGTGGACCAAAAGCCAAGCCAGGTGAGTTATCCCTAGCGCATAACGGAGTGTTGTTTTTGGATGAAATGGCTGAATTTCCCAGGTCGATACTTGAATCAATTAGGCAGCCGCTTGAAGATCATGAAATTCTTATTTCACGCTCTGGAAGCAAAATTACATTTCCAGCCGATTTTATTCTCATTGGGTCAACCAATCCTTGTCCTTGTGGATATTTTCGCAATCCGCTCAAGAGTTGCTCTTGCTCCTTCTCGCAATTAGACAAATATCGTAAAAAATTATCCGGACCGATTTTGGATAGGATCGACATGTTCGTATCGGTTAGTGATTTGCCTCCAAGCGCACTTATTTCTCAACAAATAGAAGAGTCCTCGAATAAAATTAAAAAAAGGGTAACTAGTTCGATCAGGTTTGCACAAAAAAGAGTTGGTAAAAATTTTGTTTATAATTCTAGGCTTCCAAATAGAGATCTGATAAAAATTGTAAATTTTAGAGAATCTGATCTGGATTATTTTATTCAGACCGTTGACAAGCTTAGTCTTTCTCCGCGATCGGTCTGTAAAGTATTAAAAGTCGCAAGAACAATTGCTGATTTGGACAATTCTGTATTTTTGGAAAAAACTCATTTTGCAGAAAGTCTTGCTTACAAGCTCAACCTCCCGGAAATAAATTAAAAAAAAGAAAAACCCCAATCGGGAGATGTTTCTATTTAACAAGAAAACATTTCTTTTGGGGGTTTTCTCTAGATGGTAATCCAACTATTCCTTGAGAAATTAGCTGGCCTTACCGATTTTGTACATTCCAACACCGCACACAGGGCAATTACCCTTAGTAGCAGGTTTACCATTTTTCATGGTTACGGGAATTGGGTTCTTCATTTCTCTCTTAACACGACATTTTACGCAATATGCTTCCATAGTTCATTCACCTCCTTTTCTAAATTTCAGCCTCATTCGAGGCTAACTTAAGCCTGTAGCTACAGTAGCACCTTTTTTAAAAGCTTGTCAAGCTAAGTGCAACTTGTCCGACCAGAATTACAAGCGCAATCACTAGTAATTTAATCGCATCAGATTTTATTGAAAAAGAAGGTGTTACGGATTTCTGTGTTGTTGTAATAGGTTTTTTTTGTTTTTCAATCGAAGGGATTGTAATTGTCTCATGGCTATTTTCAAGGGTTCTTGCAAGTTCCCTAAGTCTGCGTTCGTCAGCGTTAATATTTTTTCTGTAAGCCATATTTTAACAAGTGCTTTAAAGTAAATTTGTTTGTTAGTTTTAGTCTAACAATAATATTTTATTATTGGATTGTATCAGGAATATTAATCTTGTACTAAAGTTTTGGGTATCCCTCTCAACGAGCGGATTAAAATATTTTTAATCCTTTCTCGACGAGAGAATGAATTTATTAATTCATTCTTAACGCACAACTTGTAACTCAAGTTTTAGGTCTCCTAAAACGCAAGGCGTAGCACAGAATGTGCGAGCACTTAAACTGAGTTTTTATAAGAATCAAAAACATAGGGCGTAGTTTTCACCAGAAAGCGAGCACTCAATAAAAATTTCAAAGAGACCGAATTATTTTGCGAATTTGAGCGAGAACCTTAATTTTCGTGCTTCACGAAAAGCAGGGTGTAGTTAAGAATGAGGAGAAATTTGCTGGAAGCATAAATTTCGACGAATTTGAGCGAGAACCTTATAATACTAATTGAAAATAGCGGCATTATTAGGTATAAGTTATGAGTGGAAGAAAAAAATTGTTCCGTCGGCCAATAAAGAAACAAAATAGAAGAAGCTAAGTTTAAATTTAAAATTTTCATTACTTCATGCAAATACTAAACAAAGGCCTGTCCCGTGAAGCATTAATAGTCTCTAGTGTTGTTTTGTTTATATTATCAACAGCATTTTCACTAGTTTTTTTCTCCAAAACAACGGTTGGCAGTAATATAGTTTCAAAATCTGGATTTAATTTGACTGACAAGTCTGGGGCAGATGAACAAGGAATTAAAGATCAGCCTTGTCCATTAAATGGTGAATTACACACCAAAAACCAAAGAGACATATGGGAAAAAAGACCGCCGCTTGCCATAATGGTTGAGAATTCAACCGACGCCAGACCGCAAGGCGGTTTAAGCAACGCTGATGTTGTTTATGAAGCAGTCGCAGAAGGCGGAATAACCAGATTTATGGCCCTATTTCTCTGCAACGACGCGGGCGACATTCATCCAGTCCGTTCAGCTAGAACTTATTTCCTCGATTGGCTTTCTGAATACAATGGCGCACTTTATGCACACGTCGGAGGGGCTAACACACCAGGTCCAGCAAACGCGTTGGGACAAATTCAAGATTATGGAATTCGGGATATGGATCAATTCGGACTTGGTTTTCCAACCTATTGGAGGGGTGCAGACAGAGTAGCACCTCACAACGTACACACCACTACAGAAAAACTTTGGAAGGCCGGAGCAGATCGTGCTTGGGGATCTGAGGTCGATGGTGTCAGATGGGACGAAGATTTTGTTTCGTGGAAGTTTAAAGATGATTCTGTTCAGACAACGCCGACCGCTTCAAAAATTTCTGTTCCATTCTGGACTCAATCAATAACCGATTATGCAGTCAATTGGACCTACAATGCCACCACAAATAGTTATGACAGGTCTCATACAAGTACAGGGAACTTTATCGATACAATAAACAACTCAGTTATCTCTCCAAAGGTTGTAATCCTTCAGTTCCAAGAAGAATCAGTTGCTAAAGACGGTTATGACGCCGGCGAACACTTGTTATATGACAACAAAGGCACAGGGGATGGGTTGCTTTTTCAGGATGGTACAGCTACAAAAATTAAGTGGAATAAGAAAACTCGACTCGACCGGAGCATCTATACCGATGCCAAAACCAGCAAAGAAGTCGAACTTAATCGCGGTCAAATTTGGATAGAAACTGTACCGACATTTTCTGAATCTGACGTTACGTATAACTAATCTTTTTAAATTTTTTATCGCGTACAAATAACCCCGCTATTAAGAGCGTGAGTGTTTGTTTAAACGGACGAAGTCCAAAAGCGAGAAGATGCCCATAACCGTCAGGTCGTGGGTGAATTCATTGTTCAGTGTTCAAAAGATCTCCAATTTAGGGTAAAATAGTTGTACAATTTTTCAACATAACTGTAAAAATGCTCAAATATCTTATTGTTTCTAAAGTCAGGGTTAAAATTTTGGAACTTCTTCTTACTAACCCAAATGAGGTTTTTCATGTTAGGGAGATCACAAGAAGAATTGACGAAGAGATTAATGCGGTTCGTAGAGAGCTTGCCCACCTTGAGGATTCTGGATTTTTGACTTCCGAACGTCGTGCTAATCGATTAGTTTATTTTTTTCGTCCCGATAATATTCTTTATCAAGATCTACTCTCGATGGTTTATAAAACTTCCGGATTGGGCGGTAAAATTGTCAAAAACAAATCAAAGCTTGGTAAAATAAAATTTGCTACACTCTCACTTTCTTTTGCCAAAGGTAAGGCTTACAATCCCGACAAAATTGATTTATTGGTAATTGGAGACGTTGCTCTAACTGATCTTGCCAAAATCGTAAGGGACGAAGAAGTCAGAATTGATAGGGAAATAAACTTTACTCCAATGACAGAAGATGAATTTGCGTTTCGAAAAAACCGTACCGATCCGTTTATAGAAGAGGTTCTCAGATCGCCGCGTATCATGCTAATTGGCGACGAAGAGGACCTGTTGCGAGCTAAGGCTCCTGTTGTATCCTAAAGGAATGGTATTCAAAAAACGCGCCCTATTAAAGGGCCCAAAAAAAATCCTGCTTTTTCCGTTCAGATTTACCTTCAGGCATTTTGCAACCTTAAGCATCCTTCTCTTATTCGTCACCGTCATTGCAGTCGATATTCCGCGTATTCCGGTTAAATTTAGCGCCTTTGGGCACGATATTAATGTTTTTGTGGTGCACCCAAAAATAAACCTATCAAGAATTGGTTTAAATTTTCAAAAGGATTTAGAACCAAAGCTTGGCCTAGATCTGCAAGGTGGTGCAGATATCACATTAAGACTTAAATTAGACGAAATACCTGTCTCTGATCGTGATGCTGCCCTGCTGTCAGCTAGAGATATTATCGAGCGACGTGTAAATGGGTTAGGGGTTTCTGAGCCAGTAATACAAACCGCCAAGGTCGGTGATGATTACAGAATTAATGTTCAACTGGCAGGTATTTCCGATGTCAATCAGGCTTTAACTCTTATCGGTTCAACAGCACAGCTAAAATACAAAGAGCTCTCAGATGTCGGTAAGGATGCAACCGCCTCGGCAAACCTAACTAATCTTAATGACAGATACAAAGACACAGAATTAACAGGTAAGGATCTCAAACGAGCTATTGCCACATCAGCGTCAGGTAACTCTCAAAAGATTGCCTCGACTGGAGGGTACGTGATCTCGTTAGAGTTTACGTCCGAAGGGGCTAAAAAGTTTGAGGATATTACTGGTCGTAACATTGGACAACCGATTGCAATCTTCCTAGACGACAAGCTTATTACTGAGCCAACCGTTCAACAAAAAATTAGCGGCGGAACCGCCCAAATCAGTGGTAACTTTGATGCCCAAACAGCAAAAAGTTTAGCTAACCTTCTAAATGGAGGAGCACTTCCGGCTCCGATTGAAGTTATTAAACAGACCAATGTTGGACCAACTCTCGGAAGTGAATCCCTGCAAAGAAGTTTAATCGCCACTCTGGTAGGTTTGGTTTCGGTTATCATTTTTATGATTTTTTACTACCGCTGGTTGGGAGTAGTTGCGTCTGTTGCTCTAATTTTCTATACATTGCTCACCTTTGCTATTTTCAAATTCATTCCTATTACTTTGACTTTGGCAGGAATTGCAGGTTTTGTACTTTCTATCGGCATGGCGGTCGATGCCAATATTTTAATATTTGAGAGAATCAAAGAAGAAAAAAATCGAGGCAGAGATACTAGAGTTGCTATTAATTTAGGATTTGTTAGGGCTTGGAGCTCAATTAGAGACTCAAACGTTTCATCACTAATTACAGCTGCAATTCTTTTTTACTTCGGTTCATCGATTGTTAAAGGATTTGCTCTAACTTTGGCAATTGGAGTTTTGGTGTCGATGTTTTCTGCCGTTTCGCTCACCAGAAGACTCTTAAGAATTTTTTATCACTAAAATTATGGAAGCACCTGCCGAAAGACATATAACAAATAAAACAAAGTTAGAAGCTGCCCCGGATTTTTTTGAAAAACTATTTACAGCACTTGAGTCAGGCCAAAAAAAGGCTGTAGAGCTATTGAATGAAAAACATCAAGCGGCTCTTAGTTGGGCTGCTAGTGTAGGAATTCCTGTCGAAAATCTTTTTCCAAAATTGGTTAACTTTGTTTCAGTCCCGGTACTGTCAGCAGCCATGCTGACCTCCTCAATGCTTCCAGCCGTACCAACCGCGGCAAGTACCGTTACTAATTATTCTGTAACCCAAAACATTGATCAGATACCTGCTGAGGTACCCGTGGTTAACAACGCCGAAGCTCTTGTCGCTATTCAACAAAGTCTTCTGTCAAATCCGAGCGTTACGGGCAATCAAGCACAGGAACTGTCGGCGATGGTATCTAATCTGGCCAATGTTAAAGCAACGCCTGAACTGGAAGGTTTCAGGCTTAATAAAAGTTATGGAAAAATTGGTGGCGAGCAGCATATGCCAAGATACCCTGGTGATACAATTTCCGACCAGCTACCCAATCCAGATGATTTTTCTAGGTATGCCAAGTCAGGAATGACTCCAGGAAAAAGTGCTTGGGGATATTTTGCTCCATCCAAACAAGCCTTGACTCAAGATTTAATACAAAAAGAAAAATATTACTTTGCCGTACAAACATTTTTGTCTCCGAATTGGAAAGGTAATGTTAAAGAGGCTTATAAATGGTTCAAATATCGCAAGGTTGTGGCACTTAACCCTGTTAATGGTAAGGCTGTTGTAGGTGTTATTGGAGATGCAGGTCCCGCTGAATGGGTTGGAAAAGCGTATGGCGGGTCGCCGGAAATAATGCAATATATGAGAGCTTGGGACAAGCCGGCAAAAGGGGAGATACTTCTATTCTTCGTCGAAGACCCTGAAAATAAAATTCCTTTAGGACCTGTTAATATAAATTATTGAAAAGCAATAAATATATGTTGATCTCAATCAAACCCGAAAGCCTGATTAAAAAACTAAATTTAGAATCCTTAAATAAATCACAGATAGAAAAAGTCTGGCCGCTTATTGCAAATCTTTACCAGACAAAACTATTAGATAAATTACTATCCTTGTTGCCTGAAGAAGATAAAAAAAAGCTTCTCCAGCTTCTTTCAGAGGGTGATGATAAAAAAACAAAAAACTTTTTAACCGCAAGAATTGCTAAGTTCGATATTCAAATCGACGAAATCAAGACTCAGATCGAACAGGAAATATTGGAAGATGTTTTATCGGCTAACTAATCAATATGAATAATTTTGACAGGCTAAGAAATATTTTATTTTATTTTTCAATAATCCTCTTTTTGCTCTCAATTGTAGTAATTTTTACTTTTCGATTAAAACTTGGGATAGATTTCACAGGAGGCACGAAGTACGAATTGAGTTTTGAAAATCTACCCGAAAGAACCGTTGTTGAAAACGCTGCAAAAAAAACCTCGAACGAATTAGAAAGTCTCCAAATAATTGGCGAGAAGGGTTACCAAATGAGGTTTAAACCTACCACCGCTGAGAGCATTAAAAACCTAAGTAAAGAATTAGAAAGTTATAAACCCATAGAACAAAATCTCGAAATAGTTGGACCTAGTATTTCCAAAGAAATCACTAAACAGGCATTCGTTTCGATGGGGCTTGCGCTTCTTGCCATAATTATTTATCTAACTTGGGCATTCCGCAAAGTTCCTAAACCAACGACGCCTTTAGCGTTTGGTGTCTCAGCCATTATTGCGCTTCTTCACGACGTAATAATTACCATAGGTATTTACGCAATTCTCGGTAAACTATTTGGGGCCGAAGTCGACACTTTGTTCGTGACCGCAATTTTGACAATATTTGGCTTTTCAGTTCACGATACAATTGTGACCTTTGATAGGGCAAGAGAGAACTTAATCATGCACCCAGAAAGGGATTTTATTATCAATTTAGATAACTCAGTCAAACAGACCGTTATTCGATCATTAAGTACATCTCTGACTGTGGTATTTGTGCTAACGGCACTGGTAATATTTGGAGGAGCTACAATTAAATGGTTTGTGGTCGCTCTATTAATAGGTGTTGTAAGCGGAACTTACTCTTCGATTTTTGTAGCAAGTCCGATGCTAATTCTTTTCCAAAAAATTCGTCGATCTTAACTGTTCTAGATATTTCAGTAAGACTATTTTCTCATTTTTTAATTCGTCAGAATCAACTTTTTCAAAAACATTGTCTAAAACCTTTCTAATTTCAGGGCCTGGCTTTAAATTAAATATTTTCATCACATCGTGACCATCTATCTTCAGATCCTTAATCTCAAAATAAGTCTTGCTAACTTCCTCGATTCTTTCTCTAAACTTTTTAAGCCTCCAGCTTTCTCTAGTTGAGCCGCTTCCCAATCTGTCTCCTGTTCTTACGTCCATTAAATCATTAACGTTTTCCTCGCCGACATTTCTGATAAATCTCCTAATAGATTTATCAGTCTGAAATTCGTTTATCGAGAACAGATGCCATCTGACTAGTTTTGTTATTCTGGTTGAGTCGATCTTTGACATGTTCCACCGCAAAGCAATCTGTCTGGCAATTTGTGCACCTACTATATCGTGATTATAAAAAGTCCTAACACCCTCCTCAGTAATATCTGCCACCAATGGCTTTCCTATATCGTGAATCAAAGCTGCAAACTTTACGATAGCTTCATTTGAAGGGCAGGTAATCATTGACATCACATTATGTTTCCATACATCAAATTCGTGATGACGTTTGGGACTTTTTTGTTCTACTCCGACACATGCGGCAAGTTCTGGCAGGATGATATTCATAACTCCTGAATCGTAAATAAGCATAAAATGTTCATAGCTATCGCAACATTTACAAATTTTTAGAAACTCATCGCGAATTCTTTCGTTAGCAATCCTCCTTAATACTTCGTTTAGCTGTGTAAGTGCTAAGAAAGTCTGAGGCTCGATTGTAAAATTTAGCTGTATAGCTAGTCTAATTGCCCGCATTATTCTAAGACCATCTTCGTTAAAACGATCTTTCGCAATTCCAACCGCCTTAATCGTTTTTGTATTTATGTCGTCCCCTCCTCCGAATGGGTCAATTAAATCCATTTGCCCTTTTTCTTCTCCACTGACTAAAGCCATTGCATTAATAGTAAAATCACGCCTCGACAGATCTTCTTCAAGACTCTTACCCCATACAACTTTGTCTGGTCGTCTGCTGTCAGAATATCCGAATTCACTTCTATAAGTTGTTACTTCATATTCATTTTTCTCTACCCGTATTCTGACGGTCCCAAAATCATTGTCATAAAATCCGTCATAAATTGCGAGAATTTCCTCAGGGGTTGCATTTGTCGCAAAATCCCAGTCGGTAGCATCTTGATCAAGAATTAAATTACGCACCGCTCCCCCCACGACTGCAATCTCGAATCCCTCTTTTTTAAATTTGTCTAAAATTTCGTGAACCTGATTTGGAATTTTATTGAAAGTCATAATTTATACAAATACCATGTGTTCCTAATTCTGTTA
>CAYGIG010000023.1:0-10296 GCA_964349875.1 uncultured Gammaproteobacteria bacterium | reverse complement strand
AACTATATCAATATCAAAATTAAAATATTTTTCCTTCGCTATTACCAATCCGCAAAAACTGCACTGAATCAATCGTACTGAATATTTACTCCAATTACTGTTTCCGCAAAGATCACAAACCATAATTAGAAATTAAATTTTTCCCTGATTACAAACATCGGCCGCTTCTTAACTTCTGCCTCAAGTCTTACAAGCTTCATTCCCAAAAAGCCCAAAAAGGTAATCATCATACTATTTGAGAGTGTCATAAAAAGAAAAATAGAAGTAAACCCTCCAGAGCTGGAAGAGGGGTTAACGACCCTCTCAACTACTGCATATAAGCTATAAGCTGAAGAAATCACAATCAAAATAATTCCCATTACAAAAAACAGCTTTATTGGCAAAGTACTGTACTGAATCACACCATCCCAAGCAAATTTCATTAATTTTTTCAACGTATATTTGCTTAAACCGGCAAATCTTTTCGAAGGAACAAATGGAATTATTTTTATTTCTCTCGCAACCTGAACAGACAAAATTCGAATTATCGGATCGGAATCATTACTATCTTTAATATAATCAACTATCCACCTTTTGTACGCTCTGAAGTCACTGGCATTAGGAATAACCCTAACTCCCGAAAAATGACTCATGAACAAATACCACGAACTTCTGCTAATTGCCCTAAATAGACTTTCATTTTTTATATTTTTCTTCTGCATTACAACCATATCCGCTCCGTTTTGAATACTTTTATACATTTGGATTAGATACTTAGGAGAGTGTTGAAGATCCGAATCCATTGTGATTATTATGTTTCCGCTGGCGTTAAAAATACCCGCCAAAAGCGCCTTCTGGTGACCGAAGTTTCTAGCTAAACTTATGTACTTTAAACGTTTATTTTTTACACCAAGTTTTTTCAGAATCGAAATCGTTTGATCAGTTGACCCGTCATCAACAATTATTAATTCGTAGTTTATTTTTGAACCGAGATTACTACTGATTTGCTTAACCAGCTCTGGCAAATTATCGGACTCATTGTAGGCTGGACAAACAATTGACAATTCAGACTGCTTCATAGATATCAAAGTCTATCACAATGCAAATAAATATCACTCACTAATTCTCTCCAGAAAAAAAAGTTTATACACGTCGTTAATAACCCAAACATCAACAATTCTAAACGGCCGAAAATTATTTATTTCATAAGCTTCATTGTTTATAAACCGCTCGTCTTGATCGACTACGAACAGAAATTTATTTTGATAATAATCGTCATAATCAATTTGAACGTCTGCTCTTTTCAACAAATATTTTATCGTGGTAGCCCTGGAGTCATAAACCAAATTTGTAACATTATAATCGCTGGCAATCCCTGAGTTAATAATTGTCTCAAAAACCTTTTTCTCTGACGGGTAGTTCCAATTTTTGCTCATTCCAAATGCTGTATTGCTCGATGGAAAGATTTGAACGAAGAACAAAACAACTAATCCTAGAAATAATAAAACCAAATGACTATTATTGATTCTTCTTCTAATCAGGTACACCAACATCGTTAATAACAGCAGCATAAACCCCAAAAAATAGTGAGGTGATTTTAAAATTCCGCCTCCCGACACAACCTCAATTTCAGACAGATGGGTCAACATTGCTAGTGCAGTTTGAAAATTATAAAAACCGCTCCTCAGCTCAAAAACTAAAATAGGGAACATTCCCACGCCGACACCCAAAACCCATACTAAAAATTCTTTGAAACTAATTTTTACAAACTTCACCAAAAATATCAGTACTGCAAGCATCACCAAGACCACCTGGTAATGGAACTGTATTAATATACCCAAAACCAGACCGGCCAAAAATATTTTCCCCAAGGTTCGCTTCTGCAAATAAAATCCAAGTGTCAAAATAAAATAAGGCGTCAGAGTTAATACAAAATTAACGTTCCAAAAAAACCTTGAATAATTAATAAAAAAAGGCAACAGACAGTAGATTGTTGTCACCGCAATAGCCGCACGCAAATTGGCAATCTTTTTTACCCCGTAAAATAACGCCGCAGCAGACATTGAACTAAACAACATAAACGCCATTGACGATTTGACCGGGTCAAAGCCACCGATAATTAAAAATACCAATTGAGAATAATAAATCAAAACCCCTTGAATCAAATGATGGCCTTGATAATTCATTGAAGCGACCGGTCCAGTGAAAGTGAGTTCTTTATTTTGAAACAACTCTAGAGCACGAATGGAAACATCAGCTTGATCGAACGAAAAATTGAGCGACTGTTCATAATGAACAACTCTTGCCAGTATAAACATAGCCACAAAACCAGTGGCCAGAAGCAAGGGATTATTAAAAAAAATTCTTGAGAAATAATTAGTCAATTTTTTTTGTTTTCGCATACCCGTCAGGATTTTTTTGTGTCCAATTCCACTGATCCAATATAGAATCATTAATTGTTTTTATTGGTTGCCACTGTAAAAAATCATTTGCCTTTTTATTAAATGCATACAAAACTTCAGGATCTCCAGCTCTCGGCTCGACAACTCGAAAGTTTAGCTTTTTACCCGAAGCATTTTCTGATTTTTTAAATACTTCCAAACAACTTGTCGGCTTGCCGGTCGAGAGATTAATCGCCTCAAATCCATTCATATCTTTTTCGAGAGCCAAAATATGCGCTTTAGCCAAATCATACACATCAATATAATCCCTTTCCTGCGAACCATCTTTTGTGTTGAATTCGTTTCCGAACAACAATATTTCTGTTCTTTTGCCAACTAGCGTCTGCATCACCAAAGGCAGTAAGTTGGTCGAACGAGAGGGGTCCTCCCCAAGTTCACCACTAACGTGAGCTCCTACTGCGTTAAAATACCGTAGAGCAACAGAAGAGATGCCTTTGCCGGCATATTTTCTGGCAAGTCCCTCCATTCTTAGTTTGGACTGCCCATAAGCATTTAGCGGACTAGTAGGGGAGTCTTCAGACAGAGGCATAACACCATTTCCATAAACAGCAGCCGTTGAAGAAAAAATAATCTTTTTTACCCCCGTCTTTTCCATTACCGTGAGTATTGTTTGCATTCCACCAACATTATTATCAAAATATTTGTCAGGTTCTTTCTCCGCTTCGCCAACCGACTTATAAGATGCAAAATGAATAACTGCACTTGGTCTAAAATCCTTAAACAATTTTAGTAATTTTTTTTCATTCCGAACATCAAACCTCTCAAACTTAAAATCTTTTCCAGTTAATTCTCTAACTCGGTTTAGGGCTTTCTGATAACCTCGTTCCAAAGTGTCAACGACACAAACCTCATAATCTCCCTCAAGTAGCTGTACAAGCGTTATCGAACCAATATAACCCGCACCGCCGGTTACTAAAACCCGTTTTTTCATAAATTATTTCTTAACTCAATAATTTCTCTAAATGACCTTAATATTACTTTTAAGTTAGCCCCAGTCTGAACCCCTTTTTTACGGGGTTTATGTACAACCGGCAGTTCCAGAATCCTTAGATTCTTTCTTTTTGCTTTAATCAGAATTTCCGCAGAAACCAAAGCGCCCCTGCTTGCTATCGGCTTAATACTATTATAGGCATCACTTCTCATAAGCTTGAATGCGCAATTAACGTCCCGAACCCAAAATCGGTAAATAATCTTAACCGCCAAATTATAGATTTTGGAGTTAACCAGGCGAATAAAAGGATCCGCTCTTTTCTCACGGTAACCAATGACTAGATCAAATTGGCCCGATGAATGAATAAATTTTTTGATCTGTTTGTAATTAAATTGACCGTCGCTATCAGCAAAAAATATCCAATCTTTTTTTGACGCTCTAAAACCTGTAGCGATTGCCGCACCATAACCTAGATTAGTCCTATGCCTAACAAGTCTGATTCTGACATCTTTCTTTATCATTTCTCTGACAAGTTCCGGGGTAGTGTCACTAGAACCATCATCAACAACAATTAATTCGACATTTTTTATGTCTACAACAGAACTAAGCAGAATTTTGACAGATCTTTCGATATTTGCCGCTTCATTATAAGCAGGTAAAAATATAGACAATGATTTTATGGTACTTTTCACAGTTAATCGTTTAACATAAACTAGGTAATTGTATTTAAGCTATAGACTTATTTCAATGCTAATGAGAAACAAGCTAATAAAAATTTTTCACAACCACAAACAAACTTTCGGAAAATACTTAATTACAGGCACAATTACGGTAATATTCAACAATCTTGTTCTAGCTCTTATTCTGGTATCAACGAATCTTTCCAAAATATGGTCCGTTCTTTTTGCCGCTGCCCTAACAATAATATTCGGATTTCTAATCAACACGTCCTTCACTTTCAAATCAAAAATGACTTTATGGAGATTTATAAAATACTCGCTCTTAGCCGCCGCCGATCTAATTGTCATCAAATTCACAACAGTAATCTTTCTTTCTCTGGGAATAAATGTGTTTATCGTATCGATTATGAATACAGCTTGTGTCGTTCCGCTTAACTATATCTGCTTCAAATATCTGATATTTAAGTGAAGTTTTCTATTTCGTAGAAACACGGAAGTTTTCTTTTGCAGAGAAGCAGAATTATTTAACACCCCTCATACCAAGAGAGTTTTCTTCTGCGAAGAAACATTATTTTTTCAATTTTCTTTCTAGGCACGCTAAAAATCCCGGCGAGATTTTTCTCTTTCATTTTTTGCTCGCTCTTTTCTTAGCAGAAAATCCATGCCCGCTCGCAAAAAAAAGATCCTCGAAAAGAAATTGAGAGATAGGAAAAGGGAAAAGAAAGAGGAAACGGGATCACCATCGCTCGTCAAAAGGCGTTCACAGTAAAACCAGTAGAGATGAAGGAGAATGTACTACTCAAAACTAAACAGAGCAAGTTTGACTTGTGAGCGGGAGACGGGACTCGAACCCGCGACCTCGTCCTTGGCAAGGACGCGTACTACCACTGTACTACTCCCGCATAATCTTTGATTATGCGGGAGCGTCGTAGTAAATTAAAATAGATTGAATTTACGAAGACTCCCCGCGAAATCAAATTTCGCTAAACTTTTTTTCAAAATGTGCCCGCCAATTTTACCTGCAACTCAGTTCAGGCGCAATACTCACATACCTCTAGAATATTTAAGACATATTGCGATAAAAATCAAAAAATCTAATACAATCAACCATCCTCTCACTCAGTAAAAATATTGACAAACATAAACATTTGTCCGAATATGAATCTATATCAATAGAAAATGGACAAAAGCAGTAAAACAAATAATTTTTCAGCTGTTGGAATTTTAGTATCAATCTTGCTTGCAGTTTGTCTTCTTTACTTTGTCCAATTTTTCATCAACGACTTAAACACCCTCTATAACGGCACCAGACCCATTCGACCAAGCTATGAAAAAATCAAACCGTTAACACTTGAACGTAACGGCAATGTCAATCTGAATTTTCCAGCCACACAATATCAAACAAACGAAAAAAACTACTCTTACAATGGTGTTGATTACGTCTCATACGAAGACGCTAACAATGCCTTCGAAAAATCAGAACTTCTTCCTTACGAAAGCAACAGGCTCGTTATCTCGGCCATCGTAAACATTCCGCTGTTTGTTTTTGCAACTGTTCTGTTCGTCATGCTTGGCCGCAAACGCAGTTCATACAGAATTGTTACCGGCTCCTTTTTTGGTTCGATGTTTATTTCCATATCCATTCTTCTGTATGAGCTTGCTTCGATGGTTTATCGCTACAACCAAAAGGTTGCAACCTATGGAATATTAAGCGTTCTAATATTGGTTTTTATTCTAACAATTGTCTTCATCCAAGACCGACACCGTGGTTCAAAAACGGACTAGACAAAAATTTCAGCTTAGAAACAAATAATTCTAATCTTGTAGCCAAAGCAATTAGTCTGCTAAAATCACCTTTGAGTTTCAAGGAAGAGAAAAAATCTTTAGATTTTTTCTAGTATTAATTTCCCAAAACGATGCCTTCACAAAATTTGCTAAAATTTTGAAGGGGAGAGGAGGAATGATGAAATGTAAAACGAGTTTTGATTTCATCAAAATTCATCGATATTTAAAATAATAAATTCGGTTTTTGAACAGGCTCTGCCTGGCAAAAACTTTCCTTCTAGGAAGAGGAATACTAAGGAGAAACCTTGGTGTCTCCTTAGAGCAAAGCCGAGGTAGCAAAGTTGGTCAATGCACGCGTCTGAAAAACGCGCCATGTCAGTTCGATTCTGACCCTCGGCACTTTTAAACAAAGTGAAAAAGTGAAGAGGGAAGAACGACAAAATTTTCAAAAACATTAGAATCCAATTAGCCCACTAGATTGCTATAATCTTTACTGATGCAAAACAAACAACTTATTTCGGTCATAATTGCGTCTTATAATCACGAAGCCTTCGTTAAACAGGCAGTGGAATCTGTTCTTAATCAATCTCATTAAAATATTCAGGTAATTGTTGTTGACGATGGTTCTACAGACAAAACACCAAAAGTTGTAACTCAGTTAAAAGACAAGAGATTAAAAGTAATCCAACTTAAAGAAAACAGAAGGTTTCACCCAAGAAATATTGGTCTAAAGTCCGCTAAAGGCCAATATATAGCCTTTCAAAATTCCGATGATGTTTGGGATAAATATAAGCTAGAAAAGCAACTAGAGTATCTAGAACTTCATTCCAAAGTCGGAGCGGTGTTTACTCAAGTCAAACTAATAGATAAAAATTCTCAAATCATAAAAAATTCCTGGGCAGAGCATATATTTGAAACCACCAACAAAAACAGAATTGAATGGTTAAAACATTTTTTAATAAAAGGAAATTGTTTGTGTATCTCTTCAGCACTTGTAAGAAAGGATATATTAGACCGAGTCGGTGCATTTAATGAAAGTTTGGTTCAATTGTCAGATTTTGACATGTGGGTCAGAATAGCTGCTGTTTCAGACCTGTATATACTGCCCCAAAAACTTACACAGATGCGAATCATAAAAGGGAAAAATTTTTCTGGACCTTCCGTTCAATCAACAAATCGAGGTAGCATCGAACTACTTCAAGTTCTGTCTAGATATTCCCAAGAACCAATAATAAATCAAATGGGGAAAATCATACCCGGTAAACTAAAAAGTCATATACCCTCTAAGATCATCCAACAGGGAAGACTGATTCAAAAATGCTGGCAAATCGGGAGTCCTGTTCATTTATTATTTGCCACTCAACTTGGAAATGATCTTTTGGCTAATCCGCAAAATCGTCAAATACTAACAACTTTTTTTGGCACATCTTTTATCCAAAATTATATTTCGATAAAAGGAAAAGTAAAATTAGATCTATCAAATTCTTCCAAATGAATCTTCCAGAATTAAAAGGGTGGATTCATAACTGTGCTTTGGAATCATCCTGTCATACTAAAAAAATCCCTTTCTCAAAGTCGCTTGAATGGAATTACGACAACGAGGTAATTACTCATAAAAGCAACCGCTTTTTTAAAGTAATTGGAGTGGAATGGGAAAACAGTAAAAATACACACCAGCAACTACTTATGGACCAATGGGAAATCGGTACACTTGGGTTCATCCTTCACAGAAATAAAAACGGTAACGAAATATTGATACAAGCAAAAGTTGAACCGGGGAATGTCGGACTAGCTCAAATTGCACCCACTTGTCAGGCAACACGATCAAATCTGGATCAAGTTCATGGTGGTGACTTGCCGTTATTTGCATTATTTTTTAGCGACAAAAGCAAAAATACTTTATCAGTCTCGTTACAAAGTGAGCAGGGAACAAGATTTTTTAACAAAAGGAATAAAAACGTTATTGTTGTTGAAAATAAAAAGCTCCCCACACCCCCAAACTTTAAGTGGGTGAAGGTCAGATTGTTGTGTCAGGCACTTGCACAAAACTATTTAGTGAACACAGATTCAAGATCAGTGTTGGTTACTTCTGATTGGCAAAAATTAGTTAGAGACGAAATATTCAACCAAAAAGACAAGTTTGTTCAAGAGCTTAAAAGGTCATATCTCACAAATACAAATATATTATCTTCTAAAAAAATATTGTCACTTTTAAACAAACTTTCCGAAAACTCTCCTAAAACGATAACAATCCCAATTGGTAAAGTTAAGAGCTTCACCAGCGGAAACACTGAAATAAATTCAAAAAATAAAGACGGATTTAAAATTATTCATATAAAAGTTCAAACCAAAAATAGGGAAATAGAAAAATGGGACCAGCCATTTATAAAAAGCTATAAATCAGGGAATTACATTCTATACAGCGGAAGATTTAACAAGATTTTATATTTTTGTTTTGAATTGTGGGAGGAGCCTGGACTATATAATCACGTGGAACTAGGACCGCTTAGATCATCGTTAACTAGAGGCAAAACAATCAAAAGCTGTTGGCAGTCAGATGAAGGTGGCAGATTTTTTAAAGATAAAAGCAAATACAGCTTAATTGATGTCGGTCAAATTAAAAAATTTAATAAAAATTTGATTTGGTTAAATCTAAAACAAGTACAAGAATTAAGTATGCGTGAAGGGATTTTTTGTAACGAAGCTAGGAGTGCAATTTCTCTCATCCTGTCAATGATTTGAGTTTAAGTATTATATATCCTATAGTTTTATTTTCGAATCTTTTGTGATAAAATCGTTCGCGGCTCATTAACAGTTAGCGCGCACCTTATAAAATCAAATATTGTCAGAAAGAGGACAACAGTTTTTCATGCCAACAGGATACGCAAAACGGAACATGCCGGCATTTGACTCATCTCGAGTCATCTTCTCCACACACGGCATCCAACATCTGCACCACCTCGGCGACTTCTACAACGAACTTTACACGCGCAAACCTGAACAGGTTTTCAGTATCAAGATCGATGCGGAAATCTGCACCAGTGTTGGTGTCGGACCAGTCATGATCAACGCCAACCAAGTCCGCTATGGCAGCACGCCACCAATTATGCTCGACATCAAGCTCGGAGACATACCCCGAGTTGTCGCCATGGCAGCCAAAGCATTGGGGGATGTTCACCAGCCTGTCGCATTCACTGTCAATCCAAGCTCCGGTGTTAAAAGCCTCAAGGCTGCCGTCGAAAACCGCGGCGATTGCAAAGTCGTCGTGGCAACAGTCAACACTTCACTTTCGGATGAAGATTGTCTAAGAATCTACAGTCGAACCAGAGCCCAGCAGGTCCGCATCTTTGCCGAAATGGCAGCCGAAGCGGGCGCTGATGCAATCATCGTCGGCGGGTGGGAATGCGGCACTGTCAAAGACCTGCCGCTCGAAATCTACGGTGCAGGCATCAGACCTCACTGGTACGGAGACACTGGAGACAACACTCAAACTGTCACGCCAACAGAAGCAGTTGCAGGCGGTGCCAACAAGATCATCATCGGCGGTCCTGTTCTGCTTCCGCCACCACCATACACTAGGCGTGAAGCGGCACTGATGATTATTAAAGAGGTCAATGACGCCACAAATCAGCTAAGAAAACATCAGTTGGTGCAAGTTTAAACGCACCTGACAAATGTACATCCTAAAGCCGTATTATCCCGCAAGGGACAGTACGGCTTCTTTTCTTTTGAATAAATTATCGCTATCAGTTAAAATCGGCTTTAGAAACTTTTGGGCACCTAGCTCAGTTGGTTAGAGCACCCCGTTTACACCGGGGGGGTCGGGGGTTCGAATCCCTCGGTGCCCACCAGATTAGAGATAAAATACCAAACGATTTTGGCAAAGTGCCACAAATCGTTGGGTTTAAAAAATTAATATGATTTGAATCTGGCTAAGACCAGTTCAAAATTAGTACTCCAGCGAAATTGCCACAATTTCGCAAAATGGGGTCCCCGCGAAATCTTTGATTTCGAAGGGGAGAGGAGGAATGATGAAATGCAAGACGTGTTTTGGCATTAAGTCAAAATTCGTCAAAATGGAATCCATTCCGACGAGGGCGAGTGGCGAAATTGGTAGACGCGCACGCCTTAGGAGCGTGTGGAGTAAAATCCTTGGAGGTTCGAGTCCTCTCTCGCCCACAAATGTATATTAAGTTAGTAGTGTAAAATTAATTTAGCCAAAAAAACACTGCCCAAATGATCGAACCAAAACTGTCTGAATACATCAAAAATCAGTATCACCTTGGCACGTCAAACGAAACCATCAAATCAATTTTAATTAAAGCCGGCTGGAAAAGTTCACAAATTGACGATGCTATAAAAGAGCTCACTATTTCCCAAAATAGCACTCCCGCAAATTCAAGTTTTTTTAATTCAATTTTGAATCTCTTAACATGCAATCGAATCTTTAACAACAAGA
>CAYGIG010000022.1:8988-10803 GCA_964349875.1 uncultured Gammaproteobacteria bacterium | reverse complement strand
GCTCTCGAGGAGGGGATAGTTCCAGGAGGAGGAGTCACACTTGTTCGTGCAGCTAAGGCCCTGACTAAGCTTAAAGCAGCCAACGACGATGAGGCAATCGGTATTAATATTATCAAAGCCGCCTTAATTGAACCATTGCGGTGGATTGCTTTAAACGCCGGAGTTGAAGCTGGATGGGTTATTAAAGAAATAGAATCAAAGACCGACGACACTGGTTTTAACGTAATGACTAACAATTTTGAATCAATGCTTACCTCTGGTATTGTTGACCCTGCAAAAGTAACCAGAACCGCAGTTGAAAATGCTGCTTCAGTTGCGATAATGGTCATTACGACCGAAGCCTTAATTACTGAAAAACCCGAGGACAATAAAAACCCAATGTCGGGCATGGGTGGCATGGGCGATATGGGAATGTAAATTCCCTGATTATCTTCTTGTCTTTTTCACCAAATATTATGATAATCTTGGACAAATAGCTGATAGAAGGTATCTGTTTGTCTAAATAGTTTTTAAATTCTTTAACTTATCAAAATCCAGTTATTTATGGCAAAACATAAGGGTAAAAATTCTGGTATCAATAGGTCGTCGTTGCTAATATATTTATCCCTAATTTTTATAGGCATTGTAATTGGTTATATTTATTCCAAAAACCGCACCCCGGACATCTCAGTTATTGAGAATATCACTATCAAAAATGCGGTCAACGGTAAAGATTACAAGCTTACCCAGACCCCATTAGCAATTAGCTCAAAACTGGATGGAATTAGTGGAAATGCCAATATTGATATTCAGAGTGGAAAGATAAAAATAGACATCGATCTCAAAAATTTAACCCTACCTGAAAACACAAATCTTCAGGCTTATCTGGTTGATGCTGGTCTAAACGGCGGTCCGGGAAAATCCAATAACTCCAATTCTGACGAAAAATTTGGTTATTTTTACAATAACCTTTCCTATAAAAGGAATCTTGATCTTGCGCCGTTTACCCAGCCTCTTGGAACACTTGCAAATGAAGGAAAATACCAAACCCTAACTTTCAGCCTGCCAAACTCAAATTTTTCAAGTTATGATGCCGTTATTGTCACACTGGAATCATTTGAGGTAGAAAGTACCAGTACAGATCCTAGACCTGGACCGTTAATCTTATCTTCAGAAATTTAAAAATTTAATTTTTCCCTATTTGTGGAATAGATCAGTTTATAATAAACAAGAAATGAACTATTCCCGACTTGGTGTCAAAAAACCATCAGCCAAAGAAATAAAAAAACTAAAAAAATATTTAACAATCGATGAGGAGGTTGTATATTTTAGCGGTATAAGCAGAAGGTACTACATTATTCAGATGATTCTCTGGACACCTCTGGCGTTTTTACTCTTCGGTCTGCCCAAATTATTGGCAATTCTTCGGAAGAATAGAGAAATCAGTTATGCCATTACCAACAGGCGTTTTATTATTATCGAAGGGTTTTTTTCCAAAAAAGTTACGTCTGCCCCTATAAGCCGAGTCACCCACGTGACTGTCGAGCAATCTTTTTTGGAGCGTTTTCTTTATAATTCGGGTGATCTTGATATTGTGACTGCCGGATATGACAAACATGCAATCGTTATGGAAAAAGTCGCTGACCCAGTAAGATTAAAGGTTCTTTTTGAAGAACTCTCTGATTTGATTCTCAATCAAGCGAAAAGTCAAAAATCCAACTTCTCTCAAGAGCACAAAAATATCAAGAAAATTCCAAAACTAAGGCCTAGGTAGGCTAGTTGTTATTAACGAGTTAAGGGTTATTAACGAGTTAAGGGTTATTAACGAGTTAAGGG
>CAYGIG010000022.1:0-8888 GCA_964349875.1 uncultured Gammaproteobacteria bacterium | reverse complement strand
GTTATTAACGAGTTAAGGGTTATTAACGAGTTAAGGGTTATTAACGAGTTAAGGGTTATTAACGAGTTAAGGGATATTAACGAGTTAAGGGATATTAACGAGTTAAAGGAATAAAATCCTCAGGGTTAATATTTTTATTTTGGTCATAAATCTCCACATGCACGTGCGGACCGGTTGTGTGCCCGGTTAATCCAACCTCACCAATTACAGTTTCTGTTTTGACCGTATCTCCGACTTTTACTTTAGTTTTGGCCATGTGTGCATATCTGGCAAAAAGTCCGTGGTCGTGATCTACAATAACTGTAATTCCATATCCGCCTGATTCCCAGCCGGTATGAATTACTTTTCCGGTCGTAATTGGGTGAATAGAGCTGTATATTTCAGCCGCATAATCGATACCAGGATGGCCTTTGTGGTAGCCTTGACTTTTGTATCCGCTTACTGGGACCACAAAATCCTCGCCCCATGATTCCCATCCGATATCGTTCGAAATCTGTCCATATTCATTATGTTTTTCGCTTGAAGCTATCACAGTCTGAATATTTGCCTGCTTTTTAGTCTCACTTTGACCAATTGATACTAGACCAAAGACCATAACAAGAACTAAGCCAAAAAACGAAAATTTTATTACCTTACCCTTATTTGGGTACAAAGAAATTGTTCTTAAAACTGATTTTATTACACCAAAAAGACCCATAGCAAAAAGAACAGTCAATAAAAGAATTATTGAGATTGCTTCAGCAAAAATCTTACCCAGTTTAGGGAATAGCATTAAGCCTTGCGAAGCTTTTAAGCCTGCGCAAGGCAAAGATAAATGAGGCTTTTTGGGCCGTTTAATATTTTGTTTATTCATAGTTTTCAATCCCTATTTTAGTATTTTTTTTGGGATTTAGTGGCCTATAATATCATATATAACGATTAAAGTCAATTCTAACCATGTCAAAAGCGACTATTTAAGGTAGAATCGGACTAGTTTTTACGGCTATGCATTTGAAAATCTTTATAATATTTTTGTCTATATTTTTAGTCTCTGGATGTGATTCAGTGTCGAGCGTCAAAGCATCTCTGCAAATAACCTCCGATCCGCAATCAAAAGTAATTATTAACGGCACAGAATTTGGTCAAACACCTTTTTTTTCTGACCAGCTTTCAGCGGGTCAAACATATCAGATAAAAATTCAGTCAAATTCCGGAAATCACACTGAAGAGCTTAAATTACTTCCAAATACCTTAAGCATCATCAATCGACAGCTTTCTCTAGAAGACCGCAAATCTCAAGGCGAGACCATAAATCTTGTAAAAGGAAAAAATGGCATAAAAGTTTTATCTTTTCCCAATAGCTCTCATGTTTTTGTTGATGGGGACTTTAAAGGCAATGCGCCAATTAATATAGACAACCTAGCCTCTGGTGATCATCGCGTTACAGTCAAAAAAGAGGGATTTGTAGAGCGTTCAGTTAGAGTCCATACTCAAAACGACTATTCTGTGGTGGCAAGTTTCCAGCTTGCTCTTGAAAGTAGTCAGAATAAGACTATATTGCCTAAGATTGTGATTAAAGATAGTCCAACTGGTTTCCTAAGAGTCCGTGAGGGTCCAGATATTAATTCAAACGAGATATCCCAAGTCAGCCCAGGTCAGGAGTTTGAAGTTCTGGATGTAAAAAGCAATTTTGTACAAATTAAAATAGATGAACTAACGTCCGGATGGGTGTCGAGTGAATATATCCAAAATCTTTAAATCACATAGATAATTGCAAAAACCGTAAGACTCCACAAAATTATTGCAACCAATATTGGCCTGTCCGACAGAAGAACGCGCTCCGGAGATTCTCCCTCTCGTTTTTCATAAATAATATACAGATATCTCATTACCCCATAAATAACGAACGGAATTGTCAGCATCAGCCATTTTGATGTGTTTGTTAACGTATCAGGAAGAAAATTACTAAGTAGTGTTAGCGTTTTGCTTGATTGTCCTGATATCGGTGGCTGCAAAAAAGTAAACATCGAGTAAGACAGCCATGTTGCAGTAGCAAACATCATTGTTAATCCGTCAAGCAAACTATTTGGATAACCTTTTAACGTCTTCCTGACCACCCCTATTTTTGATGTACCGCTTAGTAATGTTCTCTCAGATCGTCTTTTACCAATAGCCAAAAACAATGAAAGACAAACCACTGCCAATAAAAACCAAACGGTGACATGGGCTTCAACAATAAGCGCTCCGGCATACACACGTAACAGAAATCCTGCTGCAATTACCATTACATCCAAAAGTATTACGTTCTTTAAATAAAAGGTATATGCCAATTGTAGTATTAAGTAAAATATACAAGCAGCTAAAAAGTATGGAGACAGGATATATCCAAAAACGAGTGCAAATACTATTCCAATAATAGAAATAAATAAGGCCACCGGTACAGGAACAGACCCCATTGCTATCGGTCGGAATTTTTTAAAAGGGTGCTGCTTGTCGTGCTCAATATCGACGACATCATTAATTAGATAAATGGACGAGGCGAGTACACAGAAAACAAAAAAACCCTGAATTAGTCGTAGAATATTACCTTCTGAAAACAAAGTTCCCTCAAAGACCAATGGAGCAAATAAAGCCAAGTTCTTTAACCATTGTCTTGGTCTAACCGATCTAAAAATTTCAATTAACATATTTAATAATAATTTGTTTAGTCCTTTTCTTCTTGTTTTGACCAAATCGTTAAATTTATCCAGAGTATCATGCCAATAAGAACTGTCAGAACCAATAATGCTGTAAAAAACTTTTCAACACTAGAGGACATTAAAGCAATTGACCCTAAAATAACACAAACGACCCAATAAAATAAAGAAATTTTTCTATGTCCCCACCCCAACTTAATTAATTGATGGTGGAGGTGTCCTTTATCTCCCCAAAATGGAGATCTTTTCATAAGTAGTCTTCTGGCGATCGTAAAGCCTCCATCTAGCAAAGGTACGGCCATTACAAGCACTGCTATTGCTACTTTTGCTCCTGACATAATAGATAGAACCGCAATTAAAAACCCCAGAACTGTTGATGAGTACCCGGGAAATATTTTTGCCGGATGCCAATTAAATGGCAAAAATCCAAAACTTGCCCCTGCAGCAATAAAAGATAAAAGTGCAACCGTTGTTTGGCTTGGATCGGCTGCTGAAAATCTCAAACTGGTTAGTCCTAATACTGTAAAACCAATTCCAGCTATTCCAGCGAGTTGCCCGTCAACACCTTTTGACCAATTAAGCATGTTCATTACCCAAACAATCCAAATAATTGCGAACAAATCCGCGAACACCACTATTGAATGAGGTCCAAAAATATTAAATCTTAAAATCAAATCATCAAGCTGAATTACGCCCCCCAGCGGGTTTGTTATAAAAGAAATTCCAATTCCACAAAGTACGACAATCGCCGCAACGGCAAAATTACTCAAGAACCTTATGTAAGGATTTAAGTCATATTTATCATCCAACACGCCAACAATAATTGCTAAAATTGAGGCTGAAATTATTCCAACAATTTGTTTATTAACAGGAACAAACATAAGTATTGCAGAAATTATTCCAACACCAATTGCCAAACCTCCCGCTCGCGGAATAATCTGTTTATGTAAAATCGCTGGATGTTTGTGTTTTTTTGGATCATCGACGAATCCAAACTTCATTGCAAGTTTAATAACGATTGGAGTTACAACCAGCGTTATTGATAACGAAAACAAAAAACCTAGAAACAATATATTTTCAAGTATTCCAGTCACAAATTTAGACAAAAAGACGCATTATTTTTAATAAAGTTACCGAAATCATTGCGGTTGTTGTAAGGTTTGTCCATGCAATTATTTTTTGCAGAAACTTTTCTTTCGCAAAAACTTTTAATGATAAAAATCCGTTAATTATTAGCAATATCAGCCCAACAACAACTGGTATCCATACGGCGTCCGATCCTGCCAGTCTTTCCTGACCCCACGGCTTAGAATAAAAAATCGGCAGTTCAGGCGGCAGGAGTTGTCTGTTATAAAGAAAATACCCCAAAGTTAATAGATATATTACAGCAGAAATTAAAAAAACTATTTTTGTTATCTTGTCCGCGTCAACCTCTTCCCACTCTTGTCGGACGTTTTTTAATTTAAAAAGTTTTACTTTTGGTTTTAGGTGTGAGCTATTATTCATTAAATAACAAGATAAATGTATTGTATTTCGTGAGTAAATTGTAGTTTAAAATATCTAAATAGCAAATATTTCAGACCCTTCAATTGTATTTATCAATTTATATCCGTTTTCTAGGATAAATTTATCCAGCTCAGCAAAACTTCCGATTGCATTTGGAGTTTTAACAATAAATTTCGGCTTGTTTTTGTTAAGGCTTTCCATTACCTCGATACTTCCATTTGGCAGTCCTTTTACGTGGAACGATGTTATATATCTGCTTGATTCTTTGGCGTCTGCTAGTACATATGCCCATGAATAATCACCCCAGATGTATATATATTGGTCCTTTGATCCTTTTGTCGTTAAGTATTCACTAACACTTCTAAGCTTATTCGCGTTTCTGTCAAAGGTGTTGCTGTACTCTCGAAAATTCATATCGCCAACAGCAAAATTAACAAAATTCTTATAATAATTCGTTCTTAATACATCTCCGCGAAAATTCTGTAGTCCAAAAGCTGTGTTTAATACAAAGATTGCCAATCCGAATATTAATCCCGAAACCACGATCTCAGATATTTTTATTTTTCTAAAATTTATAGATGCGAACAAAAGCGTTAATGGAAGTGTGATCTGTATTAAATAATGGCCGTATGGGCGTCCGGAAAAAATACTTCCCATCAATGCAAAGCATACCCACACCAGAGCTGCGTTAGCAAAAGTTACTTTTCTGCCGGTAAAAAATTTTGCGAATACAAAAAGCGAGGCAACGGCCGCAGGTAAAATTTTAAATATTACGAAATACTTTGGCAGGCCCGGCCCTTCCGACAAATAAATAAAATAGTAGGTATAAGCCGCAAATATAAATTCACCTAAAGATCCTCGAGCCCAAAAATATAATACAACTAAACCGAACATTCCTAAAAACCCAAGCGTTAAGCTGGCAGCCTTTCTAATCGGTCTTTCTTGTGTGGTCAGAATAATTATTCCAGCCGCAATCGCATCAAACATTGCCATTTGTTTGAACAAGAAGGCAATACAAAAACATATTCCAGCCGCAAGATAAACAAACACCTCGTCAAAGTTTTTTAATAAACCTCTGCTCTTGAGCAAAATTAACCAAAATCCTATTGCAGTTGGAAGTAGCATTAATATTTCAGTTAAAGCTAAATTACCCTCCAAAACAGGTAATGAGGTGAAGATTCCAAACGCTACCGTTGCCACCAAAGCTCTTTTATCACTCAACACTCTTCTGACAATATCGAAAACGACCAAAGCCGTAAGTGTTACCCAAGCCGCAGTTACCAGTCTCAACCAGAACATTGACGCGCCAAAAACTTTAAAAATCAAACTGTAGTAGATATAAATCATTGGGGGTTTATTGTCCCAAGTCTGAGTGTAGAGTGCGTGGCCTTGGTTCATTCCGTGTCCGACCGCACCAAAAATTCCTTCATCGCCATACCAAAAAGGTTCAAAAAAAGAGGGGATTCTTAAAATAAAAACGAAAGCCAATGCTAACACCAGCAATATTTCGATTTTTAGTGTTAGGCTTTTCGGTTTTGTCATTTCTTTCAAGGCAGATAAAAGACTACTTAGTCAAATATAACATTCTTTACTTTAAACTTTCTCAGTTACTCGGTATTCTATGTATTTTCCCAGCATTAGTCTCGTGTGAGCGTCCAATCCGGGAAGAGCAGAAAAAAACAACCCTGTTACTGGCATTAAAATAAACTCAAGTGGCATCAGCATTCTTTTAATAGGAGAAATTGGCACATCTGATTTTGGCCTCTGACGGAAGTCTACAATTATCATTACGACCAAAAATACCCATGCCAAGGTCATTAGTCCAAAAGTTATTTTTGGCAAATTAGCACCCAAGACAGTTTGTGAAAATTTTGGGTTTAGAATTAAGGGAATGTTAGCACCCAGAGTAATAACGAACCAGTTGACTGGCCACAGAAAATGATCTTCCAAAACCTTAATAACCCTCATCGTCCTTTTCCAAAAAGGTATCTGATGGTTAATCATCCAGTTTTTAATAATATATGCATCATCTGACGCTCCCCATGCCCATCTTTTCATCTGCTCATATTGATTGATCATTGTGTTTATATACCCACTTGCCTCAGCCGCATCTGCGTGTACGCTTAGGAATACCGGCTCTACCTCGACTTTGCCATTTAGACAAAAATAAGATTTAAAGAAAAGTCTGTAGTCTTCCGGAATTACATCCACATCCCAATATCCAACCTCATCCAGCATTTTCATTGATAAAGAATATGTTGAATAATTAATAATTCTGTCTTTTCTCATAAGCTGAGCGGTCTGCCATAAAGTACAAAAAGTATTGACAACTCTAATAGGAGCCGGAATTCTCCAGATATTTGAGTAGAACATTATTGCGGCCTGCCAGAATCTGTAATGCCTTTCTGGATTGGTTAGAAATTTGTAGCTTAGACAGGAATAATATTTTTTATGCAGTATCGCATCGGCATCCTTGCTTGTTACTGTCATATATTCGATATCCATTTTCTTTCTATCTACCAGTTCTTTTTTAACCCATTTTCCAGCCCAAGCCTCATTGGATGATTTACCTTTAACTTCACCATCAATATCTGGGTGCATTGTAATAAAAAAGTTCGCAAATACTGACTCATATTTCTTTTTAAGCTTTGTTCCTTTTTCCAAAGCCCCAGCCTCCCTTTCTTCCATAGCTAATACGACAGAAATATATTTTGGTCCCAGATCCTGCATTGCAATCGAATCAAGCCCTTTTTCCAAAGTCAGCTCAGGCTCTTTAAAAGTCGGAATTATCACTACATGATGAATTTTTTTCCAGTCTGGGAGTTTTTTTAAATCATTCATCCATGAATATCTTTCAGCTGCCCTGATTTTTATGTGTGAGAGAACGACTGTGACGGCTAAAGTACCTGATTTATAGAACCAGAAAATATCAAAAAGAATTACAAAATAGGCAACGTAATGAGGCACCCAAAATGATCCCCATAAAGGAAAAAGGATCAAAGTCCAGCTAAAAGCTCCAGGTAAAATTTCCAATGCCCTGTGCACGCTTCTGTCGTGAGAAGTTACAAATTTTGCAATTAATTCACCAATCATATTAATTTAGACCAAATAATTTATAAGCGTTTGTCGTTGTTCTGTCTTCTATCTCTTTTAATTCTACTCCTCTTAGTTCCGCGATAAACTGGGCGACAATTCTAACATTTTTAGGTTCATTTCTGCTTCCTCGCAGTCCTTCCGGCGCTAAAAAGGGACTGTCAGTTTCTAACACAATTTTATTTATATCAATTTCTTTCGCAACTCTTGCAATTTCCCCAGCGTTTTTAAACGTCAAAATTCCGCCGAAGGCAATATAAAATCCTCGATCGATTGCTTTTTTGGCACTTTGAGTGTCTCCAGTCCAGCAATGGAAAACTCCGGTTGTATATTCTTTTTGATCAATAATTTCAAATATTTTGTCCCAGCCGTTTCGGCAGTGAATTATAAGAGGCAAGTTATATTTTTTTGCCATATCGATTTGAAACTCAAACAGCTCGATCTGTTTTAATAGCTGTGACTCGGTCGTTTTTCTGTCTCCATCTTTGTATATATCCAGACCGCATTCGCCTATGGCCACAATTTTATTGTTACAAATCAAGTTTTCGAACCGGTCTTGATAGTTTTGTGTAGTTTCCTCTAAACCGTCTGAGGGGTGAATGCCAACCGTTGGATAAATATTTTTGTACTTGTCGGCAAGGTCGATTACTTTTTGTGAATTTTCAATCGAAGTTCCGACCGCAATAATAGCTAAAAGGCCGCTTTCAAAGCTGTTTTTAATAACCTCGTCTCGATCAGTATTAAAGTCATCTTGCTCAGGATGAGCATGGGTATCAACTAGCACGCAAGTTTTCTAATCTTGGGAAAATTGGCTTTTCTACTGGCATTACAGCTCCTCTGTTTACAAAAGTAGTAATTATTTCCCTAGCCTTGTTTGGCATTAAAGGCTCAAACATTTCGACGATTTTCAAATATTTTTGCATTAGTTCTTCCAAAATTTGTTTTTGCTCGTCTCCCGACTTGGACCATGGAGACTTACTGTCAAATTCCAAATTCAGCTGTGACAACAAATCCTCAAGATATTCACAGTAACTAAAGATGTCAGCACTCTCAATAAAATCTGACACTTTTTTGATTACAAAGTCGTCAGCCCTAGGCAGTTCTACATCAGAAATTTTTGCGTTTGAGGAAAGTTTTGCCAGCCGTGAAGCAAAATTACCAAGATTATTTGCCAAAACATTATTGTATTTTTCATACATCTTGCTCCACGAAAAATCCCCATCGTTTTTAAGACTGAAAGAGGAAAGTAAAATATATCTTGCGGCATCACTGGAACCCAATTTCTCCACCATTTCTTTTGGAGTTATTACATTGCCGATAGATTTCGATATTTTCTTCCCTGCAATTGTAAAAAATCCATGCGCATAAACACATTTTGGAGCTTCATATCCTGCACCCCATAACAGAGCTGGCCAAATCACAGTATGAAACCACAAAATATCTTTGCCTATTATATGTAGGTCAGCCGGCCAGACTTTTTCTGCATCTCCATAGGTTAGGTAATTTATCAGCGCATCAACCCAGACATAAGCAACCTGGCTGTCATCAAACGGCAGTTTTATTCCCCAGTCTAAGTTTCTCGAAACTGATATGTCTTCCAATCCTATTTTTAAC
>CAYGIG010000021.1:0-11759 GCA_964349875.1 uncultured Gammaproteobacteria bacterium | reverse complement strand
ATATAATGGTTAAGCTTTATGAGACTACTGCCTATAATTGACGAGGAGAAGAGATCAATCTTTTTTACGATATTGATTTGTGCTTTTTTGGGTATTTCGTTCGTATTATTTGTAGTTGCGTATAGAAATCTTAAGGACGAAAACTCTAGCCTAAAGGAGCAGTTACAATCTCAAGACTTAAATGATTCTTTAGCGCCTGAATCAAATCAAGTGAATGAGGTAGTAAAGAACGAGAGTAAGCTGCAATCAGAAACAAATACCATTGAACTTTCACCGCAACCTACTATTGTGCTTACGCCGACTCCTGCTGTATTACCAACGGCCATTCCAACTCCAACTCCGACACCTATTCCTTTTATTACTTCTACGTCACTTGCCATTGAACCGCAAAATGGCGATGTATGCGGCACAAACTTTAAATTCCGCGGTTATATTACCGCAAGCGGAGCAGGGATAGTTTCTTACAGGTGGAAACGAACAGATGCGGAAAATGTAACAATGGAACCATACCCAAAAGTGGTTTTTGAATCTGCTGGGACAAAAGAAGTTAATTACTATTTAACCTTGACGAAAAACACTGACGCAGAGGGTTGGTTTGAAATTACTGCGCCGGAATCTGTTGCCTCACAAAGAGCTCGGTATATTCAGCAAAACTGTTAAGGAATTATTTTTTGTATATACTTTCAGCTTTTTCTTTAAGCGGCTTCCACCACCACTCGTTGTCTTTGTACCAATTGACGGTTTCTTCTAGTCGTTGATCAAAACTTTTGACCGGCTCCCAGCCTAGTTCGCTTTTTATTTTAGTCCAGTCAAGTGCATATCTTCGGTCGTGTCCAGGCCTGTCTTGGACAAATTCAATTTTTTCTTCTCCAAGTCCTAATACTTTTAGAACTTTTTTGGAAAGATCCAGATTGTTTACGTCCTCGGTTGTTCCGCCAATGCAATAGGTCTCGCCTTTTTTACCGTTTTGTAAAATTAAGTCGATCGCCCGACAGTGATCTTCAACATCCACCCAATCCCGAACATTTAAACCATCACCATAAACTTTAATATTTTCTCCTGAGAGAAGATTTGTGATCATCCTAGGTAGAAACTTTTCTGGGTGCTGATATGGACCAAAATTATTTCCACAATTAGTAATTGTCACTGGCAAATCGAAAGTTTCAAAATATGCTCTGACGAGATGGTCTGATCCTGCTTTGCTGGCTGAGTATGGACTCCTAGGATTATAGTTGGTGTTTTCGTCGAATTTTTTACCGTCATTTAACTCCAATGAACCAAATACTTCATCGGTAGAAATATGGTGGAATCTTTTGATGTTGTTTTTCTTAGCTTGATTGAGAAGAACTGATGTGCCAATTACATTTGTTGTTACAAAGATTTGCGGATCAATAATTGCTCTGTCATTATGACTTTCTGCGGCAAAGTGCACGACAGTATCACAGCCGTCCATGGCGTTTTCGACATCATCAACATTGGTAATGTCCCCTTTTATAAAAGTATAGTTTGGGTTTTGGGAAACTTCTTTTAGGTTGTCTAGGTTGCCTGCGTAAGTAAGTATGTCGAGATTAACTATTTTGTCTTCACTGTGGTTCTTAATCCAATAGTTAATAAAATTGCTGCCGATAAAACCAGCACCACCGGTTACTAGTATTTTGTTCATTTTATTTTTACCTCAGGTTATATTTGTATTAATCTTGTAATTAGTTTTGCCACTTCGTGATAAAAACAGCACCACCGGTTACTAGTATTTTCATTATTGTAATTTTATCAAAATTCTATTCGATTATTTCGCCTTCGATTACTTTGTTTTTATCCTTACCATAATCGTTATGTCCAGATTTTGACCGAGAAAAGACTCTGTAAAGAAGTATGCTGGAAACAATTTCTAGTACCAAAAAGGCAAAAAAGGAAATAAGCGCATTGATTGATCCAAAGATTACTAAAATAATTGCACTGATAACAAATCCCCAGAACCCTTCCTGGTTATTAGTTCGGCTTAGACTTGAAGTTAGACTTACTGAATTTGTGACAGCAACATAGCTGAATAAAAAACTAATTGATGAAAAAAATAGCAAAAATGGTTTGAGTTTTAGTCTTCGATCAGTTGAGATCGCTCGGAATATTACAGTAACTGTTCCAATTGCAAAATAAAGAAAGAAAAATAAAAGTATCAACAGACCGGTAAAGAAAACCGTTCCTGGTTGCATAAATAAGATCTTATCTTTTTGGCGACTGTTTACCCTTACGGGCTTTTTGCGCATTACCCATCTTGCGTCGTTCTTTGGCTCGAGGGTCTCGAGTTAACAGACCGGCTTTTTTCAGTGTGGGTTTTAGTTTTTCGTCCAGCTTAATAATAGATCTGGCAAGGCCATGAACTACTGCATCTAATTGGGACGAGAGGCCTGATCCTTCGACTTTAACTGTGCCGGAAAACTTACCCAAAAGACCAGCTAAAACAAGAGGTTTTTCAAAAATAACTCTGTCCTGACGTCTGCTGAAATATTCAAAAATCGGCCGTTCATTAATCGTAAATTCTCCACTACCGGAGAATATTCTTACCCTAGCGGTCGCTTCTTTGCGACGTCCGACAGCTTGGTAGTTTGTAACTTTTTTTATTTCTGCCATATATTTTATTAAGTTTTAGAATTTTGCTTTAAATCCATGCTCAGCATTTGCAAAAACATGAAGTTTTTTTAATTGAGCTGCGCCCATTTTGGTTTTTGGCAACATGCCTTTTACGGCCTTAGTTATAACATCCTCAGGTTTTTTGGCAAGCATGGTCTTAAAGTTGGTCGTTCTCAATCCACCAGGATAACCCGTGTGACGGTAGTACATTTTGTCAGTTTCTTTTTTTCCAGTAACGACAATTTGCGACGCATTAATAACAACAACATTGTCACCAGCGTCTAAGTAGGTAACGTATTCAGGTTTATTTTTGCCCATTAAGCTAACTGCAATCTGAGTAGCAAGTCTGCCCAGTACCTGATCTTTTGCATCAACAAGTATCCAGTCGTTTGTTATTTGGCTTTTTTTTATGCTTTTCATAGTAACTATTATTTTGCCGCTATTGTTTGTTTTTTACCTTTTTCTTTGCCCGTTATAACTTCTTTGGTCGTTTCTCCGGTTTTGGTATCGGTAATTTTAACCGTTGTCTTCTCTTCGGGTTTAGCCGTTTTTTTGATCTCTTGCTGCACAACCCATTCAATATAGACCATTAGAGCCGCGTCACCGCGACGGGGTCCTTTTAGGGTTACCCGAGTGGCTCCGCCACCTCTGCCGTTAAACCGAGGAGCGAGATCGTTAACTAGTTTTTTAACACTCTTTTTACTGCCAAGACGAGCGTAAAGGAGGCGCTTGTCAGAGAGATTTGCGTCTTTGGCACGTGTTATTAAACGCTCTACAAAAGGTTGCAAAAACTGTGCTTTGGCTCGAGTTGTCAGAATCCTTTCTTCAAGGATTAAGTGATTTGCAAGACTCTTTATGAGAATCGTGCGCTCAGCTTCGTTTCGATTTAACTTTTTGCCAAAAACCTGATGTCTCATTTTTACTCACTAACTTCTAATGCTTCAGCATCACCGGAAATAATATTTTCAGCAATTAACTTTTTATTCACGGTCTCAATTGACTTTGCACCAAAATTCTTAATCTCCAAAAGTCTTTCTTTTGGTGTTTCAAGATATTCACCGACGGTGTTGATTTCGGCGGATTTTAGGCTGTTGGTCAGTCTAACCGGAAGATCCAGCTCCTCTAGAGCTAAGTCGTGATGAAGAGTATCTTCTTTGGGATTAACCATAGAAGCAATTACTTTGGCCGGTTTAGCCTTTTCCAGTTCTGGATTAGTCAACATCGTAAACTGAGAAACCAAAATTTCTGCCGCAGCCTTAAAGGCTACAGAGGGTTTGATTGTTCCGTCAGTGCGAAGTTCAAAAACCAGTCTGTCAAAGTTGGTAACACGACCAACACGAGTTTCTTCGACCTTATAATTAGCAAACTGAATAGGCGAAAAACTAGCATCAACTGGAATTACACCAATTTCTGTAGATTTTCTTTCAGTCGCAAACGAATAACCTTCGCCAAGTTCTGCGGTTGCAGAAAGCGTAAGTTTTGCTTTGTCGTTGGCTAGATTGGCAATTTCCTGATCAGGATTTGCAATCCTTACACCGGCGGGAAGTTCAAAGTCCCCTGCGGTGACTACTTTGGGCCCTTTGACTGTTAGTTTTAAAGTAACAGGCTCGTTAGACTCCATAAATAATCTGATTTTTTTCAGGTTCAAAATCACTTCAACAACGTCTTCTTTTAAGCCGTCCAGTGTTGAGAACTGGTGGCGGACTCCGTCTATTTTGACGGATGTAATAGCTGCTCCCGTTAGTGACGAGAGAAGCACGCGGCGAATACTCGAACCAAGAGTTGAACCATAACCTTGGTTGAGAGGTTCGACTACGATAATGCCTTCAGAGTCGCTCTCCGACTTGATGGTAACTTCTGTTTCTTTTATATCGAGCATTTGTTTAGCCTCCTTTTTGCTTATAAATAATGCTTTTACCTTGAATAGAACTCAACGATTAATTGTTCGTTGATCTCTTCTTTGATTTCGTCGCGTTCAGGTAGACGTTTAATCCTACCGACAACGGACTTCTTTTCGAGCCACGCTGGGGCCTGATGACTTTTTAGATCTTCGAGTGTCTGTTTGAGCTGAGGAGTGTTTAGGAATTTTGGTGATAATGTCACAACTTGATCAGCTTTAAGTTGGTATGAAGGGATATTTACTTTTTTACCATCAACAACAACATGGCCATGCGAAACAATTTGGCGCGCAAATGGTCTGGTATTGGCAAGACCCAGTCGGTAAATAACATTATCTAAACGGGTTTCCATTAAAGCGAGTAAATAAGTACCTGTGGGTTTGGGTGAATTGTCTGCAATTGTAAAAATTCGGCGGAATTGCTTTTCTAAAACTCCGTACGTTCGCTTGGTTTTTTGCTTCTCTCGAAGCTGAAGTGAATACTCAGACGCTTTGCGGCGCATATTTGCTCCGTGCTGACCTGGAACAGTGGCATTGCGAGTAATTACTGGGCATTTTGCCAGTCCACAGATTGCGGAACCTTCACGACGACATTGGCGATGTTTTGGACCTGTATATCTAGCCATATAGTTTAACCACGCCTCCGTTTTCTTCCTCTGACCCCATTGTGAGGAATCGGAGTGTTATCAGTAATAGATGTAATTTCTAAATTAGTACCCTTAAGTCCTCGTATAGCCGCATCGCGACCAGGACCTGGACCTTTAACAAATACGTCAACTTTTTTAAGTCCGAAGGTTTCTGTAACAATTTTGGCGGCTTTTTCAGCTGCGGTGGTCGCAGCATAAGGAGTGGATTTGCGAGAACCTTTAAACCCCGCATTACCAGAGCTTGACCAGTTAAGAACGTTTCCGGTCTCATCAGTAAAACTAACAATCGTATTATTAAAAGTCGCCTGAATATAGACTCTGCCACTGGCGACTGAGCGGATTGTTTTTTTCTTGGTTGTTTTTTTAGTTTTAGCGGCCATATTTTTTATTTATCTACCTTTCGAACTGATCCGACAGTCATTCTGCGTCCTCTTTTGGTGCGTGAATTACTGCGGGTTCTTTGACCTCGGACAGGCAAATTACGTTTGTGGCGTTCGCCTCGGTAGCTTCCAATCTCCTGAAGTCTTTTAATATTTGTCTGTACTTCTCTGCGAAGATCACCTTCGATCAGATATTCATCCAAGAGTCTGGTCAGAGTACTAACTTCGTCGCTTGTTAAGTCCTTTGTGCGCTTATCAAGGTCAATTTTGGCTTTGACAAGAACTTCTTTTGATTTAACTAGTCCAAGCCCATAAATATAAGGCAAGCTGTAAGATATTTTTTTCTGATCCGGTATCTCTACACCCTTTATACGCATAATTATCCTTGTCTCTGTTTGTGTCTCGGATTTTTACAAACCACAAAAATTACACTGCGGCGTTTGACCGTTTTGCAATCTCTGCACCTTTTTTTTACCGAAGCTTGTACTTTCATTTTTTATTTTTATCTTGAGCGGTAGGTAATTCGACCGCGTTCGAGATCGTATGGAGTGATCTCAACCTTGACCTTGTCTCCTGGGAGGATGCGAATATAATGCAAACGCATCTTTCCTGACAAGTGGCAAAGTACCAATTGATCTTTTTCTAATCCAGGAATTTGGCCTTTTTTAACCAAAACCCTAAACATTGTGTTCGGCAATGCTTCCTGTACATCGCCTTCAATCTCAATTACACCTTCTTTTGCCATAAATTTTAACTGACCATCATTTCTAATTTGTGATTTTAATGCAAACACACTAAAAAACTATCCCAAATTAGCTTCAAATGGGCCTGTGGGGGCTAATTATAGCGACTTAGTTTACCCCCGTCAAGACTATAGGTCCCGACTTTCCGACAAGCACAGTATCCTCAAAAAGTCCGGAGTCTGAACCGTCTTTTGTGGCCAAAGTCCAGCCGTCGTTTTTGACATATTTAATAAGACTCGTTCCTTTGGCATAAATCGTCTCAATAGCAATTGTCATCCCTTCACGAAGAATAGGTCCGCGACCGGAAGCTCCATAGCCCGGAATTGACGGGTCCTCATGTAATTCATCACCTATACCGTGGCCTGTGAGTTCACGAGATACATGATACGGATTGTCTATTTCTAAAATTTTCTGAATGACTGAGGAAATGTCACCAACATAAACACCGTCTTTAACAACTTTTATGGCCTCAATAAGCGCAAGATGGCCGGCTTTCAAAAAAGGGTCAAGCTCACCTCTACCAACAATTCGACTGGTTGCACAATCTGTATGAAGACCTCCCAACATGGTTCCGAGATCAATACTGACAATATCACCATTTTTTAGCTTTGTGTTGTCTGGTATACCGTGCACGATTTCGTCGTTAACTGTGATACAAGTTGCGTATTTGTAGTCATCGACCGTGGTAAAGCTTAATTTGCCGCCCTCACCCAAGATGGTTTTAGTGGCGATTGCGTCCAATTCCCGCTTGGTAATGCCCGCCTCGATAATATTTACAGCCTTTTCCATGGCCATTTTTGAGATATGGCCAGCTTCTTTCATAATGGCAATTTCTTGGGGGGATTTAATTCTGGTCATTTAATGCTTTTTGGATTGCTTTTGTAACTGATTTGACGCTGGGAGTAGCATCGATGTCGCAGATAATATGTTCGTGCCTGAATTGCTCAATCAGAGGCTCGGTGAGGCTCTCAAAGGTGTCTAGACGCGTTTTAATTGCTTTTGGGGTATCATCCTCTCGATTTCGAAGCATTAGACGTTTAATCGCTTCGTCTCTGGGTAAAATTAAATTAATTACCAAATCCAGCTGAGGCATAAAAATATCAGCCTGTTTACGGTGTCTAGGATAACCATCCAATACAAAACCATTCTCGGCATCTTTTTGCCTAAGTCGATCTCTGACTAAATCAGCTACCAAATCATCCGGAGCGAGTCTTCCGTGCTCGATTAGGTCTCTTGCGCGCTGACCGGACTCTGTGTGTTTTTTTGCTTCATTTCGGACCAGTTGTCCGCTTTGGATATGAGGAATATTGAGCTTATCTGCGAATATTTTGGCTTGAGTTGACTTGCCGGACCCCTGTGGGCCAATAAAAAGAAGCCGCATTACTTCAAAAATCCCTCGTAGTTGCGACTAATCATCAAACTTTCGATTTGTTTACTTGTTTCAAGTGCGACAGATACCAGAATCAAAATACTAGTTCCACCAATAACCAAAGAGGTGATACCGGTAATACTCTGAGCAATTGACGGCATTATAGCTATTGCTCCGAGGAAAATTGCCCCAAATAAAGTTATTCTGATGTTAATGTAATCTAGGTATCTTTTTGTCTGATCTCCAGGTCTTATTCCTGGAATAAATCCCCCGTTCTTCATTAAATTTTCAGTGATCTGCTTAGTATTGAAGGCAATAGTCGAATAAAAATAAGTAAACCCGACGACAAGGCTAAAATATGTCAAATTGTAGGCAACTGAGCTCGGAGAAAACAGTTGAACAATTTTAGCGGAAAGGCCTGCTAAAGCAGGATTAGCTGAACCTTGTAGAAACTGGGCAATAGTCGTGGGCAATAGTACAAGTGAAACTGCAAAAATGATTGGAATAACTCCTGTCTGATTAACCCTAAGAGGTAAATAGCTATTCTGTGTCACGCTTCGTCCACCGTAGCTGCGTTTGGAAAAATGGATTGGGATTTGGCGGCGCCCCTCATTAACAAAGACGATCGCTACAATAACCAGTAAAGCTAAACCTAGTAATACAAGAATAGTCGTAATTTGTACCTGATCGATAACTTTGGCTTGATTAAAAATTGTAATCGGCAATCGAGCCACGATACCTGCAAAAATTATCATTGAAATACCGTTTCCGATGCCTTTTTCTGTAATTAATTCTCCAAGCCACATTAAAAATATTGTTCCAGCGCCGAGAGTGGCAATTACTGAGAATAAATCAAATACAGACAGAGCGGAAATTATTCCCTGGTTACGCAACAGAACATACACCCCGAACGCCTGCATAATAGCCAGAGGTACGGTTAAATATCTGGTGTAGAGGGTAATTTTTTCCCGACCGTAGTTGCCTTCTTTGGCTAGCTCTTCTAGCTTCGGGAAAACCATCTGCAGAAGCTGCATAATAATTGAAGCGTTAATGTATGGGTTTAGTCCTAATGAAAGAACCGAAAAGTTTGCTAAAGTTCCCCCGCTGAAAACATCCAACAATGAAAGCAATTGATTGCTGCCAAAAAGATTTTTAAGGTTGGCCGAGTCAACACCCGGCACAGGAACAAAAGCGAAAATTCTAAAAATTATTAGTATTAAAAGCGTGAAGAGAATGCGATTCCGTAATTCTTTAACCTTGAGTGCTTGGGCAATAACAGAAAAGATTTTTTGCATTAATTATTTTTTCTTAGGATACCTTCGCAGGTTTTTTAATCGTTTTTTTTGCTGTTTTGGCTGCTATTTTTTTTGGGGCCTCTTTTTTTATTTCAACTTCAGCAATTTCTACTTCTTTTTCGGCAACACCGAACTCATAGACGCCTCCGGCTTTAACAATTGCCTCGACAGCGCTTTTTGTAGCAGAGATTCTTACTGTCAGTGCCACTGAAAGTTCGCCATTACTTAAAATTTTAACAGGTGTTTTGCGCGAAATGATTTTTGACTTGACCAAAAACTCTTCATCAATAATCGTTCCTGCCGGAAAATTGGAAAGAGCTGTAAGGGATATCAAATATGCTTTAGTGCTTACTTTGGCGTTTCCTTTTCCGCGAAGATAGGGAAGTCTTTTTGTTAAAGGTCGTTGTCCACCTTCGTAATGAGAATGCCTGATCGACAGAGGATTTCTGGCATTTTGACCTTTATATCCCCGCCCACCGGTTTTGACTTTACCAGAACCATGACCTTGACCTTTTCTTTTCTTAGACTTGGTAACGATCTTTACAGTTGTCATTATTTTTTAGGTTTAGGAGTTGTACTTACTTTTTCAGATTTTTTCTCTACAGGTTTTTTTTCGGCTTTAACTTTAATCGGACGGGGCTTAAGCCGAGACAAAGCCAAAAGAGTGGCTTGAACATTTGAGGCCTTATTGTTTGTACCAAGAACTTTAGAAGAGATACTTAATACTCCTGCGGCTTCGACAACTGAACGAACTGCTCCGCCAGCTATAACACCGGATCCTGCTGGTGCGGGTTTAAGCATAATTCTTGCTGCACCTTCTTTAATAAAAATTTCGTGAGGAATAGTGCCGTTTATTAGCGGAACTGTTATTAGGTGTTTTTTGGCATATGTTGACCCTTTGCGAATAGCTGAAGAAACGTCAGGGGCTTTACCAAGACCGACTCCGACTCTGCCTTTTCGATCTCCAACAACTACAAGAGCTGTAAAACCCATTTTATTACCACCGGCGGTTTTTTTGGAAACACGGCGAATGTGTACGATTTTTTCTTCAAATTCGCTAGGCGCCTGTTGAAATTGTGAGCCACCTCTGCGGTTGCGGTTGTTGTTATTGTTGTTGCCAAAGCTAGAATTTTGCATATTAAAAATTTAATCCTCCGGCTCGTGCAGCTTCAGCTAAAGCCTTTACTCTGCCGTGATAAAGGTTGCCTCCACGGTCAAAAACGACGGCTGTGATTTTTTTGGCTTTTAGAAGTTGAGCAATTTCTGTACCGATGGTTTTAGCTTTCTCGGTTTTTGAAAGCTTGGTTAATTTTACGTCGCTGGCTTGAGCCAAAGTAACGCGATTAATATCATCAATCGCCTGAACAGAAATATGTGAGTTCGATCTAAATACCGACAAACGAGGCCTCTTAGGAGTACCAGAAATCTTTGCTCTGACACGTCTGTGGCGTTTTTGCAAATGAACTATTTTATTAGATGTAGATAATTGGTTTTTCATCTTATTATTTATGCGGCTGCTTTTGCTGCTTTACCGGACTTGCGACGAACGTGCTCCCCAACATAGCGAATACCTTTACCTTTGTATGGCTCCGGCGGACGCTTTTTGCGAATGTCAGCAGCAATTTGTCCAACTAATGTTTTGTCGATACCCGTAACGATTACTTTGTTCTCAGCCGTGGCAAATTCTATACCCTCGGGTGCGGTAAATTCAACCGGGTGAGAAAATCCTAAAGACAATGCAAGTTTGTTGCCTGAGACATTGGCACGATAACCGACACCAACAAGCTCAAGCTCTTTTGTCCACTTGTCTGATACACCTATAACCATATTTGCAATCAAAGAACGAACAAGTCCGTGCATGCTTTTGGCGATTTTGGATTCTGACTTGCGTTCAACTATTACTTCTGTTTCGCCGACAGTAACCTTGGCTTCCTGCCTAACAAGAAGACTGAGTGTTCCTTTTGGACCTGTGACCGTCAAGTTACGCCCGTCAATTACTACGGTTACTCCTGCAGGTATTAATACTGGTTTCTGTCCAATTTTTGACATAAATTTAGCTTACTTTACAAATAATCTCGCCGCCGAGTCTTTTTGATCTGGCCTGACGTCCGGTCATTAGTCCTTTGGGGGTAGAAATAATAACATCACCCAGCCCCGAACGAACATACGGAATGCTTTTGTGATCACGATAGACTCGAACAGAAGAACAGGAAACTCTTTTAATCTCATTAAGTACAGGTGACTTGTCTTCGTTATATTTCAGAGTAATCAATATTTCTTTATCGTTGCGAACTTTTGAATCCAAAACGAAGCCAAGCTCAGTCAAAACAGAGCCGATGGCGACTTTTGCCTTCGAGTTACGCACAACAACATTTTTTTTGCGGGCCATATATCCATTGCGGATGATGGTCAACATATCAGCGATAGGGTCGTTAATCATATTTTTTTTACCACGAAGCCTTTCTGACTCCTGGGAGTTCTCCTTTTACGGCATACATTCTAAAACAAAGTCTGCAAAGGCCGAATTTGCGCAAATAAGCTCTCGGGCGACCGCAACGCATGCAGCGATTCGGCTCACGAGTAGCGAGCTGAGGCTTTTTGCTTTTAGCTATTTTACTTACTTTTGCCATTTTTTTGATTCTACTTTAAACTTTTTTATAAATTTGAATCTAAAAAACATGGCGTAGCTTTTGTTAAAAAGCGAGCACATATTTTTAAATTATTTTTCATTTTAATTATTTTCTTTCTTTTCAAAAGGCATACCCAAAGCTTCCAAAAGCTTGCGGGATGCCTGTACATC
>CAYGIG010000020.1:4578-12260 GCA_964349875.1 uncultured Gammaproteobacteria bacterium | reverse complement strand
TCTGCGGAAACTTGTATTAGCACTAATGTACTACAAGTGCCAAATGTTGTCAAGATATGATGTTTTTAAAGCTACTTTAGGGTTTACCCATTTGAGAATGGAGGAAAGTTTTCTCCTTTCGGAGAAACAGAGTTTTTTGATTTCACTGTTCACGGGGAGGTTTTCTCTAGCGAGAAACAGTTATTTTTAAATTAACTTCTCACTTTCGCCCTTAAGGACTGGTGTCGTCGGGCTAGCTAATCTCGCCGACGCTCGATTAAAGCCGTTCGAAGTCAATTTAGAGATAGTGAAAAGGGGAAAACAAAGGTGTTTAGTAGGGGTGTTAAGAGAGAAAAAGAGTTTTCAAAGAAAATTGTTGCTTGTATTTATAGTTACTCGCCAAAATTCTTCCAAAAATTGCCTCCGACATTTTTGTCATCAGTTTTGGCTACGTCCTGCTTAACAGGATACCTGTTACTAAAAGAAGTCTACGAAAGTGTGTTTAGTAGAAGTTAAAAGGAAAAGTGGTTGAGGCAAGAAAAAGCCCTCGGGGAAAACCGAGGGCTGGGGGTATGTTGGCTATGACGCCATGAGCTTGGAGTGACGAGTGGCGAGCATCTTGCGGACATTCTCATAAGTGGTAATGAGTTTGTCCTCTTCGACGCCGCCGTTGTGGCGAAGATTTCTGCGACCTTCGCCGTAGCTGTATGGAAAAATTCCACCTGCTTTGGCGCCGAGGTAAGTAAGGACGGTAAGCAGTTCGCGACCCGCGGTTTGGAAGCGCAGGAAATGGTCCTTGATCGCCTCGTAGTACGAGTCGAGAATTGCGACCATAGCCTGATCTTCTGCGTCATTTGCCTCCTTCTGTTTTGCCTGCCAAGCCTCGAACTCTTCGCGAACGAAAAGTCCTTTGTCTTGATTGTAGAGCCTGTCCCATTCGGCCTGAATAGCGTCATGGCGAGGTCGGAAGTCAAACATGACTTGTTCGATTTTGAGGCTGTAATTCCCCCATGCTTTGACGGCGTCTTCATAGTCGTCGCGAGCTTGGAGGAATTCGACTAGGGTTACGCCTAGTCTATCGTAAGGATTCTGAATCAAGTTGCGACTACTCCTTTCTTACCACTTAGGTTTTGGCGGAGAGCGCTCTGCCAATGATTTTGCGGGGGGTGGCGGATAAACCGCGGAATTGCTGAGCCAGGAGCCTGCGAAGGCTGATTCTGGCATACACACTCTCAACTGAGGCAGTTTTGCTGTCTCTTATGGCCTGAAGAAGATGTCCGGCGGAATAACCCTCGAAAGAACTCGCGGTCGAGCCGACGTGTTCGAGAAAATGAGCGTCAGACGAACCCACTTCCGACAAATGCCAGCCAGACGAATTGAATTGTCTGACAAGCTTGTCTTGGGCACGACCGGCGTGTGTCGGATTGCCGATTTCGATGCCGTCTAGGTAAACTTGCGGATCATCGGACTTTTGCAGTCTGGTGATGGTCGCTGAGCTAAAGCTGAGCGGAATTCTGGCCATCGGATGAGCGGGAATTACCAGCCCTCCTCGTGCGTGGACGAACTTGATCGTCTCTTCGGCTGAGGCCATAAATGGCGGTTGATCGGTGATACCTAACGCCAGGAGGTGACCTTGACGGGTTGTGATTTCGACTCCGCAGATAACCTCGAAGCGGTAGCTTCCATTCTCGCGTTTGGAGACGGCTTTGATTCCGCCATTGATGTCGTCGTGTTCGGTAACGGCAATGACATCCAGCTCGGTGTGCTCTTGAACGTAGTCAAAGAGCTGATCGAGGCTGAATGTGCCGTCGCTGTTTTTGGTATGAATGTGAAGATCAGCTAGACCCACCAGTCCCCCCTCTGGAGCAGAAAACGCTCCATTTTTGCGGAAGTTATTTCACTGTCGGAATATCCCAGGCCTTTGACAATGAAAAGCCCTTGGGTACTTGTCAGAAGCGTAAGCGACTGAACAAGGCTTAAGGTGCCGTTCTCAAGATGAGCCAGAAAAGACGGATCGACGAGCCTGGCTAGACGAGCCTCTTCGTGAGACATACCACAGCTGTGCCGAGAGCAGACTACTACGGCTTCAAGAACGCCGAGGTGGTGTTGAGCGTGAGACAGTCCTTTTCGACAGCGTTCCCAGTGAACCGACTGGCCGAATTGAATTGCCTGATTGTAGATGAGGTCGACGTTGACCTCTTGGCCGAGAATGGAGGGTGATGATTGTTTGGCTTGTGCGTGAGCAGCGACTGCTTCGATTTGGGCTATGATATCCAGGTTGGACACAAAAATCCCTCTCTTGTTTAAAGTGCTACGACTAACTGAATGCGGATTTTAGCTTATTGCAAGGCCAAAAACAAATTATTTACGAAGTAGAGCTGTAAATACTTCTTGGGATATTTGGATGTTGCCGATACTTTTGAGACGCTTTTTGCCTTTTTTCTGTTTGTCGAGCAGTTTGTTCTTGCGGGTGACATCGCCGCCGTAGAGTTTGGCAGTGACATCTTTGCGAAACGCCGGCACGGTCTCGCGGGCGATTATTTTGCCGCCGACGATCGCCTGAATTGGCAGAGAAAACATCTGGCGAGGAAGAACTTCTTTTAGTTTTAAGGCTGTTTGTCTGCCAACTGACTCGGCTTTTATCGATGGAACGATTTGAGCCAGAGCATCAAGCGGGTCGTTGTTAATAAAAATTTCGAGCTTGCTGACAACGACGGGCTCATAACTAGTGACCTCGAAGTTAAGCGAGGCATAGCCTTGTGTCCGGCTTTTGAGTTCGTCATAAAAGTCAGTAATTATTTCCGACAAAGGAATTGTATATGAGGCTTTTATCTGGTCGGCGAGGTTCTCAACCATTAGCTGGACTCCCCGATTGCTGTGGATCAATTCGCCAATCTGGCCGAGGTATCTGGACGGAGCGATTATTTCTACAGTAGCAATAGGCTCAAGAATTTCCATTGTCGAGCTGGGAAGCTGTGAAGTCTTGGATATTTCAGTACCGTCAAGAAGTTTGTAATTGACTGAAGGAGAAGTAGCAATTAGGTCGAGATTGTATTCGCGGCTGAGGCGCTCGATGGTTATTTCTGAGTGCAGTAGACCTAGGAATCCGCAGCGGAAACCCTGACCAAGCGAGGGAGAAGATTCGGCCACATACTCCAAGGCATAGTCATTTAGCTTGAGTTTGCCCATGGCTTCCCTAAGTGGCAGAAAGTCTGATGGGTCAATTGGGTAGAGCGAAAGATAAACAACCGGAAAGGCCGGTTTGTAGCCCGGAAGCGACTCGGGATTAAGGCCTTTTTGGGTAATTGTGTCGCCGACACGGGCGTTCTCAATGGCTTTTAGGGCTGTAACAAAAAACACAACCTCGCCTGCTGAAACTGACGAAACTTCTTTGACAATTGGCGTGAGCTTGTAGAGGGATAAAATTTCTGTCTCGGCGTTGGTCGCTAAAAATTTGATCTTGTCGCCTTTTTTAAAGCTACCGTCAACGACCTTGACGGCCGTGACCACACCTTTATAAAGATCGTAAAGTGAATCAAAAACAAGAGCCCGACTGAAATCGGCACTGCCTGCTTTTGGCGGTGGAACTTTTTTAATAATTTGTTCGATCAGCTCTTTGACGTTTGTACCTGCTTTGGCTGAAATCTGGAGGATTTCTGACTCTCGAAAACCAAGACCTTCGAGTTCTTTGATCGTTCTTTCTACTTCGGCACCCGGAGCGTCTATTTTATTGACTACGGGAATAATGGTGAGATTTTCGTCGAGAGCATGGTTAAGATTGGCGATTGTTTGAGCCTGAACACCTTTGGTGGCGTCAACCAGAAGAACTGCACCCTCACAGGCTGATAAGGAACGGGAAACTTCGTAGCTAAAATCTACGTGCCCCGGGGTATCAATCAGGTTGAGGAGATATTCCTCGCCGCCAAGCGCGTAGTGAAGAGAAATAGCCTTAAGCTTGATCGTAATTCCCCTCTCCTTTTCCAGATCCATAGAGTCGAGAAGCTGTTTGTTGTCGATGCTGGCGTTGACAGCGTGAGTGATCTCAAGAATGCGATCAGCAAGGGTGGATTTGCCGTGGTCGATGTGAGCAATAATGGCGAAGTTTCGTATATTTTGCATATGTGTAGGCGCTTATTCTAGCAGGAAATGAGCGTTTTGTGCGTAAAGTACATATTTTCTATTTAAGAAATAAATTTTTTATATTTCCCTTTTCACTTTTTACCTAGTGCCATTTGAAGTATTAAGTCGGCACTAGGCAAGCTGCCTCTTTGGACAATGAAACCGATAGTTTGTTCTATATATTTTATTAAAAGAATATCCAAAGAGACAAAGCCGTTCAAAGGAAAAAATGGATGAAAGAAAAAGGATCCTCGAAAAAAGATTGAGAGAAGAGGAGGTTTTGATTTGGGGGCGGGAGTGGTTTAGAATTTAGCGAAGCGAAAGGCTATGTAAGGAGTGTACCTAAGAAATGGCAGATCGGGATTTCATTAGACTGTCCAGCAACGGTTCGCCAGAGTGCAATGCTGTTGAGGCTGAGCTTGCCAGAAGGGAGTGGAACTTCGCTACGATTCCCGCCACAGAGACCGTGGAGCGAGAGCTTCCGGAAATCGAAATGCTCTTCCTGACACTCAATGGATACCACAACATCAGGCTGTATATGCTGCCTGAGCTTCCGCCAAAGCACGAGCTACTTGCAGTTTCGTGAACGACCCTTTGTGCGCCGCCTTAAACAGGTGGCGCTTTTCTTTCTTAATTAAGAAACAAATTATTTAACATTTCCTCATAGTTGAGAGTTTTCTACTTTGTAGAAACAATGTTTTTTCAATTCCCTTTCGGGAAAGGTTTTCTGCTACGCAGAAACAGACTTTTTTAAATTAACTTCTCACTTCAGCTCTTTGTTCTGCTGAAGTCGAGCACCTTGCCTCGCCGTCGCTCGTCAAAAGGCGTTCGAAGTCAATTTAGGAGAGAAATAGATTGAAATAAGAACGACTCGCGTGAAACGTTTTAGTTTCAAAGCCGTTTAGTGGGATGTTAAGGATTGAGAGAAGGAAAAACAAAAGACGGTCGAAGTTAATTTAGAGATGGCAAAAGAAGAGAGGAATTAAGATCAGGAGATTTTTTGGTCGGAGGAGCCTGATGTGGCATCGTCGATAATGGTTGTGACTGTTCCCGGCTCAACCATAGCGGCCTCTTTGCGAATAGTGGAGCGGATCTTTCTGACAAGAGACCAGAAAAGACGGACTTCTTCGACGCGGAAGATGTTTGTCAAAAATAAATAAACTGTAAATCCTGCAATAGTAGAAATACCAGTAAGAATAATCAGATTAATCGTTCTGGTGGTGTCAAAAATAAGCTGATCGAGAAGTTTAATTGGAATATACAAGCTTAGAGCCATAAAAAATCCGGCGGCGAATATTTTGATGGCTGGCAAAAAAAGCTCTTTGCGGGAAAACTTTCCGACTCTTCTGTCCAGGAAAAAAATTAAAAGAACAAGATTGATAATAGCCGCGATCGAACCTGAAAATCCTAAAGCCCAGACTGGCAAATGAAATTCCTGAACAAACAAAAGACTCAAAACGACATTAGTAATGACTGAAAGAAAGCCGATTTTTAGCGGGGTGACTGTGTCGTGTAAGGCATAAAACGCTCTGACAATCAGAAGTAAAATACTTTGGGCGGCGATACCGAATGAAAGTGTGGCCAAAGTCCTGCCGGTAAGCACGGTTGCTGGCCAGTCGAATTCGCTTGCTCCAAAAACCAATCTAACCAGCGGAATTCGTAAAACAATTAAACAAATGGCAGCGGGAACAACCAAGAAAAGCATTTGGTGCATCGAGGTTAGAATGGTTTTTTTGAAGGCTTCGATATTGCGGCGGGCATATTCCAAAGAAAGAGTCGGCAGAGCGGCTTGTGCGATGGTTGCACCAAAAAGACCTATTGGAACAACGTAAAGGTGGCTTGCAAAATTAAAAGCAACAATACTTTTGGCTGAAATAAGTGAGGCAAGAGCTATGTCGACCGTCTCATTAATCTGCGAAGCAAAAAGTCCAACACTGCGAGGAAGTCCGAGTCTAATCAATTTTATTAAATCTTTATCTTTGGGACTAAGAACAAGATGATATTTGAATCCTGAGGCATAAATGGCCGGAACTTGGATAAGGAAGTGCATCATTGCGCCCAAAACGACCCCAATGGCAGGGCCGTAAATACCTAAATTGTCAGAGAGAAGGATCGCACCAGAGATAATTCCGAGGTTGTAAAAAACCGGAGCCAGTGCGGGGATTAGAAATCTTTGATTGGACTGTAATATGCCTGTAAAAAAGCTTGAAACAGCTAAAAATAACTGAGCAATGATCATTACACGCGTCAAATTGATAAGTGTTGCATGCTGAGCCGGATCAACCACCAGCCCTGGAGCGATCATAGCTACAAGCGGCTCGACGAAAATAAAACAAAGCAGAGAAATAGCGGCAAAGAATATAAACGAAAGATTGATGATATTACTGACCGACCTCCAAAGCTTAATACTTCCCTCTTTTTGGGAAAGTTCGGTAAAAATCGGAATAAACGAAACAGTAATTGTGCCGAATATTAAAACCTGAAAGATAAAATCCGGTAACCTAAATGCCGCTAAATATGAAGCCAAATCTGGACCGGAACCGAAGTAGCTGGCAAGCAGACGATCTCTTACCAAGCCTAATATTCTTGAGGCTAAAGAAAGAACCATTATAAGGAAGGCTGCAGAAAGAATGGTTTTTTGTTTTTGGAAAAGAAACTGCTGGGCGGCACCTAATCGCTTGGGCTTAATTGGTGAATCGGTGGAGGCCTGTTCTTTAGATGAGTCTTTTTGTGTCATTAATATATTTTTAGGGTAATTATTATTTCTTTGGTAGCGGCAAAATTCTATAGAAAGACTATCTGTAAGTATATAGCTTGCGTTTTAATAGCCTCAAGTGCTAGAATTGCGCAGCTTTGAGGGTTAAAATCCTGAAGGTATTAAGTGCTTATTTAAAATTACTCGCTAAAATACTTTGAAATTCTGCTTCCAGCAAATTTCACTTTAATTTTAGCTACGTCTTCTAATTGGCATTTGATTTTATTTATAAGATTATTTTTAATTTGAACAATGCCAATTATTAAGTCTGCAATCAAGAAAATGCGTCAGGATGAAGTTCGAACGACCCGAAACGCAAAAGTAAAAAGCAATATTAAACGAGTTTTGAAGAATGTCCGCAAGGATGTTGCTAATAGTAAGCTTACCTCTGAGGTCTTCTCGACCCTAGATCGTGCAAGCAAAAGAGGATTTATTTCCAAAAGAAAAGCTTCCAGACTTAAATCGAGAATGGCAAAATCGGCTGCAAAAATTGCGGCTGCGACTGCTGCAAAACCGGTCGCAAAAAAAGCCAAGGTCGCAACCAAAAAATCCAAATAAATTCCGTATAGCTTAAGGCTATACGTATTTTGATACTCACATAATAAAACTCCATATAGCTTAGGAAGCTATATGTATTTTGATAATTGCTTAATAATCTCCGCATAGCTTGTGGCTATACGTATTTTGATGCTTTCGTAAACTGATGCTTGGGGCACTATTTAAGAGCAATAGTTAATCCTTAATACATTTTTAACGGTTGCGAAATACGCCTTTCTTTGGTAAATTTAGCCTATGAGAAAGTTAACTGCCCTGCCGCTTGCGGCTCTTA
>CAYGIG010000020.1:0-4478 GCA_964349875.1 uncultured Gammaproteobacteria bacterium | reverse complement strand
CTTTGGTAAATTTAGCCTATGAGAAAGTTAACTGCCCTGCCGCTTGCGGCTCTTACATACTTAACCCAAGTATCCGGCGCATTTGCAGCTGGTACGACTCCAGCCAAGGTGGCTACTCCTTCCTCCTCTACAGCTAGTTCAACTCTGCCAAACACTGGCGTGTTTGAACCGACCATTTTGGTCTTCGTAGCTGCAGTAGGACTATTGTTTGTTGGAGCTTACTACCTGAACCGCGCTTTTTCGAAGTAAGTAGATATTATTTTTCCCGTATTATTAATGTGGGACTGAATGAAAGTGAGTAAACAACTCTTGTTTTTACTCGCTTTTTTTGTGGAGTTATTTAATTTTTGCCGGTGCTAATGTTGGAATTGGATAAAGGGTGTTTTGAATGAATTGGTGAATCTGTTCTAAGGTCCCCGATGAAGGTATCAAAACATACTGAAGTCCATATGTATCGGATATTGGCGGATTAACAAGGAGCGGATTCTCCCCATCGGCCGACAAAACAGTTGAGGCGATCTGTCCTGTTTTGGCATTTTGGAAAAGCTCAAAAAAATCCGGAAATTCTGATGTTTTTATGTTGGTATCAACAGACTGACTAACTAGCGAATATAACGAAAGGATTTTGGTTGGATTAAATACACCCTCCAGGGAAAACATTTTGTCTTTGACGGAGCTAATAATTTTTTCCTGTCTTTTGGAACGGGCAAAGTCAGTGTTCTCATCATTTGTGCCTTTTCTGGAACGAACGTATTTGAGTGCTGTGATTCCATCCATGTGTGTTAACCCTGCATCAAAATGAAGATTTTCGTATCTGCAAAAGAAAGGGTCGGGCTCAAGCGGAATTGCTGATCCAGAGGCATCTAGGAGCTTTGTCTCAGAAATCCCCCGATCATTAATCGAGGTTTCAAATCTAAATCCGCAAAGGTTTTTTTCCTCACCATTAATCGGATATTGAAAATCGTCAAAAGTCCTATCGATGACTACATCTATGCCGCCTAATTCGTCGATTGTTTTTATAAAACCGTTAAAGTCCACCCTGACAACGTAGTGGATCGGAACACCTAAAATTTCACTCACTGCGTCGGAGGCTTGGGAAATTCCCTGTTCTTTACTCTTTTCTACACCAAAAGCGTAAGCAGTGTTAATTTTGGCTTTTATTGAGTCGACCCAGAAATCTCTGGGAATTGAAATGAGATTAGTATTTTTTGTGTCCTGATTAAACGATGCCAGAATAATAGTATCGGTAAGATTTGGTCCGTCATGGCCTGCACCACCGATACCAAGAATAAGAATATTAGTCCGTCCTCGGTCATTTATTATGTTCGGTCCGGAGCTGACAATGGAGCTGTTTAGAAACTTTTGTGTAACGCCTTTAAATTTTGGGACAAAAAGCAAAATAGCAGCAAAAACAAAAAACGCTAAAAGAATGGCGCCAATTATTTTAAGTTTGCGAGAAGATTTGGCGAATCTTTGGAGTGATTTTTTTTGAGGTATGACACTGGTATGGCGCCCTGTATTTTTAACAGGGATGGATTTGAGGCTTTGCATTATTGGCAGAGACTTATGATTTGGTTGAATATATTAATATCAGTTGAAGCTTTCCCCACAAGTGCACCATCAATACCATCTTGAGAATAAAAACTGTGAATATTTTCAGCTGTGACACTTCCTCCATACAGTACCTGCTGACAACCGGTCTTCTCCTTAATTAAGGCAATCTTTTCAGCTGCGTCGGACGCAGTTAATGGCTCAGCGCCGGGATTGGTAGAAATCGATTCTTCCGGCTCAAAAGCGAGTATCAAATCTGAGTAGTCGCTTAGTAAATGTGCTGTTAATTCGGAAAAATTGCCGCAAACAATTGGTTTGATGTAACTCTTACGCAAGTTGCTGATCTTTGCCTCAATGTCTGTTTGAGTAACACCAAAAAGCCGCCTTGTTTCGGAATGACCGACAAGACAATACTTAGCCAAATCGTAAATAAGTTCTGACGGTACTTGGCCGGTGAAAGCGCCGATAGATTTTACTGAAACATCCTGAGCACCAAAAGAAATATTGCCGGAAACGGCTGAAGTACAAACTGCTCCGAGAATGGGGAAACTTGGACAGACAACTATTTCGAGATTGGAATCAATAAGGCTGTCAAGCCAGACTTTGGCTTGTTCGACAGTAAGATTGGCCTTCCAGTTGGCAACAAGCAAAAAATTCTTCACAAAATTTAAGCCAAATTTTCAGAAATAAATTTATCGAATTTGTCAGGAGTAGTTGCGCCTAAAGTTCTTGCTACTTCAACACCTTCTTTAAGAACAATATAGGTTGGAATTGAGGCGACCCCATATTTGATAGATTCATTGGGGTTTTCGTCGACATTTATTTCTTCGACTTCGACCTTGCCCTCGTATTTTTTCTTCATATCTTCAATAATAGGATGCATCATTTTGCAGGGGCCACACCACTCTGCCCAAAAATCAAGGAGTTTAATCATATTTTTAAAAAAACTAGAATAACTTGTAATGGATACTAAGCAAATTTTAGCAGGTCTAAACACAGCGCAACAAGAAGCGGTTGAAAAAACGGCCGGCCCAGTCTTGGTCTTAGCCGGAGCGGGAAGCGGTAAAACAAAGGTTCTGACGCAAAAGCTTTGTTATATCCTTTCAAACAATCTTGCCTTGCCTTCAGAGATACTAATGGTAACTTTTACGAACAAAGCTGCTGCAGAAATGAAAGAGCGCGTTGTGAAGCTATTGGGAAGGGATGCAAACATGCCCTTTATGGGAACATTTCACTCTTATGGAGCCAGATTTTTAAGAATAGAAGCACAACACACCGGTCTTTCATCAAATTTTGTAATCTATGACGAAAAAGACAGTATCGCTCTGATTAGCACTGTCATGGAAGAACTTAATATCAACAGCAAAACGACTAAGCCTCAAGCGGTGAAATACAACATAAGCAGTGCAAAGAACGAGATGGTTGGAAGCCGTGATTATGCCGGCTACGCTAGAGGATATTTTCAGGAAACAGTCGCAAAAATTTATAACGCATATGAGCAAAAAATGCTCGAGGTTAATGCAGTTGATTTTGACGATTTGCTAAAAAAAGTGGTTGATCTATTAAAAACAAACGAAGAAGTTAAAAATAAATATTCCGGGAGGTATAAATATGTGCTGGTCGACGAATATCAGGATGTTAACGCTGCTCAATATCAACTGACGAAGATACTTTCTGCAAAACATGGAAATATTACTGTCGTGGGTGATGCATCACAGGCAATTTATGCGTTCCGCGGTGCGGATTTTAGAAATATTGTTAACTTTGAAAAAGATTTTAGTGACGTAACTGTAATAAATCTGGAAGAGAACTACAGATCGACCAATACAATACTGTCTGCAGCTAATGCGGTAATATCCCAAAACCGCAGCCATCCGGTCTTAAAACTTTGGACTAAAAACGGACAAGGCGAATTGATCCGACTGATTCAGGCCCCCGAAGAACAGGCGGAGGGAAATATTATTGCTTCAATAATAATCAACTCAGGAAGAAACTATTCCGATTTTGCAATTTTGTACCGAACCAACGCTCAATCAAGATCGATAGAAGAGGCGCTGATAAAAAATGGCGTAGCTTACAACCTGGTCGGCGGTGTGAGATTTTATGACCGAAAAGAGATTAAGGATGTTCTTTCTTATTTAAGAATAATTGCAAATGATAAAGACATAATTGCCAGAGATAGAATAATTAAACTAGGTAAAAGAAAATATCAGGCGTTTTTGGCAAGAGTTGATGAAATAAACTACCCCGCAGCAGAGCTGCGAGGTATTCCTTCGGAAAAGTATGTTTTAGGTCATTCTGACCATAAAATAAACAAAGAGCTGTCCCCTTCAGAAATCTTGGCGAGCGTTTTGGAAATAAGTGAATACTTGTTGCGGTTTGACGAAAAAGACCCCGAAGACGTCAGCCGTGTTGAAAATATAAGAGAGTTGTCGTCGGTGGCTGAGAAGTTTAGTAATTTAGACGAGTTTTTGGAAAATGTGGCTTTGATGGAATCTGGGGCGACGTCGGGAGAGACTATCGGAGAAAAAAAGTCTGAAGTAACGCTAATGACTATTCACGCAGCAAAAGGCCTTGAGTTCCCAGTGGTTTTTATGTCGGGCATGGAAGAGGGGTTATTCCCTCATTCGCGGTCACTAATTGATCCAGCTCAGCTGGAGGAGGAAAGAAGACTCTGCTACGTCGGCATGACCAGAGCAAAAGAAGTGCTATTTTTGACTTATACAGCAAACCGTTTGTACTTTGGTGTCAGAGGAAACAGTGTGCCGTCGAGATTTCTAGGCGACTTGCCAGAAGATTTAGTAAAAAATTTAGTTTAAGTTGTTTTAATTACCTACCACGGAATGAGTTTTCTCCGTTGGAGAAACAGTTATTTTTAAATTAACTTCTCACTTTCGCCCTTTGGACTGGTGTCGTCGGGCTAGCTT
>CAYGIG010000019.1:0-12860 GCA_964349875.1 uncultured Gammaproteobacteria bacterium | reverse complement strand
GAGCCACCTCGGCTTGTTACTCTAAGGAGACACCAAGGTTTCTCCTTAGTATTCCTCTTCCTTAGAGGAAAATTTGAACTGGCAGAGCCAGATTCAAATCGTATTTATGATTTTCGAGACAAAACCAAGGTTTTTTCTCGAGGGCTCTAGGCAAAGCCTAGTTTTGCAAGCAAAAACGCCCGACTCTTTTTCCTTGCTGAAAGCAAAGGTATTTTAATCTAAATACATTAAGAGTGTTTTGGCTTGTGAGATTTTAGCAGAGAAAGAGGAACAAAAAAAGACTGGCGGAGTATGGACTCGAACCAGTCTTTTTAGAAAGAAGTGAACATATTTTTTCATAATATCGCCCTTAACTTGAGGGGGACTAACAGATTCGGCCTCCCAAAAAGAATACATTTTATAGTCACGACTACGGAGTTTGGAACTTGACGTATGTACGATGACAAATTCTTTAGGTATGAAGCTTGTAAGGAAGTTTTATAACCTGTCAGCTTGAACCAAAAATCAAGGGGCGTAATGTGCGAGCGGTTTATGTAGACTGTTTTAATTGTCACTAAACCACTTACTATTTTATTACTTTTACCACCCTAGTCAAATTTTTTTGTAAGGCTAAATTGGCTTTTTTTGTTGTTTTAACAACTAATTTCAAATATTTGAATTAAAGCAGTATGCCCAAATTCGGTAGGAGCAAGTTGGTGATATTTGTAGCGATTGGAACAATGATCTTGCTTATTACCGATCCGCCTTGAATGGGGATTATTAGTAGGAGCAAAATATACATTCCGTATCGCTCCATTTTGTGCCAATCGTTGTACCAGCTTTGAGGAAGTAGTCCTCCAAGAACCTTGAAGCCGTCAAGGGGGTGAACTGGGATTAAATTAAAGATGGCCAGCATGGCGTTAATCCAGACTATTTGAGCTATAAATTCATAAGTATTGGCCAGTAAATAAAGTTCTTTTGGAGAAGGGTTTGTATAAATTAGTATTAGATATGGAAGGGAAATAATTATGGCAATTAAAAGATTAGACAATGGACCAGCAATTGAAATTAGTGCCGAACCGACCTTGGGGTTTTTAAGATTATTAGGATTAAAAGGAACCGGTTTGCCCCAGCCGATGCCAATAAAAAGTAGGGTAAGCGTACCGAACAAATCGAGATGTGCGATTGGGTTGAGAGTAAGTCTGCCTAATAATTTAGCAGTTGGGTCACCAAGTTTGTTTGCAACAAAGGCATGCGAGAATTCATGAATTGCGATAGAAAAAATTAATGAAACAATCAAAACAATTGCGAATTCTGGTCTAAATGCTTTACTAAGCAGTATTTGAAGTAGCATAAAATTATTTAAGGTTGATTTTTTAGATTCAGCTTGTATACTAGGCTAGCTAATTTTATACCAAAAAACAATAAAGGTTATGAGAGCATGTACTCTGTGTGGCAAAACAACTCGGGTCGGAATGGACACTACTCACAAGCATGGTGGGCAGTGGGCTATGCGTGCGCCAAGAACTCAAAAATTGTGGAAGCCAAACCTTCAAGTCGCAAAAGTTGAAATTGAGGGCTTGGGTGTTAGAAAAATGAAATTCTGTATTAAGTGTTTACGATTGGTTAAATCTGCAGATTCCAACGCTTTGGCTCAAGTTAAGGCTTTAATTAAACCTGAAGTAGAAAAAGCTGAAGCTGTCGTCGTAGCTTCTTAAAGGAGTTCTAAGGTTTTTGTAAGTTTTCCCGATAATTCTTTGTAGGTATTTTTGAAATCCATTAGTGTTATAGCACTGCGGTTTGGAAGCTGAATTTTATTATCCGGTAGGAATTTTATGACCTGCTTGTCTACTTGAGTAAAAACTCCCGGCCAAGGATAGAAGGCCCTTATCATGTTTTTTAGATTTAGTGGAGGATTTTTATAATCAAAACGTCCGTCTTCTTTGGATAAAAGTTTGGTGTAGGTTGCGAGCTTGTGGTTCTGGGGTGCCGGTTTGATCTTTCCGCTAATAATTTCAGGTAGTGTTTCGATTAGGAAGTCAGCCGCAAAAGGAGCCATTTTAGAAAACAATGATTCGGAGGTATCAAGCTTGTCAATTGGAAGAGTTTTAATTTTTAGAATATCTCCTTCGTCCATTTTGTCATTCATTGCCATTAGTGTGATTCCGGTTTCTGACAATCCTTCCAGGATTGCAGATTGAACAGGTGAGGCGCCTCTTAGTTTTGGCAGGATCGAACCGTGGACATTAAGCGGAAGGATTTTGGGAATATCAAGAATATTCTGCGGAATAATCTTTCCGTACGCGGCAACAATTATCAGATCAGGCTCATATTTTTTTATTTCTTCTTCAACATCTTCGCGGTTGCGGAGTGATCCGAAAGTTTTGACTGGAATGTTATTTGTTTTGGCTGTAATTTTTACAGGAGTTGGAGAGGTGGATCCGTTTCTTCCAACCGGTCGATCCGGGGCTGTGATGACAAGAGCGGGTTTGAACTTATTATCAATAAGTTTTTGAAGAATGATGCTTGAAAATTGCGGGGTGCCAAAAAAAACAATATTTGTCATTTTGTATTAAATATTTACTTCTTCAAAAATATCCTCATTATTTTCATCAACGCCGACAATCTTTAACAATTTACGTTTTTGTGCGGTGACGTGGTCAATATAAAGAATTCCGTTTAAATGGTCTGTTTCGTGTTGCATAATTCTTGCTGGAAGTCCTTTGTATTTTGCGGTAAAAGTTTTGCCGCTGGCGTTTTGAGCACGAATTGTGATCGACATCGGGTGGTATACATATCCATAATAACTATGAACGGATAGGCAGCCCTCGAAGAGCTCTGATTCGTTTTTACCTAGTTCAATGATTTCCGGATTGATAAAAACCTTCAGCCTATTACCAAGGCGGGCAATAAAAACCCGCTTTAATACTCCGATTTGAACAGCCGCTATTCCAATACCTGGAGGGTCATCTTGGGCCTCTAATGTGTCTACCAGATCGGTAATAAGATTTTTTAATTCTGAGTCGAATTTGGTTACTTTTTCACTGACCATTCTCAGTTTGGAATCAGGAATGGAAACAATTTGTTTGACTGCCATAAATTATTTTGTATCGTAATAATTAATTTTTACCGTTGAACTGGCGGGTAAAATCTCTGTGATTATAGCAAAGGCGTTTACCTCTGGGTGAAAAATAGTTAAACATAAAGAAAATATTTCCGTTTGTGATTTTTTGGTAATTAGTGTTTCTCCGAAGGAAAAATTTCCTTTGAGGTCTTTTATGGACCTTAATATTTTTTGTGATTTTTTTACTAAAAGTTTATGATTTTTCCCTGTCAAAAAAATATACATGCAGTTGGTATATGGTGGCAGGTTAAAAGATTTTCTTAATCTTAGCTGCTCTATTAGAAATTGCTTCGGTTGAGGTTTGAGGCTGCGGTCAATTTGGAGATTGTCGGGGTTTTTGGATTGAAGAATGTAATGATTACTGGGGATACTTACCAGCCTTCTGAGAGTTTGGAATCCGCTCATTTCAGAGTTGAAGTTAAAAGGATAAAAGAGGTCGTCTGTGTTGATAACGACAGTTAAACCGATTTTTTCCGGCATGGATAAGTACAGTGCACTTTTGGTTGCCAAAAAAATGTTTGATCTGAAGTCAGGTTTGGTTTTGGAGTCCAGAATGCCGATTTTTGATTTTGGAAAAAGCTTTGTTACTTCTGCGTGAAGAGTTGCGAGGTTGGGGGAAGAAAATCTAATTCTCGGCGAGTGACAGTTAGGACAATCTTCAACAGGTTTTGCGAGAAACTGTTTGTGATGGCAGGACAGGCAGAAAAGAAAACCTTTTGGTGAGGTGCGATTTATAAAAAGTAGTACCGATTTTTGGTTTGCAATTTGTGTTTTTATTTCATTTATTGCAATCAATGTTAGTAATCCTGATTGGATTTGGCTGCCGGATTGATACTTGATGCTTATAATTTTTAGATTTTGAGGTTTAATTATTGGAATTATTTTTAGATTAGGTAACCTTTCGTAGAAGCTTGTTAGGCTTGGAGATGAGGATATTAGTTCGAGTTTGGAAGAGGAATTGAGTTTACAGCGAATTTCTGCAGCTTTTATAGCGTTGTAATAAGGTGCACGTTCCTCTTGATATGATACATCCTCTTCGTGATAAATGGTAATTTTTGAAAGATTTTTTATTGGAAGCAGAATTCCTGAGCGGGTGCTTATGATTGTCTGTACGTTGCCACTTAGAATTTGAAGATACTTAAGAAATCTGACAGTTGGAGTGTCATTTTTGCTGTAAATTATGTAGTTATCGGTTTGGAGGCCCGAAATTATTGCAGGTATCTGGTTGTCGGAAGGTACGAGAATTAATTCAGTTTGATGAAATTTATTAGTGTTTACGATTTGGTCAAGGTTTTTTAGCTGTCTAATTGCAATTTGCGGTAAGGTTAGTTTGATAATGTCGCTTAGAGCACCGTAGTAGTGCTTGGCGAGATGCGTGAAAAAAGTTAGCTGCTGGCTGTTAATTATGGGTGTTTTGCCGTAAACTTCTGCGATTTTTTTTGTCTGTTTAAGATTGGTTTTGATTGTAACCGAGATGATAATTCCAAAATACGTTTTGCTTCCGAATGGAATTTTTACCAGTTGTCCAGGGGTTATTTCAAATCCGGAACAATCGTATGTATAGGTTTGGGAATTACTGCCGGTTTTGTTTGAAAGGACGACAATTTCGGCAAACATGTATGGAGTTAGACCACGATGCGGTTGTTTGCGACTGTGAAATTTTTGGTTAAACAAAAATCAATCGCTTCAGTTAATGCCATATCTTCTTGCTTGTGAACCATTTCTTCGATTTTTTCGAGGTCAAGGTTGGGGTCAATTTTTACTTCCCGGCGCAATATGACTGGACCGACATCAAATGTTGTTGTCGCGAAATGCACTGTGCATCCCGTGTAGGGGGATTTTGCGTCGTAAGCTTGTTTAATGCAGTCTAGTCCCCTAAATGCTGGTATGACAGTTCCATCGCTTGTAGTGAAGGATTCTGAGTTGTCATCCGGAAGAAGAGCTGGGTGAAGATTAATAACCCTGGCGAAATTTTTTCCAAGATCAGTAAATTTTTCCAAGAAAGCATTTTTCATTACCAGATCCCAGCCTGCCATAACGATTAAGTCAGGGCGGTAGTCGGACTGGTTTAGAAAAGCTGCCAAATTCTCTTCATATTCGGTTTGGTAGTCTACTAGATCGCGATGAAGAAAGCTTTGCATCTGCACGCGGTTGAACTTCACAGCCGGAATACCATTTGCAATGGACCACGGAATTTTTGGTGATTCTTTTTTATGTGAAACTACAACAGATATTTCACAGTTATTTTTAGGGTCTTTGGTGTAGTCAAAAATTGCAGGTAAACGAGAACCGCCGCCAATTAAGACTGCAATCCTTTTTTTTGCTGAAGGTTCTTTTTCCGGTCTGGACTCGATTCCCATTTGGGCATAATTATATGACTTTGTGACAAATGTGCAAAAAGTAAAAGAATTAATGTGTCTTGTGTCTATTGATATGCCTTTGGACAGAGTAAGGTAGAATTAATTAAATATGAAAAGAGTTTTGATTACTGGGATTTCGGGTATGGTTGGTTCGACATTGGCAGAAAGGTTGGTTGAAATCGGAGGCTTTGAAATTCACGGTACAGATAGGGGATCAGAAAACGATATATTTCCAATCAACTTGGCCCAAGTAAAGAGTCAAATAGCACTTCATCGATTTGACATGAAAGATGCCGGTGCAACTGGTGGAATAATCGACGAAATCAAACCGGATTGGATCTTTCATTTAGCTGCAGCTTTTAGTAACCCTGATATGACTGATTGGGAAGTAATACACAACAATATGTTGTCGGAAATTAATTTGTTTGAGGCAATTAAAAAAACAGGGATATCTCCACGAGTTTTGGTCGCGGGGTCGAGCGTTGTTTATGGGGATGGAAATATTGGAGGCGAGACGGATGAAAAAACAGAATTAAAACCAAAAAATCTTTATGCAATTTCTAAAGTCGGTCAGGATATGATCGGATATAAATATTTTGCCGCTGACAAAATGGATGTAATTAGGGCGCGTCCGTTTAATCATGCGGGAGCAAGACGAGGAGCAGCTTTTGTGGAAGGCGCGTTTGCAAAACAGATCGTAGAGATTGAAAAATCAGGAGTAAAAGTTGGAGAAATTAAAGTGGGGAATCTTACGCCGACTCGTGATTGGCTGGATGTTAGAGATGTTGTTGAGGCATATATTCGACTAATGGAAAAAGGTATTTCTGGGGAGGTTTATAACATTTGCTCCTCGGTTAGCCATTCTGTTTCCGAACTTTTGGATACATTAATCAGCTTATCTAATGTAGAGGTAAAAGTGACGACTAGTGAAGATTTGGTTAGAAAGAATGATGATCCGGGAATGAGCGCCAGTAATAAGAAATTAATTAAGGATACTGGCTGGGTGCAGAAATATTCTTTTGAAGATATGTGTCAGAGTATTTTGGACTATTGGAGAAAGATTTGAGATATTAAGTAAAGTATGGGGTGTTGTGTAGTGTTTTTCGATTACCGTAAATAGCCTTTATAAGGCTTAATAGTTTAATATTTGAGGTTTTCAAGTTCATTCATTGCTTCGATGTAATCAGGTTTGAGTTCTACAGCTTTTGAAAATGATTTTTTAGCATTGTCTTTTTCCCCAGCAGTTTTTTGAATTAAACCAAGATTGTAATATACGGCTGGGTCAGTGGGGGCGAGTTGTACGGTCACATTTCCAGCGTTTATTGCCAAATTTAAATATTTTGGGTCGGAGAGACTTAACTCAAAATATGTTGATTGTGCTTTTCTCCAGAGATTAATGTTATTCGGAGATAGTTTGAGTGCAGTAGCTGTGGAATTTTCAGCTAGATTGGTATATGTAGTTTTTTCGTTGTCATAACTGTTTTCAGCAGCTAGCGAGGCAGCGTAGCCGATTTCGGAGTAATACAAGGGTTCAGGGTATGGCATTGTGGCGGCTGCTGTTTGAATGTTTTTTAAAGCCTTGAGTATTTTTCCACTACCGATTTCTTTTTGGTACCTTGAGTAATAGACATCTGATAGGAAAATTCTGGATACCGTTAAAACAAGGGTTATAAAAATAATGAAAATTACTGAAACAATTGCAGTATCAGGTATGAATATTTTTTTTGGAATTTTTATTGTTATAGATTTTTTACTGTCTCCTAATGTAAAGATAAATGTGGGAATAAGAAAAAAGATTAACGAGGTTGTAATTACAGAAAAGCCAAAAAAATTGACAATTACAAAGCTGCAAAAGCTGGAAAAAATACCTATTTGAATGATTTTTGTCTGGCTGGACTGAGTAAAAATATTTCTCAGAGCAAGAAATGCAACTGAAATAAGTAGTGCAATGTATGAAATAAATCCTACTATTCCAGTTCCGGCGAGATAATTAAGGTATTCATTGTGGGCTTTGTTGTATAGGAAGTTCCATTCGGTCGTTTGGTTATGTTCCACGGGACGATATCGGTAGTAGAGAGTGGCAAATGTTTCAGGCCCGGATCCAAGAATTGGAAAGTTTTTAAAAATTTCAAAAGCTCCTTGCCAAACTATTAACCGTATAGTTCCGGATTCTGTGCCGCCTGATTCTAGGCTGGTTGAAGCAGGAGTTTTTGATACAGCAGTAGTATTTTGTGTTGCTGGAAGGGATTGTGATCGGCTTTGGTAAAAAAATAAATTTTGACGTACCGCTTCTAGATTTCTTTCCCATAAAGGTTTGCCGAAAATACCTAAAAGTAATAATGCAAAAAAGATAAAAATGGTTAGACTGATGGCGTTAGATTTGATTTTTTGAAAGCCAAGTAGTGCGAAAAATATTCCAAAGGTAATTATTAATGCAAGAAAGGAAGAACGGGAGTTGGTAAAGATCAGAGCAAAGAGAATTATTAGTGACGAAGCAAGAAAAAAGATTTTCTGAAACCCTTTTGTGGTGAGTGTAAAACTTAGTGATATTGGAATCGTCATAGTCAGAAAAGCCCCCAGCCAGTTTGGTTGACCAAAAGTTGAAAATATTCGCAGAGTTGGCTGAAATTCTTCACGCCAACAAAGGGAAGTAAGTTTGCCGGTTAAAATAAAACAGTTTGGATCGTATCCAAAGTGTCCGGGGATTCCCCAAATAGAGACAAAAACCGCGGAGATGACTAAAAACTTTAATCCCTCGATTGATTCTTTTTTGGAAATTAGACTTGAAGTCACGAAAAAAATTATGAAATAGCAAATGGTGGTAAGCAGTGAGCCGTTCAGTCTGGTGTAGTAGCCAAAAGTTGAAAGGTGCTGGTCAGTTGAAAAGATGGTAGAAATTCCCATAGCGAGAATGAAGAGAAGAAAGAATATTAAGAAGGAATTCTTAGTGAATAATATCTTTCTTGATGCAAATGAATAAAGTATGTAGAGACAAAAAAATGTTGAGGCAATTGCGTAGACAAAAAGCGCTTTGGGAATTTCGAAAAGTTCGGAGGTGTAAGAAGTAAAAACGATAGGGGTAATGAATAGTGCTAAGAAAAAAGTAATTCTAATTAAGCTTCTGGAAAAGATTGCTAAATCCTTCATATTTTAATTTTGTAGAAGTATATGTGCTTTTTTGTGTTAAGGCAATTAAAATACCTCCCATCAGATGAGTAGGGAGTTTTAATTCGCACTTATGCTTTATACTGTGCCTGAGAACTAAATGAAAATACTAGGAAAATTTTTGGGAATTTTTTCATACGATATTGCCATTGATTTGGGAACAGCAAACACACTTCTTTTTATTAAAGATAAAGGGTTGATGATTAGAGAGCCTTCGGTTGTTGCAAGACACAAAAAAACTAAGAAAGTGTTGGCAATTGGGGCAGAGGCCAAAAAAATGATTGGCAAAACGCCAATTTCTATTGATGTGATTAGGCCGTTAAGGCATGGGGTTATTTCTGATTTTGATGCAACGGAAGCGATGCTTAAATACTTTATCGGTAAAGTACATAAAGCTCCTGGGGCAATGTTGCCAAGAGTGCCTAGACCAAAGGTGGTGGTTGGAATTCCTTCGGGTGTTACGGAGGTTGAGAGAAGAGCAGTTGCAGAAGCGATTATTTCTTCTGGTGCAAGAGAAGTTTTTTTGGTCGAGGAACCAATGGCTGCAGCGATTGGTTCGGATCTTGCCATTTCGGAGCCAAATGGGGTAATGATCGTTGATATTGGCGGAGGAACCACAGAGATTGCTGTAATTTCTTTGGGGGGAATCGTTGTTAACAGGTCCATAAGAGTTGCAGGCGATGAAATGGAAATAGATATTATTAATTATTTGAGAGTTAGATACGGCCTTTTGATTGGTGAAAAAACTGCAGAGGAGATAAAACTTTCGGTGGGTAATGTTTACAGTGGTATGGTCAAAAGAGAAATTGTAGTTAGAGGTAGATCTTTGGAGACTGGATTACCGAAATCTGTCAAACTGACGGCGGATGATGCGCGCGAGGCAATCACCCCGACTATTAAACAGATTATTCAATCAATATTGGACACGATCGAAGATACTCCACCAGAATTAGTCGCAGATATTACAGAGTCCGGAATAACGTTGGCTGGCGGGGGAGCCTTGATACCTGGGATTGCTAAATTATTATCTGAAGAAACTAAAATGCCTGTTTTTCTTGCAGACGATCCCCTGACAGCTGTAGTTCGAGGCTGTTCAGCGCTTTTGACGAACCAGGAGCTTTTGAATAAAGTGAAAATATCCGGAAAGATTTAAATTATTACCACCGTGTGCTTTTTTGACAGATTAGTCAGGTTTTAAAGCTTATTGTTGGTAAAATCTTACTTACCTTTTTTATCTTCTAATAGCTCTTCTAATTTTGAGAGTCTTTTTTCTAATTCCTCAAAATAAGGTTCGAGCTGTTTAAGAATTTCTACAACGACTGTTTGTAGATCGAGATTGTTATCTGACATATATTATATTTGAGGATTATTATAGTGTGCGTGTCAACTTATGAAGAAAGTTAATTTTGGCAAAAATTTTGCTGAGTCTATTTATACCAGTAATAGAAAAAAAAGTTCAAGCCATTTTAGTCTTGACGAGACTGCTTCGCCGCTTGGGTTAAAGCGACAGGATATTTTTGAGTCTTCGGAAAGAGTTTCTCAGATCAGATTGATTTTTTATTATGTGACAGCAATGGTTATTTTTGCAGTTTTTTGTCTAAGGCTTGTTCACCTTCAGATAATCAACGGTGGAAATTTTGCCTTAAAAGCTGAAGATAATCGGGTAAAAATCGATAATCTGTATGCTCCTCGAGGTCAAATTATTGATCGAAATGGAGTGGTTTTGGCTCGAAATGAGCCTGCGTACCGTTTAATAAAAGGTAATGAAGTGAGGTTGGTTTCAGTCGAAACCGGTCAAAAACTAATTGAACAGAATGATGCGTTTATAGATTCAGAAGGTCCGTTGGGGAGACTTCAGGAGGATTCAATTAGAGTTTATCCCAAAGGGGAAGCATTTGCTCATATTTTAGGTTATGCCGGTGAGGTAACTGCGGAAGAATTAAAAAATAATTCGGATAATTATTTAGCTGCGGATCGGATTGGGAAGATGGGTGTAGAGCAGTCGTTTGAAAAATATCTTAAAGGCAGGCACGGCAAAAAACTATATGAAGTTGATGCGACTAGAAAGGAAGAAAGAATTATTGGCGTTGAGGAGCCTCAAACCGGAGCAACACTTAAATTGACAATTGACGCAGAATTACAGATGAAGCTGTTTGAAGAGCTGCAAAAAGAGATCATCGAAAAAAATGTTACAAGCGGAGCGGCAGTGGCACAAGATCCTAGGACTGGAGAGGTCTTGGCAATGGTGAGTTATCCAAGCTTTGATAATAATATTTTTTCTAATCGATTGGAGGGTAATACATTTTCTGATCTTCTCACTAATTCTGAAAATCCGCTTTTTAACCGGGCAATTTCCGGAGAATATCCTCCCGGGTCAGTTTATAAAATAGTTTCGTCATTGGCGGGTTTGGAGTCCGGGAAGATAACGCCTGAGACGAGGTTTACTGACGAAGGAGAAATTTTTTTAGGTAAGTTTAAGTTCTCAAACTGGTATTGGACACAGTATGGAAGAAAAGAACCTGGCGAGCTTGACTTATCACGCGCAATTGCAAGGTCTAATGATATTTTCTTTTATAGGCTGGCCATGGTTGTTGGTGAGAAAGAACTGCAGATTGGTTCACGGGAGTTCGGTTTGGGTGCGCCTACAGGAATCTCTTTGAATGGCGAAAGTTTTGGTTTGGTGCCTGATGAGGAGTGGAAATTAAAGTATAAAAATGAACCTTGGTACCCTGGAAATACTTTGCAGATGGCAATCGGACAGTCGGATCTTTTAGTAACGCCTTTGCAAGTAATGAATTTTACTTCCGTTGTGGCTTCGGACGGAACTTTAAGGAAGCCTAGAATTGCAATTTCAGCTGAAAATGCTAATGGAACGGTTGAGGAAGTAGATCTACCATACGCGTTGCGAAAGGTGAACGCCAAGAGCGAGTGGTTGGTATTAGTTCGTGATGGGCTTAAGAAGGCGTGTGAATCAGGAGGAACCGGTTATCCGTTCTTTGATTTCAAAGTAACTTCCGGATGTAAGACAGGGACGGCAGAGTTTGGGGATACGGGTCAAACACATGCTTGGTTTACGGTTTTTGCACCATTTGAGGATCCAAAAATTACCTTGACAGTTTTAGTTGAAAAAGGCGGTGAGGGTTCCGCGGTTGCAGCACCGGTTGCAAGAAAGACATTGCAGTGGTACTTTAGCTCGATCCGTTAAGAAATAAATTAGTGATTTTATAAATATGGTGTTTTTGGAAAGAGATTATCGCCTATGGCTGTCCACAGTTTCCGGTTTAGGTCCGTCACGCGCAAGAGAACTTGTTGAACATTTTGGTGGTGCAAAAAATATTTATGAGGCCGACGGGAAACAGTTGAAAGATGAAGGTTTGAACGAAAAAATAGTTAAGTTAATTGGGCAAAGTAATAAAGATATTTCCGGACTTAAAAAAATTCTAGATAAAAAAGGTGTTTGGTTTAAAGCTTTGGGTGATAAAGGAATGCCTATGATTTTTGAACATTTTGATAGTTTGCCGTTTGTAATTTTTGGTCTAGGTAGCGAATCGGCATTGAACATGGAGTACTCGCTAAGCGTAGTGGGGTCGCGAAGAATGACTGATTATGGGCAAGCTCAGGTCAAGGAGATGCTTAACGAGTTGTTAAAAGATAAGAGGATTACGGTTGTTTCCGGTATGGCAAGAGGAATTGATGCTGCGGCTCATTGGTCTGCAATTAATTCCTGCTGCAAAACGATTGCAGTTTTGGGTTGCGGAGTTGATATTTGCTATCCAACTCAAAACAAGGTTTTGTATAACAAAATAATTGAAAGCGGTTCTCTAATTATCTCTGAGTATTTTCCTGGAGCCTTAGCCTTTCCTGGGTCATTTCCGGTTAGAAATAGAATAATTGCCGCCATAACTGATGCGACTTTTGTCGTCGAAGCGGGTGAAAATTCCGGAACATTAATTACAGCCCGCGAAGCACTAAATTATGGAAAAAATCTTGGGGTTTTGCCAGGAAGAGTTGATATGCCAAACAGTCTGGGAGCGCTAAGACTTATAAAAGAGGGGGCGGAGCCGATTTTGGAAGCGAATGATCTGCGGAGCCTAATCGGTCTTTCGGCTTTGGATAATCCAGTGGTGGATTTGGAAAGTTCAATAATTTTTAACATATTAGATTTAGGCCCAAAACATTTTGATGAGATCGCAGCATTTACTGAACTTGAGAGGTCTATTTTGATAACAAAA
>CAYGIG010000018.1:0-12914 GCA_964349875.1 uncultured Gammaproteobacteria bacterium | reverse complement strand
TCAACCGTTGATAGTTATACCATCGATTTTATCTTCAAAAAAATTGCTCATTTTATAGAATACGCAATTTTGTCAATTCTGATTTACCGAGCAACCAAACGTCTTAAGTTATCAATATTATTAAGTATTTTATACGCGGCTTCTGATGAATTTCACCAGTCTTTTATTCCTGGGCGTGAGCCTAGAGTAAGAGATGTTATTATTGATTCAGTCGGAAGCGTAACTGGAGCAATTATATGGAGCAGATTATTTCTAAAAACCAAAACCAAACTGAGCAGCTAGGCCAAAAACTTGCCCAAAAATACCTAAACACAGGCGAAATAATTTTACTATTTGGCGGTTTGGGCGCTGGCAAAACCTCTTTCGTCAGAGGATTTGTAAAAGGATTAGGTATCTCAAAGACAGTTTCAAGTCCAACATTTGTTCTGCACAAAATTTACGATCGAGTTCATCATTTCGATCTCTACCGAGTTGAAGACCCCGGCCAGTTTGCGATGCTTGGGTTTGATGAGCTGGCTGCAAATTATCCTAATTCCATATTCTTAATCGAGTGGCCGGAGAATGCTGGAATAGAATTTAAAAATTCCGTTAAAATTACTTTCACTAAAGGTAAAGAGAATAATGAAAGAATTATTACGATCGGATAATCCACAGATAATTGCAGAAATATTTCTAAAAGGCGGAATAGTAGTTTTTCCAACTGATACAGTTTGGGGTATAGGGTGTATTTACAATAACAAAGAGAGTATAAAAAGGCTCTATTGTATTAAAAAGAGACAGCCGGACAAGCCGACTTCCCTATTAGTACCCGATATTAGCTGGCTTTCTCAACTTGCTGATATTACAAAAGATCAGGTTTCTTTTATTTCCTCCCACTGGCCAGGGGCTCTCACTGTCGTTGTACCTGCTAAAAAGGAAATAGCAAAAAATGCCTTCGTCTCCGAAACAAGCCAAGTCGGGATAAGATTGCCAAGTCACAAATCCTTACTTGAGGTATTAAGTATTATTAAAACACCAATTCTCGGCCCCTCAGCCAATTTTGCAAGTCAAACTCCGCCAACAAAAATTTCACAATTAGACCCAAAACTTCTTGAACTAGTTGATGCAGTATTTATTGCAAAAAACGGCCACGGCAAGGAATCGACTGTAATTTCCTTAGAGAATAAAAAAATTACAATAATCCGCGACGGAGCGGTTAAAATATAAATATGGACCTGTATATTGATACCGCCAAAATAAACCAAACAACAATAAAAATTATTGATAATGGTGTTGAAACACATATCAAAAATCTCGAAGGTGTCGGTTCAGATACATTGCTTCCTCATTTAACCATAGTGTTTAAAGAATTTGATCCAAAAAAAATAAAAAGAATTTTTGTAAATTCCGGACCCGGCTCTTTTACGGGTACCAGAGTCGGTGTTTCAATCGCCAACGCCCTTTCTTTTAGTCTAAATATACCGGTAAATAACTTAAAAAATCGTGCCTATGCTAAAGTTAAGTATGAACAGTCAAAATTTTCCTAAATGACCAAATTACTTGCCGTTTTTCTGCCTCATCACAGTAATCGCCACAAAGCTCACGCAATAAAAGCACCCGCGATCTTCGCCTATATTGTTTTCCTCATTCTTCTGCAAATATCACTTCGAACTTTATCAATTCCAGGCTCTAATATACTTGGAATTTCTACTCATATATCTTCGGCAGATATAATCAGCCTTACTAATGAAAGGCGCATTTCTCAAGGAATTGGAGCAGTGAGAGAAAATCCCTTACTTTCGGCTGCGGCTGCCGCCAAAGCTCAGGATATGCTTGATCAAAACTATTGGGCACACTTTGCACCTAATGGGAACACACCATGGCAGTTTATCAGTAAGACAGGGTATAAATACTCCGTTGCCGGAGAAAATCTTGCCAGAGACTTTGACTCAGCCTCAGCCGTCGTAGTAGCTTGGATGAACTCTTCCTCGCACAAACAAAATTTGCTAGACAATAGTTTTACTGAAATAGGCGTTGCGGTAACTGAGGGGAACCTAAAAGGAGTTAATGGGTCACTTGTGGTGCAGATGTTTGCCGCCCCTGCAAATCTTCCCGCTCAGACTGTATCAGAGAAGCCTAAATCTGTATCTAATAATCAGCCTGATAACAACTCGTCGGAATCCACATTGTCTGCAGCACTTGGCAACAATTCAGCTCCGGATTCTTCAATAAATAATGTCGATGTAAAAGCTGCAGAACCAATTGTTGCTGGTAGCAACTCAGTTGTCACACAGTACAAACTGAATCCGTACTCGATAATTAAAACGGCAAGTCTTATTATCTCAGGCTTCTTAGTGCTACTCATCGCGATTGATATTGTTTACGTAAGACGGAACCGAATTAACAGAGCAGCTCATCACAGTGTTGCACACGTGTTAGTGTTTAGTGTTTTTGCGATTGTAATTCTCTTTATTAGCTCAGGTTCAATTCTGTAATTATGCGTAGTAGAATCACTCACATTCATTTTCACTGGACAATGCTGTTTTTTGCTATCGGGCTGGCGTTCGGAAGCATAATGACTATTCAGTCTAGGCCAGAGATTCAATTTATGATCGCCTCAATTTTTGCCCTTTTTTATTTCCTTTGGGGTGTTATTCATTACTTTGCTCTGACCAAACGGCATCCTCATATAATATTTGAATATCTTGCGCTGTCATTTTTAATTGTCGTAATTGCTTATTTGATGTTTATAAGTCGGTAAGTTAGTATTAATCGTAATGAAAGGCATTATTCTTGCAGGCGGTTCAGGTACCAGGCTTTATCCCATTACTTACGCGATCAGTAAACAGATTATGCCTATTTACGACAAGCCAATGATCTATTATCCGCTTTCTACATTAATTACAGCTGGAATTAATGAAATATTAATAATTTCTACCCCAACTGATCTTCCTAATTTTCAAAAATTACTTGGCGATGGCTCAAAATATGGCTGCAGTTTCAATTACGCTATTCAAGAAATTCCAAATGGCCTGGCACAGGCATTCGTGATTGGTGAACCATTTATTGGTACCGATTCGGTCGCAATGATCCTTGGGGATAATATATTTTATGGCACTTCCCTTGATGAACTTTTACCTCAATCAAAAGATATTAATGGTGGAAGAGTGTTTGCTTATCGAGTTTCTGATCCGGAAAGATATGGAGTCGTCGAATTTGATTCTGAAAAGAACGCTATTTCAATCGAAGAGAAACCGGAAAAGCCCAAATCTAACTATGCAGTTACCGGGCTCTATTTCTATGATAACGACGTCGTTGAAATTGCCAAAAAACTTAAACCTGGAATTCGCGGCGAATACGAAATCACCGATGTTAATCGTGAATATCTTAAAAGAGGAAAGTTAAAAGTGGCTATTTTAGAGACTGGATCAGCATGGCTTGATACGGGTACATTTGATTCGATGATGAACGCCTCTCAATTTGTCCAGGTTGTTGAACAGCGACAGGGGATAAAGATTGGATGTATTGAGGAGGCAGCTTATCGTAAAGGATTTATTACAAAAAAAGATCTTGAGGAGCTTGCTGAACCTCTTTTAAAGAGTGGATACGGAAAGTACTTAATGGCAGTCGCGCAAGAGATATAATAATTTAATGTCAAAAATACTTTTTACCGGCGCAACTGGCCTTGTTGGCAGCAGAGTTTTTGAATTGTTTGATGGAAAGCAGGAATTTATTCCCATAAGTTGGAAAGAAAGGGATGGTTTCATTACAGCCGATTTAACCGTTTTTGAGGATTTGAATAAGAAATTGGCCAATATCGACTTTGAATATATTTTTCATTTTGCCGGCTTTACGGCTGTCGACGATGCCGAGTCACAAAGAGGAGACAAAAACGGGGCTTGTTACAAGCTAAATGTTGACGCCACCGCAAACTTAGTTAAAATTGCCAAAAACAAAAACGCCAGACTTATTTATATTTCTTCAGATTTTGTTTTTGAGGGAGATTCTGGTCCTTACAACGAGAATAGCCCGACAGGGCAAATGGAAAAATTAAGCTGGTATGGATGGACTAAAAAATTAGGCGAGGAATCAGTGCTTGGATCAGATAATAATCAGGTAATAAGGATCGCATATCCATTTCGGAGTAGTTTTGAAAAAGGCGACTTTGCCAGAGATATTATAGCCAGGATGGAAAATAAGACGCTTTATCCGTTATTTAATGATCAATATTTAACTCCCACATTTATTGATAATCTCTCTGATTTTCTCAAAACAAGTATTTCACAAGACCTTAAGGGAGTTTTTCATATCGCAAGCACTGATACTGTAACGCCTTTTAGTTTTGGTCAAATAATTAATGAAGTTTTCGGTTTTAATTATTCCATTGCCGAAGGTTCAATAAAAAAATTTCAATCTGACTTTCCAAATAAAGCAAAACGGCCCCAAAATGGCGGATTAAAACTAACAAAGCTCGAAAGTATCCCCTTTGTACCTCTTTCCAATCTCAAAGCAATTAAGATTTTAAAAACACAGATAGCTTCCCAATCTGCTAAAATTTCTTGATAAGTACAAAAATTATGAATATAGAAAAAACCGCAAAAACCAATAAAACTGCTCTGATTACTGGAATTACCGGTCAGGATGGTTCCTATCTAGCAGAGCTTTTGCTAGAGAAAGGTTATGATGTCTACGGACTTGTTAGGCGTCTTTCGACTCCAAACACAGAAAGAATCGAAGGCATACTTTCCCGTCTGACACTTATTGAAGGAGATCTTTTTGATGAACAGTCTTTAATCAATGCTATTGAGCAAAGCTGGCCAGATGAAGTTTACAATTTAGCCGCCCAGTCATTTGTCAAAACTTCCTGGGGGCAAGCGGTTCTTACTGGTGAAATTACAGGCATGGGCGTAACCAGAATGTTGGACGCTTTAAAACACGTCAAACTAGGTGCTAAATTTTATCAAGCCTCTTCTTCAGAGATGTTTGGCAAGGTTCAGGAAACTCCTCAAACAGAAAAAACACCATTTTACCCAAGAAGCCCTTACGGTGTAGCAAAGCTTTATGGTCACTGGATGACAATTAATTATCGGGAATCATACGACATGTTTGCAGTGTCAGGAATATTATTCAACCACGAATCTCCTAGGCGAGGAATTGAGTTTGTGACCAGAAAGGCTACTGATGCTGCAGCAAGAGTAAAACTTGGATTAGTTGACAAAGTTAATTTCGGCAATCTTGATGCAGCCAGAGACTGGGGATTTGCAGGTGATTATGTCGAAGCGATGTGGCTGATGCTTCAACAAGAAAAGCCTCAAGACTTTGTCATTAGTACGGGACAGACTCACACGATTAAAGATTTTATTATCGAGGCATTTAATTCAGTCGGCATAGAGGATTGGCAAAAGCATATTGGTCTAGACGAAAGATTTATGCGTCCGGCTGAAGTTGATTATTTAAGAGGCGATAGCTCAAAAGCCAAAGAAAAACTTGGCTGGGAACCTAAAACTTCTTTTTCACAGCTGGTAAAAATGATGGTGGAAACGGATTTAAAAAAATACCAGAAACAAATCAGGTCAGATCAACCCTAAATATTAAAATGAAGGTAGTTATTGTCATTCCAACATACAACGAGAAAGATAATATCGAATATATCTATTCCGAAATATCTAAATACTCTCCAAAAGATAATCCTTTGTCATTGCTTTTTGTGGACGACAACTCTCCTGATGGTACTGCCAAAGTAGTTAGTGAGCTTCAAAAAAAAGACAAAAACGTTTTTTTGCTAACCGGTGAAAAAAACGGTCTTGGAGCTGCATACGTAAGAGGTTTTGATTATGCAATTAACAAACTAAGCGCAGATGTTGTATTTGAGATGGATGCTGATGGATCGCATAAGCCTGAGTACATTCCATTGATGATTAAAGCACTGGAAAATGGTGCTGACGTTGCTGTCGGTACAAGGTACATAAAAGGTGGCTCAATTCCTTCAAATTGGGGATTTGATCGAAAATTACAATCGGCGTTAGGAAATATTGTTTGTAGAGTATTACTTCTCGCTCCGCAGTTTCATGATATGACCACGGGCTTCCGAGCTACAAAAACACTTGCATTGAAAAAAGTTGACTATCACCATCTTTTCTCAGATAGATTTTCATACAAAATTCATCTTTTTTATGCCTTGCACAAATCAGGAGCAAAAATAACAGAAGTGCCTATCCAGTTCATTGATCGAGAGAAAGGTGTTTCTAAGATTCAGAAAAACGAAATAATTGATTCCTTAAGAGTGGTAATTTTGGTAACAATGGTTTTTCATGCAGAACTTATTAAATTTTTAATAACCGGAGTCTTAGGATATTTAGTCAATGCTGTAACGCTTTCTGTATCAGAAAATATCTTTCGTTCCACACACTCAACAGATGCCTTCTCTGCACTCGTCCCAGCAATTAAGGATGCGCCGTTATTTATGGCAACAATTGCCTCGGGAGAAATGTCGATTGTCGCGGTATTTTTAATAAACAATTTTTGGACATTTAGAAATAGAAAAGTTGCCGGTTCAATTTTTACACGGTTTATGAAATTTAATGTAACCGCCATCGGTTCTCCGCTAATTCAAATACTTGTTATCAACACCTTAACTCCATATTTTGGAATTCATAAACAGATTTCATTAGCTATAGGCGTTATTATTGGACTGGTACTCAACTGGGTATTAAATACGAAGGTAATTTGGCGTAAAAAAGCTGTTTAAGCTCAACATATGTCCATAAAATTATTGCGTAATGCTCTTTATATAAAAATTGTCTCGACACTTAAGACTCATAAATTCGAATTAGCAGCAGTATTGTTTCTTGTAGCAATCTCTTCCTGGTTAAGATTATGGAAAATAGAAGGTCATATGACCTTTTTGGGTGACGAAGGTAGAGATGCACTTGTGCTGCTTAACATGTTCAAAGACGGTAAATTCACCCTACTAGGTCCAGCGGCTTCAGTTGGCGGTTTCTTTTTAGGTCCGGCTTATTATTATCTTGTAATACCGGGATTTTTATTTTCAGGTATGTCACCAGTTGGCATGGCAACAGAGGTGGCAGTTTTGGGAGCATTATCGGTAATGATCTTATATTGGTTGGTTCGTGGCCGTCTGGGTACTGTACCGGCATTCTTTGCATCGCTTACTTATGCCGTCTCTCCTACGATCGTGACCTTTTCAAGGTCAAGTTGGAATCCTAACGTTATGCCATTCCTCTCATTATGTATTTTTTCAAGCCTGCTTTTAGCGAAAGAAAAAAACAATAAACTATTTTACTATTTTACAGGTGCTTTATTTGGGCTCGCGATTCAATCACACTATTTAGGATTAATATTATTTTTGCCAATATTTATTATTTCGACAGTATTCTCCTTTCCAGGCATTAAAAAAACTATTATTACTTATTTTTTGATTACAGTTGGATTTTTTACGACATTTTTACCCTTCCTACTTTTTGAAATCAGACACGGTTTTACGAATACTACGACAATTTTTACATTTATTACAAAACCAGCTGGTGCCGTTGGAATTAGAAACTTTCAATACGATGATAATTTACTTTCTGCGATAAGTCGGTTGTTTAAAGAAACATATTCAATTAACAAAAGTGATTTGTCTCTATTTGTAGGAATAATCGTTCTATTATTAGCCCTTATTTCACTAGTCAAACTTAAATCGAGAAAAAGTAAGAATCTTTATTTTATTATCTTTACTTGGGTCATAAGCGGTGTTATCGGTATCGGTTTCTATAACGGAGAGCTTTATAACTATTACTTTGCATTTTTATTTCCCGTTCCATTTTTACTATCTTCATTAATTGTTTCAATATTTTCTTATTCAAAAACTACAAACACTGTAATAATCGTTCTTTTGTGCATATTATCAATTTATCTTCTTCCCAAAAATATTATTTTTCAATCACCCTCAAATCAACTGAAAACCGCAAGGAGTGTTGCTAACAAAGTAATCGAGCTGTCTAACGATAAACCTTATAATTTTGCATTAATGGCTAGTGGAAATACTGACTATGCTTACAGATTTTTTCTAGAGGCTCAAAAGAAAAAGCCATCTCCAATCGAAGAAAAAATAACAGATCAGCTAATTGTAATTTGTGAAGAGAAAGACTGTAGATATAACCTAAGCCCTCTGCCTCAAATCATCTCTTTTGGCCCGAGGGAATTGGATCTAGAAGTTGATTTTATTCCAGGACATATTAAAATTTTCCGCCTTGTTCATCCTTAATAGCTGGTAAATAAAAAAAATAAAAAGTAAGATTAAAATATGTCAGAAATAGATTTGTCAGTAATTATTCCAACCTACAATGAGGCGGAGAGAATAGAGTCATCAATTAAACAAGTTGAGGAGTATTTTAAATCAAAAAAACTTACAGGAGAAATAATCGTTTCAGATGATTTTTCAAAAGATCAGACTGTTGAGATTGTTGAAAGGCTAAAATCAACATTTAGCAATCTAAAGATACTAAAATCCGATAAAAACTATTTCAAGGGCTATCCAGTCAAAAAAGGTATGTTAGAAGCCAAGGGAAAATATGTTCTTTTTGCTGACGCAGATATGGCTACTCCCATTACTGAGGCCAGTTTGCTTATGGATGCGATCGACGCTGGCGCCGATCTTGCTATCGGATCTCGAATTCAACAAACTGGTAAAGATCTGCGAGCCTCTCAGCCATTTTATCGTAGAATTATTGGGAAAATGTTTACTTTTGCGCGCGAGTTCCTTGTGCGCGGCATAAAGGATTCACAGACGGGGTTTAAGATGTTTAAACATGATGTCGCGACAGATTTATTTTCAAGGCAAATTATTGAAAATATAATTTTTGATGTCGAAATTCTTTATATGGCTAGGAAGCTTAAATATAAAATTGCAGAAGTTCCTGTGGAATGGAATTATGGCGGGGAGACTCGGATGCATGTAACTGTCAAAAATGCCGTAATGACTCTGTCCAGTTTGGTTAGGATTTGGTTTTCCCATCACTGGATAAAAGCATAATTATTTGTGAAGTCCATCAAAGTTCTAATTTTCATAATTTTTTTAGTATCAGTTGTGTTATCTGTTTATTCATACGCCCTAACGGATCTCAATCTAACGCTCTCAAGCAATAAATTAATCCTTCAGTTTCAACATCAACTTCAACAGCTTGGTTTTTATAACAGGGGGTTGTCAACGATTTTGTTTCTCGTTTTTTGTCTTATATTTATTTTTTTCTACATTCTCTTATGTAAACGGCCAGAGATTCTTCGAGGGATGCAAAAATTAGCTGTTATTGTTTTAGTCGGCCCTCTTCTTTTTTCTTACTCTGCATTTATTTCTTATGATATTTTTAATTACATTTTTGATTCACGAATCATTACGCTATATCACCAAAACCCTTATCAGTTCAGTGCATTGCATTTTCCAGGTGATCCAATGCTTCATTTTATGCGCTGGACGCATAGATCTTATCCGTATGGACCACTTTGGTTATTGCCAGGAGTGGTTATAACGCTAATCACTCAGAAACTGCTTCTCCAAATTTTTTTCTTCAAACTCGTTACTATACTGGCAGCAGCTATCTCCGACTATCTGCTTTCCAATAGATTAAAGTCTCAATCTTTACTCTTAATATTCAATCCTCTTATAGTCTTCGAAGTTTTATTGTCTTCACATAATGATATTTTTGTTGTAATGTTCTCGGTTTTGGCGCTTGTATTCTTTACTCGTAATAAATTAAGTCAAACCTTTTTATTCCTTGGGGGCTCGATTAAATTCATTAACTTTTTTCTTATTCCAGCCTTCCTTTTCTTCAAAGAAAAGTCGCAGAATTTTTACTTATTCTCAATTTTTTTGATTTGTTTATCAATTTTGGCCGCATCAATAAGAACGGAATTCCAAATATGGTATCTTCTTTGGCTGCTTCCGTTTGCATATTTACTCAAAAAAGGTGGATATATTCGTAACTTAATAATTCTAAATAGTATTATTCTCCCTATTTCGTACGCGCCGTATATATATTCAGGTTCATACGACGGATTGTCTTTCTACCTAAAATACATTTTATTAGCAGTTTCTATACCGCTGGCGATTATAATAAGAAAGACAATGCCAAAATTATTATGAAACTATTTGATTTTATATCAAGAAAACATCTGGCAATTCTTTTCTGTTTGGTATCTTTTTATCTCACCATACATATTGTCTTTATTAAACAAATTCCAATATTCACTGACGAGGCGATTTATGTTCGCTGGACTCAAATTGCTGCCAACGACGCTGCTCTTAGATATATATCTTTAGTTGACGGAAAGCAGCCCTTACCTATCTGGATCGGAATGGCTCCTGTCAAACTTTTCAGCGATTCTCTGCTTGCGGTAAGGCTTATGTCTGTATTTTATGGACTGCTGTCTATTTTTGGGATCTATCTACTTGGCAGAATTTATAAAAATTCACTAAGCGGGCTTATTGCATCAACCTTGTTTGTGCTCAGCCCTTTCTTTTTTATATACAACCGTCTTGCTTTATACGAAAGTTTAATCTCGACTTTGGGAATTTTCAGCCTTCTTTTAATCACACTACTCGTAAGATATTTAAGATTAGATTTAGCGATGATACTTGGTTTTGTTTTAGGTTTGGGCATGCTGACAAAATCATCGGCCAACTTTTTTATCTACCTTATGCCTTTTAGCTTGCTTACGGTTTCTAACGGGAAGCAAAGATTTAGAATAAAAAAATCCATTCGAGCTTTCTTGTTTTTCTTTTTGTCGGCGTTTATTGCTGTTGCGATGTTTAATACGCTTCGACTTTTTCCGCTCTTTAATACCATCGGCCAAAAAGATCACAATTTTATTCTCACTTACAAAGAGTTTTTCAATAATCCCTTCTATCTGGTTTTTGGAAACACGCCCACAATGCTGGTGTGGGCCTTTCAGTATCTCACGCCTGTCTTATCAATTTTATTTGTATTCGCAATGATTTATTATCTCTTTAAACGCGAAGCCAAAATTCTGTTTTTACTGCTTTGGATTTTCATACCTTTTTTGGCTACGGCATTCTTTGGAAAAATAATTTATCCAAGATATATTCTTTATTTATTCCCGGCAATTTTTATTATTATTTCCATATTTTCCGTAGATGCCCTTTCGAAAATGAAGGTAAACATAATGAAATATCTATACATAAGTATCTTACTGCTTGGCCCACTAGCAGCCATTTTGTCAATTGTTTATAATCCTTCAACGTCCGTAATTCCCCGCAACGACAAAAACCAACTAGTTGATGATTGGCCGGCAGGAGGAGGAGTTAGGGAGTCTGTCGAAATAATCAAGAATGCAGCAAGTTTGGGTAAAGTTTTTATCGGAACAGAGGGAACTTTTGGATTAATGCCATATGCCTTGGAAATCGAACTGGTTAATAATCCAAATGTAAAAATACAGGGGTATTATCCAGTAAAAGAACTTCCAGCCGAAGTTGTTGAAATGTCTAAAACTCAAAAAACTTACTTTATATACAATCTAACACAGGACGAAAAAATCTTTTTAGACCCAAAACTTAAATTAGTAGGTAAATATCGTAAAGGTAATTCTGAAACTTTTTTAAGAATTTTTGAGGTTAGGTGATCGATATGTTCTCTTTTGATTTTCTCAAATCGAAGTCGCAAGTTCGCGATATTGTAATAATTGTTTTAGCGGTAATTATTTTCCATTGGCCATTATTTTCAAATGGATTCTTTCAAACTGATGACGGTACATTACTGATAATTCGGGCAGGAGCTTTTTTAAATAGTTTTTCTGATTTGCATATTCCTGTAAGAATTGTAGAAAATTTGAATTATGGCTACGGATACCCTATCTTTAATTTCTTCTACCCGGGATTTTTTTATCTGACTGAAGCATTTCATCTGCTTGGACTAGGTTTAATTGTTTCAATTAAAGCCTCGATCCTGCTACTCGCCATTACAGGAGCCATTGGTATGTATCTGCTCTCACAACAAATTACTAATTATCGTCTGGCTTCTATCTCAGCTGCATTTTTCTATCTTTTTTCTCCTTACCACATACTAGATTTATATAAGAGGGGATCCTTTGGGGAATTATTCGCTTTAGCTTTTATTCCGTTTGTTACATTAGGAATTATTGACTATCTTCAAAAAAAGCGGAAAATGTCACTTGCTATCGCCGTTATTTCAACTTCCTTAGTAATTGTTGGACACAACACACTGTCTATAATTCTCCTTCCGTCCGCTTATATTTTTGGATTACTATTTTCAGGTTTTAACTTTGCAAATATTAAAAAAATTCTACTGGTTTTTGCATTCGGAATTACAGTGCCGGCCTTTTTTTGGGTGCCTGCAATTTTTGAATCGATCTACACTGTCCAATCTAAAATTAAAATCGCAGATTACACGCAGCATTTTCCCTCTCTTCACTCATTTTTTTCTGATATCCCATTTTTGAGTCCGATAATTAGATCGGAATCTAATTCTTTTCCGGTTTCTATTTTTATTTCATTGGAAACCGGGAAACCAAAATCACGCAATGCTTGTAACATTTCACTGTGTTGATGATACTTATTTTTTTCATTCACAATCAGTTGATACGCATAAAATCGCAATGGACGTGTTGCCGTAATATTCGAATCCAATTGTCGCAAACTACCTGCAGCCGCATTGCGTGGATTGGCAAATAATTTTTCGTGTTTTTTTTCTGCCAGCTGATTCATTTTTTCAAATGCATTAAGCAAAATACAAATTTCGCCGCGCACTTCGCATTGCTTTGGATGATGATTTCTCATTAGTTGTAATGGAATGCTCGTGATCGTGCGCACATTGAGCGTCAGATCTTCACCAGTTTCACCATCACCCCGTGTTGCCGCGTACACCAAGTGCCCATTTTCATATAACAATGTAATTGCA
>CAYGIG010000017.1:0-13044 GCA_964349875.1 uncultured Gammaproteobacteria bacterium | reverse complement strand
AATATTTCTTGGCGAATATATGCTGTTAGGGTTGTTTTCCCTGTACCAGCATATCCGCCGATCGTTAAATACTGGCCAACAGGCGCATCTATCCACTCCAAAGTTTTGTCGAGAACCTGCTGTTGATCCGGAGACAATTTGAGTTTTGTTGTTTTCACAAGATATCTATCTTAACACTGGTTTTACATCAAAATGACCAAGAAAATGCCCCCGACGCATTTTGAAAACGTCGGGGGCGGGAACTTGTTGGTTAAAAAGGTTAACCGCTTGATCTGGGTCTTGGATGAGCCGAGTGAAGAGGTTTCATGATCGGCTGGTCGAGAACTACGAAGTCGGTTCTTTCCACGCGACTGCGCGGAACCTCCTTTGAGTCGCCGCTGTGCGGCTGGGTTGTTACGCGGATCTTCTCACGCTCTTCGAGGAGATCTTCCTCGTAAGGTGCAAAGAGCAGATCGCCGGGCATGTAGTCCTTTCCCAATCCGAAATCGAACTGGCGCAGACTTTGGGTTACTCGCACGATGCGGCAGGACCAGGACATTGACCACCTCTTTTTCTATGAGTTGTGGAGTTCGAATGGCCAGCGGGTTTCTTGCGGCGGATGCATCACAAGAGCCTCAGACGGAAGCTGGAAATAGGAAGTTTCGTCCCCAGGTGGAGAAATGGCCACGTTTCCGCTGTCGACAGAACCAGGGAGGACTTTTCCTTTGTAGAGAAAAACAAGTTCTCCCATGTGGTACGTTCGGCTAAGGTCCGGACATTCATCGGCGGTCACGTTGCGTTTCAGCCACCTGATTCCCAAATCGTCGGAGTCGGGAATCGAGTCGTCGCTGCCAAACATGGCCTCAAACAGTTCAGGATCGACGTCTTCTTCGACAAATCCATGGAATTTAGTCAAGTCTCTTGCCCCTTTTTTTTGTTAATTTGCTTGACAGGAATTATAGCAAATATTTATTCGTTTAACAAATACTCTAGGATAGTTTTGGTCATAATAATATGTTATAATGCCTCCCAGACTTTAACAAATGGAGAAGTAAATGGCAGAAGAGGTCCGTACCGAACCTGATCCCCAAGAAATGTGGCGGATTATTGACGAACACGGTCATCGCGGGAATTTTCCCGCCGAAGCCTTTGCTCAGCCGATGGCCGAAATCGTTCAGAAACCTTGGGGTTTCGAGCTGATCTGGGCGAAGACCGAGACCTATGTCGGCAAGGCCGAACATATCAAAGCTGGGCACCGCATCTCAATGCAGTATCACGCTCCAAACGGAGATTCGCCGGCAAAAGCCGAAACGATGTTTCTGATGTCGGGCGAGGTCACACTGTGGATGGGAACGTCTCCGGATAATCTCGTTCCGGTAAAGATGGAGCTCGGGTTTGGGTACTACATCCCTCCGTTTACGCTTCACCGCATGGAAGCCCACGTCGATTCGGTCGTCATCGAGGCAGCTCAGCCCGAGACGGGCGACACTGTTCGTATTCACGACGACTACGCTCGTGGGACCGAAACCGTCGAAATGCGTTCTCAGCCAAATCGCGGCTGGAACCCCAAAATTACCTAGTCTGCCTTCAACGGCACAAACCGCCCTCCCTAAAAAGGAGGGCTTTTTCTTGACTTTAAAATATTAATTATGAAAGGTTAATTTAGGGTATAGGATTAATGATGTTTTTATAGGTACTCGCTCGAAGTCGTCAAAATTCTGGTTCCACCAAATTTTTCCTTTGTTCTCACTACGTCCTGCGTTTTAGGAGACCTAAAACTAAAAAAGCCCCCGAGCAAGAGGTAGATACTCGGGGGCTGGAAACGGTGGAAATGAGCTCGTGGGCAGTCCAAGCTCAAAAGGAGAAAGACGGGTTAGATGTGCACGGCGATGGGGCCGGAGTCGTAGGCCGCCTTGCGGCGGAATGCGCGGTGCATGCGGCGTTTGACGGCCTTGCGCTGAGATGCAGACTTGCACATTTCGCGGATTCCACGGTACGGGTTGTACTTCAAGTTGAAAGTTCTCCTATTTCCTTGTTAAGTTTCAGAAAGCATTATATCAAATTATATCCTTTTTGTCAATACTATGAGTCACTTTGTGACTCATATACTATAGTTACTCGCCAAAATTCCTCCAAAAATTGAACCAGTCATTTTTGTCGTCAGTTTTGGCTACGTCCTGCGCATCAGGAAGCCTGATGCTAAGGCTACTTTTGGTAGATTAAATTTGGTATTTTTCTAACGAGCAACCAGTGCTACTAAGGATATTTCTGAGTACGAAAGTATCATGGAGGACGTAGTTAAGAATTTATGAATTAACGAGCAGCCAGTGCTCTAGTCATAAATTTTGCATCTTTTATTAAGTTAGTGTAGAAATAAATAAGTCATGAAAAAATCACCTGCCCATAATTCCGGTTTTGTACCCCTTATTATTCTTGCCGTCATTGCATTAACCGCAACCGGTGCTGTGGCCTCAAATGTCAAAGTGACTTCGACACTCGATTCAAATATTAAAGGTGTATTTATTGCCAAGGGTGACGATAGTAGCAATGAAGGCAGCGATGAAGACAAATCAGGAGAAAATGAAGAAGAAGATGTAAAACAGGAAGAAGAGAAGCAGCAGGAGGAGGCCAAAAAAATTGAAGAGCGTAAGTCAGAGGACGTTAAAAAAGCTTCAGAATTTAATTCTTCAAGTAGTTCAACATCAAATAGTCTCAAGTCATCCTCCAAAACCAAGCCTTCTTCATTAGATGTATCATCCAAACAAAAAGAGTCTGAGTTAGAGAATGAGGACGAGGACATTGACGAAAACGAAATTGAAAGTGAAATAGAGAACGAAACAGACGACGATTCCATTTCAGAAGATAACGAGTCAGAAATTGAGACGGAATTTGAAGACCACACTACCAAAGAAAAATTCAAGTTCAAACTTCACAACGGTAAAATGGAGATCGAAATGGTCGATAAAGACGGCCAAACTCTCAAAGTTGTACAAAAGGACAATCAGCTTTTTAGGATCAAAACATCCAGTGAATCAGCCGAAACTGAGCTAGACTTCGAGTCGGAAGGTGAGCATTTCAAATTCACTGCTAACGGTGTTACAGCGCTAACCCAGCTGCCAATCTCAATTAATGAAGAGACCTCAAGCTTAGTAGTTACGACTCCTGCTGGGGAAAAAATAGTCACCATCCTTCCAGACGAAGCCTTGCAAATTTTGAGGAATTCCCTACTTATCAGTTCCGTAGAGAAAATCCAATTAGTTCAAAACGGTGAAAATATTACCTTTAAAGTAAACGGCAAAAAACAAGGCAAACTGTTTGGCTTCATTCCTGTTAGTGCCGATGTTGAGTCAGAGGTTAATGCTGAAACAGGCGAGGCTCTAACCGTTTCTCAGCCTATTTGGTTCAGATTATTATCCGGACTTATCAACTAGTCCTTAAAAATTTTCCTTGTTCTCCCTTCTCCCTTTCTCTCAATTTCCTTTCTTTCTATCTACATAATTTTACTGTGAACGCCTTTTGACGAGCGACGGCGAGGCAAGGAGCTCGACTTCAGCAGAACAAAGAGCTGAAGTGAACAGTGAAATTAAAAAATATTGTTTCTTCAACGGAGAAAACTCATTCCGTGAGAGGGGTGTTAAAAAAACTCTGTTTCTCGCTAGAGAAAACCCTCAACCGAAAGGGCATTGAAAAAAATCTGTTTCTTCACAGAAGAAAACCCTCTGTGTGAGTCGTGAGTAAAATTACCATTTTTATTTTCTAATTTAGGCATTTTTTACGACAATCTTCACTGCAATATTCCTTGTTTATTTTAGCGCAATCAGTACAACAGATAAACAAATCATGACAAGATAAATTGGCACAATCAATATAGTTGTCCGAAGGTTTTTTGCAAAGTTTGCAATTAGTCAGCACCTTTGAGGGTAATTCTTTGTTGAATGCCACCGACATTCGTTTATCAAATACAAAACATTTACCCTCAAAATACCCATCAGGATATTTTTCGGCGTATTTAAATATTCCCCCGTCCAGCTGATAAACATCACTAAACCCTTCCTTTATAAGCAGAGCCGACGCTTTCTCACAGCGGATACCGCCCGTGCAGTAAGTAACAACCTTTTTGTTTTTGTATTTTTCAAGCTCGCTCATTACGCCTGGCAACTCGCGGAAACGGTGAATTGGCGCTTCTACTGCTCCCGCAAACTTACCTATCGCTGACTCAAAGTCGTTTCGCATGTCTATTAGCACCACGTCTTCTTTTTTCATAAGCATTTCGTGCAGCTGTTTAGCGCTTAATCTTTTGCCGCTTTTGGTCGGATCTAAGCCCTCTGCGCCCAAAGTTACGATTTCGGGACGGAATTTTATTTTTAGTTTGCCAAAAGTGTCTTCAAATCCCTCACTGACTTTAAATTCCATATTCTGATACTCCTCCCGCGATAGCATCCATTCTTCATAAGCATCTGTGTCTTTTTTGCGACCAGCAATCGTTCCGTTTATTCCCTCAAAACCCACAAGTATTCTCCCGACAATATCATGAGCCTCGCAAAACATCCGCTGTAACTCAACCTCAGTGTGAGGATCAAGAAGCGGCGTGTATTTATAGAAAAGGAGTACGGGTATCAGCTTCATTAATATATATAATCACGATTTATACTGCACAGATTCTATACGAAAGCCTTAAGGGTAGTCAAAATTATTTGTTAAATATTATTAAGGCCGTTTAAAGCAATTTGACTTAAGCGCATTTTGTATCTAGAATACAGCCTTAGGTGAATCGGAAATGGAATGGGGGTAGACGCGAATTAAAGGTTGTCTGCCTTTTTCGTTTCTGAATAGCCACAAAAAAACTATGGATAATAACCCTTTTGCTGCTCGTACCGAATTTGCTGCCGCTCTTAATCAAGTCGCCTCTGAGCGAGGAATTGACGTGTCTGACGTTATCGAAACCATAAAAATCGCTATCACAGCTGCATATCACAAAGATTTTGATCCTGAAGAGAGCGAAGTTGAAGTTACTCTTGACCCTAATTCCGGCGAAGTTAGTATCAAAAAAGAAGGCAAAGATGTCACTCCCGCAGGGTTCGGCCGCATTGCTGCCCAAACCGCCAAACAAGTAATTCTTCAGCGTATTCGCGAGTCTGAGAAAAACTCAATCCTTGATGAATTCCGCACCAAAACAGGCACAATTATGGGCGGACAGGTCCAGCGCATTTCAGGTCCGATCGTGACTGTTAACCTTGGGAAGGCTGAAGCTATCATGCCTCCGCAGGAACAAATGCACGGCGAGAATTATTCAGTAGGTCAAAGGCTTAAATTTTTTATAGTAGGCATTAAAGAAGGCACTCACGGCGAAGAAGTCATTGTTTCCAGAGCCGACAAGGGTCTTTTGGGAGGCTTGATCCAAGCCGAAGTTCCTGAATTAGCCAGCGGTGCAGTAGAAATAAAAGCCATTGCTCGTGAAGCCGGAGTACGCTCCAAAATCGCTGTTTCCAGTAATCAAACAGGCGTTGATCCTGTTGGAAGCTGTGTTGGTCAAAAAGGTGTTCGTATTCAGGCTGTTATTAATGAACTAGGCTCAGAACGAATCGATATTATCCAGTTTTCTGAAGATATCAAGACATTTATTGCCCAAAGCCTTTCTCCTGCTAAAGATATTTCCGTGGTAATCAACGAAGACGACAAAACCGCAGTTGTTACCATCCCTGACGATCAGCTTTCGCTTGCTATCGGTAAAGACGGTCAAAATGTCCGTTTGGCTGCAAAACTGACCGGTTACAAAATCGATATTCAAGGTTCCGGATTAGAATCAGCCGCCAAAATCCCTTCGCTAAAAGATGATCCTATCGCTCCTAAAGCTAAAGAGGCTGAAGCAGTTCCCGAAGTCGAAGTAATCCCTGAGCCAGAAGCAGCGGCAGCTCTAGATAACACAGAAGCTCCTAAAGAAGTGTCAGCAGAAGAGATAGTAGAGCCTCAAGATGCCGATGCCACACCAGAAATTACTCAAGCAGAAGCCAAAACAGTTCCTGAAGCAGAGACTTCCGCGCCTGATAGTTCAGTTGTCGAAACCCCAGAAGCGGATACAGCCTTAGCTGAACCAGTCGCGGTCGAAGCTATTGAAGTTGCTGAAGTTCCTGTTGAAGCCGCTGCTGCCGATCCTGCAGTAGCCGACCTAGCCGAAGAAGCTCCAAAGGCATAATTTTTTACATTTACATTAGTGAAAAACCAAAAAACTATAAAACATGTCGCAAACATTAGATCCAAAAGCAAAAAATCGTCCGCCGGTCGTCTCTGTTCTGGGACATGTTGACCACGGCAAAACCTCTCTTTTAGACAAAATTCGTGCGTCAAATGTCGCTTCCCGCGAAACGGGCGGAATCACCCAAGCTATTGGTGCTTACCAAATCGATTTTAACGGTCGCCTAATTACTTTTATCGACACTCCGGGCCATGCAGCCTTTGAAGCTATGCGCAGCCGCGGAGCCCAAGCCTCCGATATTGCTCTGCTTGTGGTTGCTGCTAACGACGGTGTCAAACCGCAGACAGTCGAAGCTATCAAGCACATTCAAGCCGCCGGCTCCAAAATGATCGTGGTATTAAACAAGATAGATTTGCCAAATCTGAGCGTCGAAAAAGTCCTCGGCCAGCTTACCAAAGAGGGAATTGCGCTTGATAAAAGCGGTGGAGATGTGCCTGTTGTTCAAGTTTCAGCTACAACCGGTCAAGGGATTAATGAACTTTTGGATATGATCATTCTTGTTTCCGACATGATAGATCTGAAAGATACCTCGGCAGAGCCATTTAGCGCTGTCGTTATCGAATCAGAAATGACCAAAAATAAAGGCGTCGTAATTCATGCAATCGTAAAATCAGGCATACTTAGGACCTCTCAGGAGCTTTTTGCCGGAACTAATTCAGGCAAAGTTCGATCTATCACAGGCGACAGCGGTAAAATACTTACTCAAGCTGACCCTTCGACACCCGTAGAGATCACGGGACTTAGTTTTGTTCCCGAAACAGGTGCGATTCTAACTGCTTTAGCTTTAAGCGTTGATAAAAATGCCCAAATAGAAGCACAAAACACTTCAATCAGTGCCGAAGATATGATCGCAGCCGGTCAGGCCAAAAAAGAAAGTTTCCTAATTATTATCAAAGCTGATGTTTCAGGCTCCCTCGAGGCAATCACCAAAAATATTCCGCCCAAAGTTCAAATTCTTTTCTCAGCCACCGGTGACATTACCAGTAATGATGTTATTTTAAGTAAATCAGCCACTGCTCCTATACTTGCGTTTAATGTCAAAGTTCCCTCAGAAGTCGAAAAATTAGCCTCAAGAGAAGGTGTAATAATCAAATCCTACAAAATCATCTACGAATTACTTGATGATATTGACGATGTTGTTGCCGCCATCGCTGCCGAAAAAGAAGAAGAAAAAGTCAAAGCAGTTGCCGAAATTACTGCCGAATTTACTATCGAAGGAGCTCATATTGCCGGAGTCAAAGTCACTAAAGGTTCGTTCAAGAGTGGTATGGATCTGTTCTTAACCCGTAACGGCAAGATATTATCAGAAACCAAAGTAACCTCACTTAAACAGCGCTCAAAAGAAGTAACGGATGTCAAAGCCGGTCAGGAGTGTGGCGTCTTACTTTCACCTCCGCTTGACTTCAAAATCGGTGATAGACTAGAATTCATCACTGAATAAGTAGTTTTTTTGTTCGAAATTTTCCCTCTGCCCACTTAATATATTAAATAAGGTCGAAATAATATGAAAGCTATAAACGCCACACCTTTTGAGTCCGCATTAAGCCTCGGAACAAGAACGGCAATTTTAATTCCCGCCAATTACAATAATGATCTTATTGCCGCCGGGTTGTCCCTGATGATGGCTCTTAAAAAAATCAATCAATCGGTTTTTTTACTTTCCCCCACTTCTGCCAAAGTCGGTGATTCAAATCTTTTCGATATCGATCAGCTTACCAACATTGTTCCTTCCGAAAACTTCGTCATTACTCTCAAAAATGCCGTTCCAAAACTTAAAAGGGTCAAGCATTTTGTCGATGGTGATGATCTAAAATTTATGCTTTTCCCTAGAGAAAACGTGGACAAATTCGACCCTTCAGAAATTTCTTACGGTTACGAATCTGCTAGTTTTGATCTAATTATTTCAATTGGTCAGGAGGCCCAGGCCGCCATTAATGGATTTTCTGAATTAAAAAACAGCCAATCTCCAGTATTAGTAATCTCCAACAACCCGTCTCACTCTGTCGGAACCGACCTGTTTATTATTGATGCTGAAGCAAAATCTCTTTGTGAGATCGCTGCCCGCATTATTGAGACAAACAAGCTTTCTGTCTGGGAAGATCTCGCCTTTAATATTTTTCAGGGACTTTATTCTGCAACTAATAATTTTTCGGTTGCCAATCTTACACAAGGCGTTCTTGAGGTGGCCTCGTGGGCTATTGCCAACGGCGCAAACCACACTGCCTTATCGCTTGATAGACCTCAACCGGAAAGACAGCCCATTTACAATCCTCGCCCTCAAGCTTCCACTCATCAGCCAATGCAAAATCGCGACAGAGATAGATCACCACAAGATAACAGAGATCGTTCCCGAAATAGAGACCGTAGTCGCCAGTCCTCAGGAGGCGTTTTTGACAATCGCAGGAGCCAGACATCTGTTCCTCAGTCGAGCCAAGCTAGACAATCAGAGAATCCAAATAGCCAGCCGATTTCAGCTCAGGACTGGGAATCGAGACCAAAAATATATCAGGGATCAACAATAGCTGACCCAGAATCAAACAAGTAAGGCTGGCAATATATTTATCAAATAGGTTTTTCATTTTGATAAATGACGGCTAGTTGTTATACTTTTGTAAGACGTATAGCGCCTTGCATTTTTATGTGCTAGAATTATAAGCCACTTTGAAGCCTTATGATTTTTTGAGGCTATACGGTCGGATTATTTTGATCTGACAAGTTTAAAAATAATTAATAATTGTCTAAGGACATATTTATAGGACTTATGATAGAAAATACAAAAAAGTCAAAAATAATTGACGAATACAAAACGCACGAAGGAGACACTGGATCCCCTGAGGTTCAGGTTGCTATTCTTACAGAGAGAATCAAAAGCGTTACTGGCCATCTCAAAGAGCACAGCCACGACAACCATTCTCGCAGAGGTTTACTGACAATGGTGAACAAACGCCGCAGGCTTTTGACCTATCTGAAGAAAAAAGATGCAGGACGCTACGACGAAATCGTCGCAAAACTAGAGCTTTAAAATATTTACAAGTAACAAATTAAAGAAAGGAGGAGTAATTTACTTCTTTAAAATCTAAATAAACTCGTTAAAAGTAAGTTAAGAAATTGAACAAAAATGTTTAACCCTTTTTGCTTAAACACTTTTTTTCTGTTTCCTAGCTTACAACAACCAAAGCGACACAAGCGTGTCAGAATTGTAACGACATTTAGCCAAAAAGAGACTTAAATTACACCGAAAAAATGAGTAAAAAAATAATCAGGAAATCAATTGATTTCCATGGTCGTACATTGACCCTCGAGACTGGCCGAATGGCTCAGCTCACTAGTGCCGCAGTCTATGCCACATATGCCGATACGGCTGTTTTGGCGACTGTTGCCCGCAACAAGACCGCTCCGGACTTGGACTATTTTCCGCTTAATGTAAGTTTTGAGGAAAAACTCTATGCCGGCGGACGTATCAGTAGTTCCCGTTTTGTTAAACGCGAAGGCCGACCGTCTGACGAGTCAGTTCTTGCAGGTCGATTAATTGACCGCGGAATTAGACCGCTTTTCCCTAAAGACTATTTCGCAGACGTTCAAGTCATCTCAACTGTTCTTTCCATTGACGAAGAGAACAACCCTGATTTACTTGGATCAGTTGCTACTTCAGCCGCTTTGACTATTTCCGACGTACCATGGAACGGTCCAATCGCTTCTGTCAGAGTCGGTCTGGTTGATGACAAAATGATTATCAACCCAACCACAACGCAACTTAAAGACAGCAAGCTTGACTTGGTCATTACCGCTAACGAAAAATCGATCGGCATGATCGAGGCTGGAGCAAAAATCGTTGACGAAGACACTATGATCCGTGCCATGAATGCCGGATTTGAAGCTTGTCAGCCGATTATTCAGCTGATTAAAGATTTCGCTAAAGAAGTCGGCGGTGTTAAACACGAATACGTACCTTTGGTTATTGACGAAGTCAAAACCGCAAGTGTTAACGCATTCATCAAAAAAGAGGTTATTCCAACGCTTAACGATGTTGAAACAGCTATGGATGAGACATGGTTTTACACACAACTAGGTGTGGTCACAACCAAGTTTGCAACAGAATTAGCCAACGGCGAAATTTCTAAAAAAGAGATTCACGCTGTTTTGGAAGAAGAATTTAAGCATTTTGTCCGCGAACAGGTTCTAGATAAAGGCAAAAGGCTTGATGGCCGTAAATCGGACGAAGTCCGTCCTTTGACCGTCGAAGTAGGTATTTTGCCAAGAACTCACGGTTCGGCTCTTTTCCAAAGAGGCAAAACCCAAGCATTATCAATTGTAACTCTAGGTTCTCCTAGTCTCAGACAGACAGTCGATGGTATGACTGGTGAATATACCAAACGCTACATGCATCACTACAACTTCCCGCCGTTTTCAGTCGGAGAATCAGGACGCCTAGGCTCACCTGGTCGCCGCGAAATCGGACACGGAATGCTAGCCGAACGCGCTTTGGAGCCTGTTTTGCCAGCTGAAGCCGACTTTCCATATGCAATCAGAGTGGTTTCCGAAATCCTCGGATCAAGTGGTTCAACTTCACAGGCTGCCGTCTGTGGTTCGACCTTAAGTCTTATGGATGCCGGAGTTCCTTTGACCTCGCCGGTTGCAGGTATTGCCATGGGACTTATGACCAACGACAAAAAGCATGTGGTTTTAACCGACATTGCCTACACTGAAGATGCCAATGGTGACATGGACTTCAAGGTCGCTGGTACCAAAGATGGTATTACAGCAATCCAAATGGATATCAAACTTTCAGAAATCCCGATGGCGATTTTGGAAGAAGCGGTTCGTGAGTCATACAAAGCCAGAATTTTCATTCTGGAAAAAATGACCGCAATTATTGCCAAGCCAAACAAAGAGCTAAGCAAATATGCTCCAAAGATTGAGTCGATTAAAATCGATCCTGAAAAAATCGGTGCAGTTATCGGACAAGGTGGTAAGACAATCAACAAAATCATTGCCGAAACAGGCACAGAGATCAATGTTGAAGATGACGGTATGATTTCCGTTACTGGTGTCGATGCTGAAGCGATCAGAAAAGCCATTGAAACGATTGATGGTCTAACCAGAGAGCTTAAACCGGGAGAAGAATTCGAAGGCGAAGTCAAAAAAATTATGGACTTCGGAGCATTCGTTGAAGTCTTGCCTGGTAAAGAAGGAATGGTTCATGTTTCAGAAATTTCTCCTGAAAGAGTCGAGCGCGTTGAAGACGTTCTATCTGTAGGACAAAAAGTCAAAGTTCGTGTTGTCGAAGTCGACAGTATGGGCAGACTTAATCTCTCAATGAGATTCGGCGCTGATGCCAAACCCGAAGGCGAAGATCGCGGACCTCGTGATAGTGGCAGAGGCGGATTCGGCGGAGATCGTCGTGGCGGTGGTGGCGGCAGAGGCGGTTTTGACCGCAGTCGCGGCCCTCGCAGATAATTCTTTAGAGCCAAGCGATATTAATCCATGCTACTATCATTAGTAGTATGGATAACTTGCCCGCTACTCCTCAAGCGCCACTTGGTACTCAAACTCCTCCTATTCAACCTATTCCGCAGTCGCAAACACCTCCACCTTCCGCTGAATTGCCCATAACTCCTCCTCAACAGTTCGTTCCGCCCCAATCCCAGCCTTTTATTAACAGCCAAGCCTTGCCGTCACAATCACCTCCAAAGACTGGTGGCAAGCCGAAATTATTAATCATAATCCTCATTGTCGTTATTGCATTACTAGTAGCAGCAATAGCAGTCGCAGCGTTTCTTTTAACACGTCCAAAATCCGTCTCAACCATTAATGAAAAATCCAATCAGTCAGAAGTAAATACAGTCAAGGAAAACAAATCCGAGACAAAATCCAACTCCGAATCTTCACATTCAAAAGATTTAGGGCTTCTCTATGATGTTCCGAAATTAATGAATAAAACAAAAGAAGAGGTAGTTGCGATTCTTGGGGAGCCCAACAACGGAAACGGTTGGTATAACTATGATAATGACTGGTCCATATCTGTTTATTACGATTTAGATAATGGTAATTTTAGGTATGTATCTGTCACAGTTTTTCAAGATCCAGACGGTGAAAAACTAGACGAGGCAACCATTTACAAAGCCTTAAATCTCACTCCAGGCTCAACTGAATATATTTTTAATAACATTAAAAGAACAGGAAAAAGTTTTATTTCTCAGGTCGACATATATCCATTAGATACGACTGAGGAAATTATTCGTCAATAGATAATGGAATATTCCGACTCTACTTCTTTTTCTAATACCTCAAATATTAATAAATCTCAATCTGCTCCAATAACGCCGTTGCCACAATTTCAGCCCAGTAATTCAAATCATAAAATATTAATTATCATAATCATTATTTTTGGACTTACTTTGATCAGCGCAATTATCATTGCAATGTTCTTGCTAATGCAAAAACCAAAATCAACCCAAAGCGGGCAAAACAGTAAAGATACTGAGATTGTCGCAAATGTGAAAATTTCTCCAACCTTAATTCCGCAAGTAACATATGCGCCAAAAGTCACAGCCACTCCAACCCCAAAACCACAAGAAATTCAGGCTGCGGAAATCTCGACTGATACCACTGACAACTCTCAACAATCGGTAATTTTCGACCCCAACACAATTTTAGGAAAATCAAAGGACGAAATAATTTCTTTATTAGGTGAACCGCACGACATAGAAAATACTGATTCCGACACAACGACCTTAGTCATGTATCCAAAGGAACGTTCTGGTCTTCTTTACTATTTATTAGTTAGCATCGACAATGTTACAAATATTAAT
>CAYGIG010000016.1:10249-14466 GCA_964349875.1 uncultured Gammaproteobacteria bacterium | reverse complement strand
TTGAGAATGATTGTGTGGTGTGAAAGATTGGTGCGAATTTTGTTTGAAAAACGGCAGTAATAAGTATCACGGCGACGGCAATGATAAAAATCGGCTTGGCACTATTTATTAGTAATTCTTTGATGTTCATAAAGTAATTGTAGCAAATCAAAGCAAAAAAAAGCCTCCGCCGCACGAATGCGACGAAGGCTGTTGTTGGTTGGGAAGACCGGAGATTTTTTAGGTCTCCGGCCCTCTCCCTGGGGAAGTATTTTCCCGAGGATCGGCAATTGCCCGCACTTGGGGATCGGTGCCGGTCGTCGGGGTTTCACACTCCCCAGTGTTTTTGTTGCCCCAGAACGGGGCTTGCCCCTGTAAGGTCGGGTGCTTACTCTCACCGACGCGAAGTTGCCTTCGCGGCAGTGGCCAGCCATATTCGCGGGCGGCCTCGCTAGTGCCTTTTTAGGGGCACAAAAAAATGATAGACAGGCACGGTAAGCCTCGGGTGTTGTTTGCAGTGTGGGTGCGGTAGTCTCATGCGCTGAGTCTGCCGTCTGAACACATTTGCTTACGCGACCTTTTGGCAGGAGACCGCCAATCCCTTTGCAGGGTGTTAGCGGAAGGTTGTTAGTCTTTCTCCATGTCGAGTCCGTGGCGCATCCTGTCCCGTGTCCCCTTTTCCCGCCATTTTGGCGGTAAGGCTTCCCCGAAAAGGGTATTGCCAGAGGGAAACGCTTTGGAGTTTTAAGTAGTTTTGGCTAATAAAACTCCCAAGTATCTCCCACTGGCTAAGAAACAGAATGTACACTGTCAAAATTTTATATGTGCGCAGCTAACGTTGATTAACTGTGAGGAACATTATACACTGTTTTGAGATACATGTCAATATACTACGGGCCTCTTTTTTATAAAGATAAACAAACGTTAATTCCTTCCTTAGGAAGGGTTTTCTACTTCATAGAAACATTCTTTTTTGATTTCACTGTTTACTTTAGCTCTTTGGCTTGGTAGCGTCGAGCTCCTTGATTCGCCGCCGCTCATCAAAAGGCGTTCACAGTAAAATCGGTATACGGAAAGAAGAGAGCACGGACAAAAGATCGCCGATGCTTAGCTTAAAGGGGTTTGAAGTTAACTTGAAGGAGTCATAAGCAAGAAAAAGCCCCGCTTTTGACGGCGGGGCTAAGTGCAAGTGTGGGGCCTCTAAAGCACTGTCCAAGTACAGAAGTACCAGGACATTCTCCATGTGGATCTCTTATCACGGACGTCTTTTACAACGAACGCCTTTAGACGGATACCCGCGCCATAACACGAAAATATTATATACCAATTAGGCAAGAAAAAGCCCCGCTTTTGATAGCGGGGCGGAAGTTGTTTGTTCCTGCTTGCCTACGGAACGGAAAACGATGAAACGAGAACGAGAACGAAAAGGGCACAAGAACGAGAACGACGCTGACGTCGAGAACGAGGACGGAACTCGAAAACGGTGTTGGCAGGCAAGCAGGAAATTAATGAACTGAGCTGTTCTTTGCCACTCAATGGCATTGATTGGTAGCTCTGTAAGTATTATAGGATGGATTATTTAATTTGTCAAGTGAGATTTAAAACTATTCTCGGGGTTTGAGTTTTGGGGTTTCGTCGTCACCCGTTTCGTCCGCCTTGTCAGTGTTTTTGGATGTAATCTTTTCAGATTTTTTGGTTGGAGCTTTTTTTGGAGTGCTCTCCCCTTTTATCTTTAGTTTGCCGGATGAAACTGTCTTGCCTTTTTTATTTGTACTGGGGTTTTCGTCCTGCTCTTCTTTGGCAATGGTTGTGGCGGCTGAAACAGTATCGCCGGTTTTGCTAAATCTCATTAAAGTCACGCCTTGAGTGTCTCTGCCGAGTCTTGGAATGTTTTTAAGCGGGAGTTTAATGATTTGGCCCTTTTTGGAACTTAGCACTAAGGCTTCATCTTGAGCGTTAATCAGATCAGCCGAAACAATTTTGCCTGTTTTGGTCGTGATATTAGCGGCTTTTACGCCTTTGCCTCCCCTGCCCTGCATTGTCCAAGCGGTGGCTAGTGATTTTTTGCCGAAACCGTTTTCGGTTACGATTAGAAGCTCGTCGCGATCGTTATCGACGTGTCCTACGGTTAAGCCTATTACAGCACCGCCCGGTTTAAGATTGATTCCCCGAACTCCTCTGGTGTTGCGAGCAGTCGGACGAATGTTTTTTTCGTTGAACTTAATTGACTGGCCATTGTCAGAAACAATGAGAATGTAGTCGGAGCCGCTGGTAAGTTTGGCCCAGCGCAGCTCATCGCCAGTGTCCAGATTGATAGCAATAATGCCAGTTTTGCGGATATTATTAAATTTCTCAATTGTTGTCTTTTTGACAACACCTTTTTTGGTCACTAACAGAATATTGGCGTCAAGCGGTGTGGTTTTGGAGATTGGTAGAATTGAAAGGATCTCTTCTCTTTGTTCGATGTCGATGAGGTTAATAATTGCTTGACCTTTAGCTACGCGTGAACTTTCTGGTACCTCGTAAGTTTTGAGCTGGAAAACTCTGCCTCTATTTGTGAAGAACATTAGTGAATCATGAGTTTGGCAACGAACGAGGTGAGAAACTACGTCTTCTTCTTTGGTAGTAATACCGCTAACTCCTTTGCCGCCCCGTCGTTGGGTTTTGAAGGTGTTGGGAAGCTGGCGCTTGATATATCCGGTTTGAGTGATCGTGACGATGGTCGGTTCATTAGCTACCAAATCTTCTTCAGAAAATTCGCCGATTTTGCTTTTTACGACCTTTGTTCGTCTGGCGTCTCCGTATTTTTCTTTAATTTCTAACAACTCATCTTTGGCTACTAATAAGATTTTCTCCGGGTGAGCCAATAGGTCTTCAAGATAAGCAATTGTTTCGCGGACTAGCTTTAATTCCTCTTCGATTTTAAGTCTTTCAAGAGCCGCTAGGCGTCTAAGCTGCATATCAAGAATCGCGACAGCTTGCAGTTCGGAAAGTTTGAATTTGGTCATCAATTCACCTTTTGCGGTGTCAGCGTCAGGAGCGGCGCGGATGATTCGGATAACTTCGTCGATATTGTCAACGGCGATTTTTAGTCCTTCGAGAATGTGTTCGCGGGCCCTAGCAGCTTTTAGGTCAAATTCGCTTCTTTTAGTAATAATGTTCTGGCGGTGCTTAATAAATTCGGCTAACATGACATTAAGCGTCATGGTCTGTGGTACTCCGTCAATTAGTCCGACGGCATTAACAGAGAAATTTTGCTGCATTGAAGTCAGTTTGAAGAGGTTGTTGAGTGTGGATTGGGGTTTAGCGTCGCGTCGCAGTTCGACAGTAATACGCATACCTTTGCGGTCAGAATCATCTCTGAGGTCGGCAATACCCATGATCTTTTTGTTGCGGACAAGATCAGCAATTTTTTGAATAAGAACAGATTTGTTCACTTGGTACGGAAGCTCAGTAATAATGATTTGGAATTTGCCGTTCTTTCGTTCTTCGATGTCGGCTTTGGCTCTGGTAATGATCCTTCCTCTGCCGGTGACATAGGCGGCGGTGATTTCGGCGTGATCGTAGATGATTCCCCCTGTCGGGAAATCAGGTCCTTTGATAAATTGCATTAAATCTTCTACAGAAGCTTCTGGATTTTCAATTAGATGGACTGTGGCGTCGATTACTTCGTTTAAGTTGTGAGGAGGAATAGAGGTTGCCATACCAACAGCAATTCCATTGACTCCGTTAAGAAGCAGATTAGGAATGACAGACGGTAGAAGGTTCGGTTCTAGAAGAGTGCCGTCGAAGTTGTCGCCCCAAGTAACAGTATCTTTGTCCATGTCGCGTAGAAGTTCACTGGCAATGGCGGACATTCGGCACTCCGTATACCTCATGGCAGCTGCGCGGTCTCCATCGACCGAACCAAAGTTACCCTGACCGTCTATTAGCGGATAACGTAAAGAAAAGTCCTGAGCCATTCTGACCAGGGCTTCGTAAACCGGACTGTCACCGTGCGGGTGGTATTTACCTAAAACTTCTCCGACGACCTTGGCACATTTTGAGTAGCGCGATGTGTGACTCAGACCAACTTTGTACATCGCGTAGATGATGCGCCTCTGAACCGGTTTTAGACCGTCTCTGACGTCCGGTAAGGCCCGAGCGACGATAACGCTCATGGCGTAGTCCAGATAGGATCGCTTCATTTCTGCGACGATACCGCTCTGAATTACTTTTCCGATGTAGTTAATATCTGT
>CAYGIG010000016.1:2784-10149 GCA_964349875.1 uncultured Gammaproteobacteria bacterium | reverse complement strand
TTGGCGTGGCTTTGAATGAATCGTTTGCGGGGAGGTACTTCGTCGCCCATAAGCATGTTGAATACCTCATCTGCTTCGGCGGCGTCATCAACAGTAACTTGTTTGACGATGCGATGTTCAGGATTCAATGTTGTTTCCCAGAGCTGTTCGGCGTTCATTTCTCCCAAACCTTTATATCGTTGAATCGAGGGGTTTTTACCTTCTGCTCGAAGCTTTTCTACCTGTTTTTCTTTTTCCTCATCGTTGTAGGCATAATTGAATTTTTGTCCGACTGATACTTTATATAGTGGCGGCTGGGCGATATAGACGTAGCCGCTTTCGACGATTTTGGGTAAATATCGGTAGAAAAATGTCAGTAATAGTGTGTTGATATGGTCGCCGTCTACGTCTGCGTCAGTCATAAGCATTATTCGGTGGTAACGCAGCTTATCGATGTTGAAGGTGTCGCCAATACCTGTTCCTAGAGCAATAACTAAGTTTTTGATTTCTTCAAATTCTAAAACCTTGTCCAGACGGGCACGCTCGGTGTTGAGGATCTTGCCTCTAAGTGGAAGAATTGCCTGAAATCTGCGGTCTCTGCCGCCTTTTGCAGTTCCGCCGGCGGAATCTCCTTCGACCAGGTAAAGTTCACATTTTGACGGATCTTTTTCCTGACAGTCTGTTAGTTTACCCGGTAAGGTCATCCCTTCTAGGGCGCCTTTTCTTAAAACGGCTTCTTTGGCAGCACGGGCGGCCATTCTTGCTTTAGCTGCAAGAATAACTTTCCCCATAATATTGGTAGCTTCGCGCGGGTTTTCTTCAAAATACTCTTCAAGGCCAGACTTGACGATGTTTTGGACTATAGGCTGAACTTCAGAGTTACCTAATTTGCTTTTGGTTTGACCTTCGAATTGCAGACCTTCGGTGCCCATTCTGAGAGCAACAACGGCGGTTAAACCCTCTTTCATATCATCACCGGTTAGAGCGAGATCTTTTTCTTTTAGGAATCCTTTGGCTTTGGCGTAATCATTGACGGCACGGGTTAATGCCATCCGGAAGCCAGTAACATGGGTTCCGCCTTCAGGTGTTCTGATAACGTTCACAAAACTTTCGACGGTTTCGGCAAAACTTTGATTGTATTGAATCGCAACATCGACACTGACACCGTTTGTTTCTTTTGAGACAAAAAATGTCGGATCATTGACTACGGTCTTGTTGTGATTGAGCGAGCGAATAAGTGATCTGATACCGCCATCGAAAAAGTAGTGGTATTCGGCTCCATTGCGCTCGTCATAAAGATGAAAATAAATACTTGGGACAAGGTATGCTCTTTCTCTGATTTGATCTTTGACTCTTTTGAATGAAATGTCGGTTATCGGAAAGATCTGAGGATCGGGATGAAATGTGGTTTTGGTACCCGTTTTGCGCTGATGGATCTTGGCGGATGTTTCTTTGTTCTCTTCACCAACTTCGACGTTTTTTTTAGGTTTACCGCGGGTGTATTCCTGAACATAGACTTTATTGTCTCTTTTGACCTCGACGCGAAGATAGTCTGATAAAGCATTGACTACAGAGGCTCCAACTCCGTGCAGGCCGCCTGAGACTTTGTAAGCTCCTTCAGAAAATTTACCCCCAGCGTGAAGAACGGTCATGACCACTTCTAGGGTGGATTTTTTCATTTTTGGGTGAATATCAACAGGAATTCCGCGGCCGTCATCGGCAATAGTTATTGATGAGTCGGGATGGACCACGACAGTTATTTCTGATGCATAGCCCGCCAAAGCCTCATCGATTGAGTTGTCAACAACCTCAACGATCATGTGGTGAAGTCCGCGTTCATCGGTCGAGCCGATGTACATTCCCGGACGTTTTCGAACAGGCTCCAGACCTTCAAGGACTTGAATATCTTTTGCTTCGTAAGTAGATTTGTCAGGCATTAAAAGTGTATTTTTTTGGGTTAATTAGTTTTTTGCAATTAGACTGTATTTAGCTTCGTTTGAGACTAAAAGATTCTAGCATAGCTTTAAGTATTAAGGCAAATGTATTTGCTGGCAAGCTGGTATGCAGGACGTAGTTAAAACGATGGAGGAATGAGCTGATCAAAAATGCCTAAACGAATTTGTGTGAGTGACTATGAGCCCTTTTTAATTAGTTGGTCGACGGCAATTATTATGTTATCCAATAGAAGTCTGGTGCGGACATTGATAATTTCTAATCCTCTGATGTCGAGCAAAGACTTTGCTAAAAAACGCTCATGTCCACTTATGTTTGTGCGATTTAGGGAAATAAGCATTTGTTTAGTGAGTTTTTTTATCTCGGGGTCTTTATAGCCATCGAAAAGCATGATTTTTTGTCCGAGAGGAAGATTGACATCTAGGATTTGTTTGATAAGTTCTCCGGCTTTTGTAATATCGTCTTCTACTCTTGTTTGATGTAGGTAGTCTACGGTAATAATTCTGGATAGAATAGTTGGCAGAATCGAGTTTTTGTTTTCGGCAAAAAGAATTATTAGCGTTGATTCGGAGGGCTCTTCGAGGAGTTTGAGTAAGCTGTTTTGTGCTTCGATAGATGCCTTTGTAAAATTTTCAGCCAAAATTACTTTGTGAGCCGAAAAAAGCGGGCTGAGAGATGATTTTTTGATCAATTGTCTGGAGTCGGCAATTGCAAATTCTTTGACAGGACAAATCCTAATAAAATCAGGGCTGTCAATATCTATTTCAATGGCATATTGGGAAAGAATATCGGGAATAAACTGTTCGAGATTTTGGCCAATAATTAAAATTGGTTGAAAGTATTTGTTCGGGTTTTTCATTTAATATTTTTGGTTATAAGTTGACACGCATATCAGCTATGACGGATATTATATGTTAATAGGTAATTGTCGAATATATAAGGATTGTTACTTTTACTTACCATTGTAAGAGTCTAAATACCTAAAGCGATAATTCCCGAAAAAAGATTTATGCCTGCACCTGCCCCCAATATGGTTGGAGTGTCAACGCAATCCGCTCCTGCTAAAACTCTTACGACAATCGAAAACGTTCTGCTTGACCAGAATGTCTTAAAGAAGAAGGATTATGACCAGTTGAAGCTGGAAGTTGTTTCTACTGGTAAAAAAGTCGAAGACTTGTTGGTCGAAAAGAACCTAGCCAGTGATCAGCAAATTGCAGAAGCAAAATCAATACTTTTTGGTGTACCGTACGTACAAATTGCCGGAAAAACTATTTCTCCCGACGTTTTAACAATGGTGCCGGAACAGGTTGCCAGACAATATGGAATTATCCCCTTTGAAAGACATATGAATGATTTGTGGGTGGCTCTGGCTGATCCGTTAAATCTTCAGATTGTGAAATTCCTTGAGCAAAAAACCAATATGGGAATAAAAGTCTTTTTGTCCGGACAGAAAGAAATTGAAGATACCATCGAATTAACATATTCCCAGAGTTTAACCGGAGATATTGGCGAGGTATTAAAGGAAGCAAATACTAGTGTGCTGGGAGCTGATGTTGGAATTAATAAAGTCAAAGCGGAGACTTTGTATAACGCACCAATTGCTAAGGTGGTCTCTCAATTACTGGAGTATGGAATGAAGATTAAGGCTTCGGATATTCATATCGAGCCTATGGAAGACAAGGTCAGAATTAGATACAGAATTGATGGTATTTTGCATGAAAAATTAATTCTGCCAAAAAAAGTCCATGAAGCGATTGTGGCTCGAATAAAGATTTTGGCCAAACTCAAAATCGACGAAAAGCGTCTTCCTCAGGATGGAAGATTTGATTTTGAAAGTGGTCAAGAAGCGGTTGATTTGCGTGTTTCTAGTTTGCCTACGACTTGGGGTGAAAAAGTGGTAATGAGATTATTAAAAAAGTCCGGTGGAATTCCTACCCTTTCGGAGCTGGGTTTGCGAGGATCAGCACTGAAAAGTGTTGAAATTCAGCTTACAAGGCCGCACGGTGTTATGTTGATTACCGGTCCAACCGGAAGCGGTAAAACTACGACACTCTACTCTGCTCTGGCTCGTCTAAATACTGCCAAGGTTAATATTTTGACACTCGAAGATCCGGTTGAGTATCAAATTGCCGGTGTTAATCAGGTACAGATCAATACTTTGGCCGGTTTAACTTTTGCATCAGGATTGCGATCCTTTTTGAGGCAAGATCCCAACATTATTATGGTTGGAGAGATTCGTGATGAAGAAACGGCTGATTTGGCTGTCCAGGCCGCATTAACTGGGCATATGGTGTTTTCAACCGTTCACACTAACAATGCTGCGGGCGCTTTGCCACGGCTATTAGATATGAAGATTGAGCCATACTTGATTGCCAGTTCTATTACTGCGGTTATTGGACAAAGAGTCGTTAGGAAGATTTGTTTAACTTGTAGGGAGCAGTACGTTCCTGTCCCGGAAGTAATATCGGACATTAAGGGTGTTTTAGGAAGATTGCTTGACGCAAAAATAGCCCAAACCCAAATTAATCTATATCGCGGTAAGGGCTGTGAAGATTGTAATGGAACAGGTTATTTAGGGCGAATTGGAATTTACGAAGTAATAGTATTAAATGAAAAGATAGGCCGTTTAATTCTTGAACGGGAAACCTCGGAAACAATTGAGCAGGCAGCTATTGCCGACGGTATGGTAACAATGAAGCAAGACGGCTATTTAAAAGTAGTTGAAGGTATTACTACGATAGATGAAGTATTAAGAGTCGCTCAAGAATAAAAGAATGAAAAAAGAAAGGAGAAACATTCGAAAAATTAAATAAGTGCTCACTAAAATTCGTTAAAATTCTGCCTCTGGCAAATTTTACCTCAGTTTTAGCTACGCCTTCTTTTTTGAATGAATTCAAAAAATGACCATACAACAACTTCTCGAAGCAGTTAGAGCTACTCGCCGTAATTTGACAAATATTCTGCCTTCGGCAAAATTTGCCGAACTTCCGGCTATGTCCTCTTTTTTGCCTTCCAAACAAGTTTATAAGTCAAAAAATAAAAAAAGATGACTATTCAACAGCTTTTAGAGGCAGTAATCAAAAAAGACGCATCTGATCTACATCTGGTTGTCGGACAGCCGCCGATGTACAGGGTCGATGGTGATCTGACAGCTATTCCGGGGGAAGATATTCTTTCTCTTGAAGCAGCACAGACTTTGATATTTGACTTGCTGACCAGTGAACAAAAGGAACTTATTTTAGTTAACAAAGAACTGGATTTCTCCTTTGGCTTAGGTGATGTAGCTAGATTTAGGGTGAACGCTTACTATCAAAAAGGATACCTTTCCGCTTCATTAAGGCTTATTCCTTCGGTTATTAAAACGCTTGAAGAGTTACAGCTTCCTAAAAGTTTGCATAATTTTGCCAAGATGCGCCAAGGCTTTGTTTTGGTAACAGGTCCGACCGGACACGGTAAATCGACAACGCTAGCTTCGATTATTAATGAAATAAATCTTGAGAGTCCTGCGCATATTTTAACGATCGAAGATCCGATTGAGTATGTTTATCCCAGAGGACGTGCTTTGGTTTCTCAAAGGGAGCTACATTTAGATACTCACTCATGGGACATTGCTCTAAGATCGGCTTTAAGAGAAGATCCGAACGTGGTTTTGGTTGGAGAAATGCGAGACTATGAGACTATTGCCGCAGCATTAACGATTGCCGAAACAGGTCATTTAGTTTTTGCGACATTGCATACAAATTCGGCTTCTCAGACGGTCGATAGAATTGTCGATGTTTTTCCTGAAAATCAGCAAGATCAAGTCAGAATCCAATTGAGTAGTACTTTGGCGGGTATCGTATCCCAAAGGCTAATGCCAGCTATAGGCGGAGGCAGGGTCCCAGCCGTAGAAATATTAATCGGAACCTCAGCAATTAGGAACCTTATCAGAGAAGGAAAAACCCACCAGATTGACTCGGCTGTGCAGACTTCGTTTGAACAAGGCATGGTTACTCTTGATTCATCACTCGCAACACTTATTAAATCTGGCGTAATTACTGAAGAGGTTGGGCTTTCGTATTCCACACGGCCTGATCAATTAATAAGATTAGTTAGAGGAGTCTAATAAAAAATGGCAAATTTCGTTTATACCGCAAAGGCTGTCAATGGAGACATCGTTAAAGGTTCAGTTGAGGCGAGTAATGTTGAGCAAGCTCTAAATGTCATCAGGCAGAATAACCTGATGCCGATAACGATTGAAGAAAGGAAGAAAAGTTTTTTAAGTAATTTCTCTTTGGATAACTTTTTTGGAAAAGTCACTGAGGGCGATGTGGCGGTTTTTACTCGACAGCTTTCCAGCATGGTCAGCGCAGGGCTACCTTTTGCTGAGAGTATGAATATTTTGAAGAAGCAGACAAAAAACACGCATTTTTCAGCAGTATTAGATCAGATTGGTAAAGATGTTGAGGGTGGAACTAGTTTGGGCGGAGCTTTGGAGAAACACCCCGATGTTTTTAGCCGAGTCTATATTAATCTTGTTAAAGCTGGAGAAGCCGGAGGTGTTATTGATAAGATTTTTGCCAGGCTTGCTGATTCTTTGGAGAAGTCTCGATCTTTTCACAGTAAAGTTAAAGGAGCCCTACTTTACCCTGTAATCTTGTTAGTTTTGATGTTTGTTGTGATATTTATCATGATGGTTTTTGTAATTCCCAAATTAGCAGATTTGTATAAGGATATTGGAGCATCATTGCCGTTGCCAACACTTATTTTGATTGGAATTTCTAACTTTTTTGTAAATTTTTGGTTTTTGATACTCGGCGGAATATTTGGATTGATATTATTTTACCGTTCTTGGGGCAAAACTGAGGCTGGGCGTACGTTTTTTGACAATATTAAGCTTAGAATTCCGGTTTTTGGCCGAATTAACCGAGGGTTAATATTGGTTGAATTTACAAGAACTTTAGGTTTATTACTTGAGGCAGGGGTTCCGATAATTGAATCATTAAGAATCAGTACAGGAATAGTAAATAATATTAAGTACGAAAAATCACTTTTTATTTCGATTGATAAAGTTGAAAAAGGTGCCCAGCTTTATGATCAAATAGAACAATCAGAGATATTTCCTCCAATTGTTTCACAGATGGTTAAGGTTGGTGAAGAGACGGGTAAGTTAGATGATGTATTAAACCGTCTGGCAATCTATTTCGAGACTGAAGCGGATCAGTTGGTTAAAAATGTAACTACTGCTTTGGAGCCATTTATTTTAGTTATTTTGGGTCTTGGTGTGGGCTTACTTGTTGTCTCGATTATTCTGCCTATCTATAACCTTACTAGTAAATTCTAAAAATTTTGAAAGGGGGTGAAATATTATTAATAAACAAATAAAAAAGGGTTTTACCTTAATCGAACTTCTTGTCACAATCGCCATTATCGGTGTTTTGGCAGGTGTTGTTT
>CAYGIG010000016.1:0-2684 GCA_964349875.1 uncultured Gammaproteobacteria bacterium | reverse complement strand
TTAAGCTTTGGCTTAGACTTGGATCAGCACAAACTGCCTGGTCTGAAGGTACAAACGACCAGACAACTGGTGGGGCAACCTCAACCTGTGGTGGAGCGTATGTTGCTACAGCCAAGGTTTACTATGTTTATGACGCATCAATCGGCAAGCCGCTTTGGTACTGTGATGGACCTGGTACAACACCACCAGCAGCAATCTAATTACCTATGATTGTTGATTGGGCCATATCAAATTGACCCTGGGGATGTCTGGGGTCAATTCGGATATATTGTTGATCGGTAAAAATATATTAAAAAAGGGGGTGAAATATTATTAACGGATTTCTAAAATTGAGCTCTGTTTTGAGCTTATTAGGAGAAAAAATTGCTAAATCTGGGATTGGCAAGATTAATGGTTTTACTTTAATCGAACTTCTTGTCACAATCGCCATTATCGGTGTTTTGGCAGGTGTTGTTTTGATTGCAATTGACCCAGCTAAACAGATTGCGCGTGCAAATGATGCTGGTGGCAAATCTGATATTTCTCAGATCGCTGGTGCGATCGAAGCCTATTCAGTTGCTCACAGCTCAAGCTACCTAAGTGGTGCGGCTGCAGCAATGACGGCTCCAGCTGAAGGTCCAGCCTTAACGAGTAACGCGGCTAACTGGGCGGCGCTTTTGATCGCTTCAGGTGAGATCAAACAAGTCAGAAACACTGGTATTAACTACGACACTAATGGTGCGGGAGCTAATGCTACTACGTTTAAGCTTTGGCTTAGACTTGGATCAGCACAAACTGCCTGGTCTGAAGGTACAAATGACATAACCAACAGCCCAACATGTACTAACGGGGGTTATGTTGCTACAGCCAAGGTTTACTATGTTTATGACGCATCAGTTGGTAAACCAAATTGGTTCTGTAACGCTGCAGGTACAGTAGTACCGGCTGCAATCTAATTACCTATGATTGTTGTTCGGAACATACTACCCCAGACATCTCTGGGGTAGTATGATGTTTTCAATTTAGAACGGTTCGCGAGGTAAAATTGCCATAATGGAAATACTTATTTTAGAGATTTTTGCATTTGTAATGGGATTGGTAATGGCGAGTTTTTTTGGCTCTCTATCATATCGATTAGAAACCAATAAAAAATATTTACGTAGAAGTCGATCCTTTTGTCCTAAGTGCAAACACACCCTCTCTCCTTTTGACCTTATTCCCCTGCTTAGCTTCCTTATGAGCAAAGGAAAATGCCGTTATTGTCATAAAAGTATTAATTCCGCTTATGTGGTAAGCGAGATCACCTGCGGACTTTTATGGTCCTTTTTTGCGTTTGGTGTTTGGTCCCGACCGGAACTTTGGAATGAGAGATTTTTAGTTTTTAGTGCACTACTGCTGATAATTTTTACGTTTTTGACTGTAATTGATATTTTTTATTACATTCTTCCTCACGAACTTAATGCTGCTGCATTTGTTTTAATATTGATAATTAACGGTTTTGATTTTTCGATTTCACGGATTTGGGGAATAGCTATTGCAGTAGGATTTTTCTTGTTTTTGTGGGTAATTACGAAATTTAAAGGTATTGGTCTTGGCGATGTCGGATTAGCTGTCTGGCTTGGATATGGCTTGGGTTTTCCATTAGTTGTTGTCGGATTAATGCTGTCTTTTATATATGGAGCAATAGTTGGAGTGGTTCTAATGATTAAAGGAGAGAAAAAGTTTAAACAGGCCGTTCCGTTTGGCCCGTTTTTGATCTTTGGATTTGTCAGCGCACTGTTTTTTGGAGAGGTAATTTTAGAATGGTATCTTTCGAATTTATGAATATAATCACAATCAAGTTTGCACAAATATACTTTCAGAACTTAATATTAGGTTAGCAATGCAATATCATCTGCCCAAAAATGAACAACTCCTCCGTAATCTACGGAGTATCCCTACGGGAAAGTTCTCCTGTGAACCAGTCAATCCTGCTGCAGGTAGCGGATTTTGGCTCAAGAATGAAAAAGGTTATTCGATAATCGAGCTATTGATAGTGGTTGTGATTATGGGTCTCTTGGCTGCATTAGTTATTCCATCATTTTCTAATTTTCAACAGGACCAAGATTTAAAACTCACAGCCGAAGAGATGGCAAGTAATATCAGGCTTGCTCAGAGTAGGTCTTTGTCGGGATCAAAAGGTACCACCTGTGCGTCAACTGATACATTACTGGGTTGGTATTTTTCTGTTCAGTCTGGAGCAGCTCAAAATACTTATAGTATTGCGGGGGCCTGTAAAAGTATAGGCAATGTTATTACCCCTTTTAATACTGAGACAAAGATTGCAAAAAATTCTAAGGTTGTGATAAACAGTGTGGTAATAGATGGAGTTGGACAGGCGAGTCAGATTTTTGGCATATTTGCTCCGGTGAATGGAAAAGTAACCTATTATCAGACTTCTTTAAGTACTGTTCCAATTAACTCTACTCAGCAGGTTGAGATAACACTTATAAACAATGGTATTTCTGCTCCAAACACCCAAAAGGTGGTTGTTACAAAATCAGGAGATGTTTATGTTAAATAATAAAAAAATAAATAACCATAATAATCACTAAATTTTTTCAATCAACAAGGTAATCATATGCGTAGTCATTATTGTGGCCAAGTAACCACTGATTTTTTGGGCCAAGAAATCCAAATCGGTCGTCTCTCTCCCAATTTCAATG
>CAYGIG010000015.1:0-14707 GCA_964349875.1 uncultured Gammaproteobacteria bacterium | reverse complement strand
AAAGAAATGGAAAATTCCCGACAATTTTAGTCTTAGAAAACGGCAAACTATTAGGAGAATTGCCCGGACACGTACTCGTTACCCATCCGAATGGAACGCTAAACAAAATTCAGCCCTTAATCAAAAAACTTCCAGCGTTATCATATGACACAGACGAACATAAGGTCGTCAATTCTTTCATTAAGCACCCGCATGACAAAGTAGTAGTTCTGGACAATGACGATAGTATTTTGGGTATCATCAATTCTAGCGACATACTTCATCTAGTTGATAAGCACTCAATGAAGGATCTTTATGGATTCGCTGGAGTCGACAGTGAGGAGGACGCGCTGGATTCGGCCATGACAAAGGTAAAAAACCGCTACAAGTGGCTAATAATTAACCTTGGCACCGCATTTTTAGCAGCTTCGGTTGTTGGACTTTTCGAAGATACGATTTCAAAATTTACCCTGCTTGCTGTTTATATGCCAATCGTTGCCGGAATGGGCGGTAACGCAGGCACACAAACCATGGCCGTCACCATCAGAGGACTAGTACTCAAAGAAGTTGACCTGAAAACTGGGCACAGACTCATACTAAACGAAGCAAAAGCCGGAGCGATTAATGGTCTGATTAACGGTCTGATTGTTGCATCTGTAGCCACCATTTTCAACCAAAGCCCGTTATTAGGACTTGTTATCGGTGTAGCTATGATCGTTAATTTGATCGTCGCAGGATTCTTTGGAGCCCTCGTTCCTTTAATAATGAAGGCCATCGGCAAAGATCCAGCCTCCTCAGCAACCATATTTGTCACCACCGCAACCGATGTTATTGGATTCTTCGTATTCCTTGGCCTTGCTTCAATAATTTTGAAATAAACATTACAAAAAGACTTTAAACCTCTTTTTGCACTTTTTTAGTAATGAGATTTTTGCGATAATAATAAACAACTATGTCAGAAATTTTGCCTGACGGACCACAATTGCCTTTTGGCCAAAAAGGTCCTGAGATACCAGGCCCAATGCACCAAACTATTTACGGAGAAGTTCCAGCAGGAACCGAAGCTAACGCGGGACCTAGTCCTTTGCCTGAACATATCGATCTGACAACTGCTCCTGAATTACCTTCAGAACCCGAATTACAACCAGCTCCTGAAGCCAGCGAAGCAGTGCCAGAAACCCCGGCAAAATCAGACGCATCTGAAACCGAATCAAAAGAACCCACATCCGAAACGGCTGAATTTAAGGAAAATATCGAAAAAGCCATAAAAGAGGTCGATGCGCTAATTGAAAATATTCATAGACTAAAATCAGCCGATCAAACACTTTTTGACGAAGCTGCGTATCACGCCGAAAAAATCCGCCGCGCGCTAAATCACGCTGACCCCAGAGAAGCTGGATTTAGACAAATCGAACAGGAAATTCCGGAACTAGCCAGAAGGGTAAATCAAGCCTTAGAAAGAGCAAAGGTTGATTCGGGTACGTTAACCTCCAAAACCGAATTAGGTGTTGAAGAAATTAAAAAACAGCTGAAAACAGCTGAAACAACTACTGATCCAACTGAAAGAGCCAGAATCCTTAAACAATGTACTCAAATATTTTACGAACTGTCTCAAACCTTCTTCTCAAAACGTCTTGGAAACGACTCAGCAGAACAAGCCAGAAAAAAACTCGAGCAAGCCATTGGTCAAGCAAGTCTTGATGCTACCCGACGACGCGATATCCTAGCTCGCGATTTTCATGACCAAAACCCCGAATCTCTAATTTTTCAATACAGCAAAGCAGCAGGCGAGTTTACCCAAGCGTTTGTTGCTAGGAGCAAACAAATAGCCGATCTTGAAAAACAAATTGATAATGACAATAAAACACATTTTAAGAATTTCGAGGGATTTATAACTGCAGCTTCAGTTTCTTTAAGCGCTTCTCAATCACCAGAACAAGTACCAGAATCTTCTCAGACTCCAGAATCCACCGTAGCCGCCACAGATGCACTTTCAGCTGAAGAAGATAAAAATGAAGGAATTAATCCCGTGCAAAAGGAAGTCATTGAACGGGCACTAGCCGACCCAGATAGCATAGATAGACTAAAAACCGTTATAGCAACCTTTGGCACTCAAGAGATGAAAGATTACCTTAAATCAAAATTAGATTCACTTCCGGCAGAACCTGAAACTACACCCAAACCAGACGTAAACTTGTAAACCCTTAATACTTCAACCAAAAAACTACAAAATTAAATACAATTTAAAAAAATGCCGAGGTCAGTGTTTTTCAACACAAACCCCGGCACGTAAGCACGCAACCAAACTCCTTCACACACCTCTCTGGGCATAACTGTGACGTGTACTTCCAAGTTTTACCCTGATAGTCCTGTCAACCTCCCTGCGCCTCAACACAACGCCTTTTGACAGCCTTCTTTGCTGCCAGATCGTACGCTTGATCTTGACGCGATCCCAACCGAGGTTTGTAAATCGGCCTCTGTGTTCCCAAGCAGCAAATTCAAATTCCCGCACTTCAGCTAGTAAAGCCGGCCTTGTGTGATAAAGAATCTGATATCGAGACTCGGCAAGCTGCATATAGCTTGGAAAACTTTTTGGACCGTCAGGCAGAGAAGTGTAAACAGCAGGTTCTTTACCCGAGTCAACAACCCACTCCCAGCCAGTCACAGAACCCGGCTCACTTGGTCCATATTCGTACTGGTAGCGACCCTTGTCGCTAAAACGCCGTGCTATGGTCCTTTCTTCGTAACCCCAGGCGATCTGTTTTGACAATCTCGCCATTTCCCGTTCGACCCATGGAAGTTTCTCTTCCAAATCGGCAATGGCAAGCTTGGCGGCAATATACCTGTCGTGAGGAAAATACATTCTACCGACGTAGGTAGGATCTGTGATCCACCTGAAGCAACCAAGCTCCAAGGTGTACAAAACCTGATATTGGCTAAACCCCGAAACAAACCTTACGCCCATTCCGGACAGCTGATCATATTGAGATTTGCTGAGCTTGATCTTGAGATCCTGCTGAGCGATTCGACCGTCTCGAACTTGGTGAAAGTTTCGCCAGCGTCTTTTCGGTTCGTCATCAACCGAAATCACACTGTCGTCTTTTAGAAGAATTCCGAAATTGAGTAGGGTACGGTGCGCGATCAAACGATCTGCAATACCACTCCTCACGTTTGGCGTAATTGACTCTTCACCCTTCCTGATTTTTACAGGCGTAACAGATTCAAGGTCACAGATGACAATGAATATCCGTTCCGCCACCAAAAACTTCAGAAAAGTGAGAAATGGCACAACCTTAGCAGTCAATGCAATCTCTCCTCTTAACCAGATCTATTTAATGTGCTTGAGATATTATATAACCTATAGTACCTGAATGTAAATTTAACCAGATTGACAAGTAAACAAATATCTCATAAAGTAAAACTAATATGACAGTTAGGCCATACATGTTCTCTGTAGTCGCACTCTTAGCGTTGACAATTGTCCTCTCAGGGTGCAATAAAACCAGCGTTGACAACAAATCAGCCGTCAAACCTATTCCCACACCAGCCGTTGACCCTAAAGACGTCTATCAATCCCAACTTTCAAACAATATCAACGCCAGTGCCAGTAAAAGTGCCAGCAAAAAAGATCAAGAAATAATTGACGGACGAACAGCAATTCTTGCCGATGTTAATGGTGGCAGTATTCGCGGAGAAGGCGGAGTATATCGAAATTTTGGTATCTACAACGTCTACGCTAAAATAAAACTAGATAAACCAAGCGGTAACAATTTCTATGAGGGTTGGGTTACAAACCCGCAAACAAAAGAGTATTTTTCAATCGGTAAACTAGAGGTTGATACAGCAGGAAACTATAACGTAACTTACAACACAGACAACATTCACCCCGGATTTGACAGAATTGTCATTACTCTTGAGACTATCTCAGATAAAACACCTGAAAAGCATATTGCTGAAGGTACACTGGAAAACACTCTAAACCCCGTAACTGCAAAATAGCCTTCGTTTAGTTTTTCCCCCGTCATTGCGAGCGTAGCCTTTTGTCATTGCGAGCGTAGCGCGGCAATCTTGTGTCTCGAGATTGCCTCGTCGTTGCACTCCTCGCAATGACATTCACTTCCGTCATTGCGAACACCTTTTTCCGTCATTGCGAACACCTTTTTCCGTCATTGCGAACGAAGTGAAGCAATCTCTACAATATTAGCCATGCAAAATAAGCAATATTATATCTACATAGCCACAAATAGAATTAATACGGTGTTATACCTCGGAGTAACAAATAATCTGATTAGAAGGATATTTGAACACAAAGAAAAATTGGTACCTGGTTTTACCGAAAAATACAATATTAATAAGTTAGTTTACTTTGAAGTCTTTAATAATTCTTTAGAAGCAATAACCAGAGAAAAACAACTCAAGTCTGGCTCTAGAATTAAGAAAATAAATTTAATTAAAACAACCAATCCTAATTTTGAAGATTTATATCCTACGATTATTTAATCCGTCATTGCGAGCGTAGCCTTTTGTCATTGCGAGCGTAGCGCGGCAATCTTGCGTCTTGAGATTGCTTCGTCGTTGCACTCCTCGCAATGACAAAAAAATGTCTTTTTTAGAGAAAAATCAGTCTTTGGCTAGTTCCCAAAAATCTGCGCCTAGATAGTCCCAACGAATACGACTTTCGTCAGGATCGTTAATATCAAACTGTGAATCAACAAAATAGAAGAAATCAACAGGCTCCGTTGAATAATTCCAAGCACCATGAGCAACGCCATTAGGGATATAAATCATTAGAGAATTTCCTCCACCGGCCGCAAACCGCATTGATTCGTTAAAAGTCGGAGAATCTTCTCTAGTGTCCCATAGAGCCACAAGCATACGTGCTGAAGGCGGAATGTACCAAATCTCACACTGCTTAAGATGAAGATGCCATGCCTTAATCGTCGAAGGAAACATTCTGGTTCTGTTTACTTGTCGCAATTTAAACCCAGGGTAAGCTTCTAGTTCTCCTTTAACATCCAATCTGACAACTTCACTAAAATCTCCTTCTTCACCGACGAAGTTCTTAAGATTATTGACTGTTACACCCTCAATGAACTTCTTAGGAGAATAATCCTGAACATAAACCTCTTTTTCCAAAACCTTTGACACTGTTACTTCTTTTTTCATATTTTTAATTCCTGTTCTATTTTAATTTACACTCAAAGTAAGGGCAAGGACTAATACAATAAATGAATCTGACACAATCACAAATAATATTGCTAAAATAGCATTAACATAATGAGATACATAAACAAATTCATTCATAACGCTAAACTTTTGTGGTTTTACCGCGAATTACTTATTAACCTTGCAAAACGCGAAATCACAGTAAGATACAAACAATCGATTCTTGGATACGCTTGGGTCATTATTAATCCGTTATTTCAAATCCTAATAATCAGTTTTGTATTCGCAACTATTCTAAAAGTACCTTCCGTTGGTGTGCCATTTATCATCTTTCTTTCGGTCGCCCTCCTTCCTTGGACCTTTTTCAGTACTTCAATTACGGCTTCGACAAGTGCTTTAGTAAACAATAGCCCTCTGATTACCAAGATTTATTTTCCCAGAGAAATTTTGATTTATTCAACAATTTTGGCAAAAAGTGTCGATTTTGCACTCTCTTTATTAATACTAGTCGGTTTAATGCTTTGGTTCCGCACCCCAATTCATATCTATATCCTCTGGGTTCCAATAATTTTTGTGATCCAAATTATTCTCACAATGGGACTGAGTCTGCTTCTCTCCGCTTTTAACCTTTTTTATCGCGATATTCAGTATATTCTCACCCTTGCCCTTACTCTTTGGTTCTACATCACCCCAATTGCCTATCCGGTCGAAGTAATTCCAGACAAGTTTAAATTCATCTTTTCACTCAATCCCATGGCTGTGATTGTAAACGCATATAGGGAAGTCGTAATCGGCCAAGGCAATCCAAATATTAACAGCCTTCTGGTAGCACTAATAATTTCTGTATTTATTTTCGTCTTTGGTTTTATTACATTTAAAAAATTAGAAAAGGGGTTTGCAGACTATGTCTAACGAAAACAACGCGATTTTAGTTGAAAATGTGCACAAATCTTATTCCCTGCAAAGAAACAGAACTTTCAAAGAATTCCTTCCAGCACTTTTTTCCAGACAAAGCCTGACTAGCAAGTTCGAGGCACTAAAAGGCATTGATTTCGAGCTAAAAAACGGTCAATCTTTGGGAATATTAGGTTCGAATGGTTCAGGCAAATCAACTCTGCTAAAACTTATCGCAGGCGTAACCACACCTTCTGATGGACGAATTACTGTAAAAGGCACTGTTGCTCCATTAATCGAACTTGGTGCCGGATTTCATCCAGAGCTTACCGGAAGAGAAAACGTCTATCTAAACGGCTCAATATTAGGAAAAAGGAAAAAGGATATGATCAAACTGTTTAAAGGCATAGTGGATTTTGCTGAGTTATGGGACTTTATTGATCAACCAGTCAAACATTATTCGTCAGGTATGTATATGCGCCTAGCATTTTCCGTGGCCGTTTCCGAAACTCCGGATATTTTATTAGTCGACGAAATTTTGGCAGTAGGGGATACAAGCTTTCAAAAAAAATGTCTGGCAAGAATTAATGAGTTCAAAAAATCAGGCTCCACATTGGTTATGGTCAGTCATTCGATGGACCAAATATCTAATTATTGTGACATCGGACTAGTTCTCGACAACGGCAAACAAAAATATTTTGGTCCAATTCAGGAAGCAATCAAAAAATATCAAAAGGGTTAATTTAAAGTTATTTCAACCCAAATTTCACTCAGCAATAAAAATTTTTGGGTTTGAGGTTTGTTTCAGTTTTTCTTTCTTATAACTTAATTCCTCATATAATTTTTCACCGGGACGAACCCCAATCTCTTTAATCTTAATATCCTTATTAGGCACTAGCCCAAAATGCATAATTATTGACTTAGCTAGCTCAATTATTTTTACTGGTTCACCCATATCCAGCACATACACATGATCATTTTCCCCAATCATCCATGACTGTAAAACCAGCGACACCGCTTCAGGAATCGTCATAAAAAATCTAGTCATTTTTTTATCTGTTATTGTCAACGGACCACCCGACTTAACCTGTGAAACAAATGTTGGGACTACCGAACCCGATGAGTTCAACACATTACCAAACCTTACAGAAATAAATTTTGAGTCGGATATTTTTTTCCCAAAAGATTTAACAAGCAACTCCGCCTGTCTCTTAGTATGACCCATGTGACTAGACGGGTTAACTGCTTTGTCAGTTGAAATCAAAACAAAACCACTGCATCCAAACTTTTCAGCAACTTCCAAACAATTCTTAGTTCCGACAACATTAGTTTTATTGGCTTCCTCACGATTTACCTCCATCAAAGGAACATGTTTATATGCCGCCGCATGAAAGACGACATCTGGCTTAGTCAACTTAAATATCTCTTCAACTCTCTCTTTATCCCGCACATTACCAACAAATATTTCTACCCCAGGGCTAGTAACGGTCTTATACCTTTCGCTAAGTTTAAAACAACCCTCCTCCCAAGAATCCAAACAAATAATTTTCTTAGCACCGGACAAAGAAAGTTGATAAACAATTTCACTTCCAATTGATCCTGCCGCACCTGTCACAAGAAAAACTAAACCTTTTGTAGCTGCCACAATACGTCTTTGATCGCTTTGTACTAACGGTCTTCCTAACAAATCTGAAGGATCGATATCTTTTAAAAATGAAAGATTCACTTTGCCTAAAATGACTGAAGCAAGGGCAGGCAATATCCTAACCTTGACATCTGTGCTTATCAGCTCATCTACTCTCTTTGCAACATATTGAGACTGAGATGGAATAGCAATTATGACCTCATCAATTTTTTTGTCCAAGATCACAGTGTTTATGATCTCTATACCTCCAAACACTTCAAACCCGTGAATCTTTTTACCAATTTTTTTGTTGTCGTCATCCAGATATCCAACTACTTTTCCATCTGACAGAGTAGATCGCTCCAGCTCTTTTGCAACCATTTGTCCGGCTACTCCTGCTCCAACAATTAAAATTCGTTTTTTAATCGGTTTCATATAGATAATTGATCATATCTTTTAAATCATATCGAGGCGTCCAGCTGGCAAACATTTTTTTCAGTTTTGAGATATTCGCAACAGAATGATCAGCTTTATCATAAGTCTCATCGATTATTTTAGTCTTATTTGTAAACCGTTCAAATGCTTTTATCAACTCCAGATTACTAACAGCTACACCTCTGCCAATATTAAATATTTCAAGGCCCGGTTTTCTAATTTCTAAAAATTTAATCACCAATTCAGCTACATCACGGACATCGATCCAATCTCGGGATGAATCTTTGTTCGAAATTTCAACACCTAACCCGTCAGTCTCAAACATTTTCTTAAGTCTCACAGGGAGCATTTTGTCGGACATATCTCGACCGCAAACATTAAACAACCTCAATACAGTAACTGACACATCAGTGTTGTTAAATGCTTCCACAATTAACTGCGTTTGCTTAAGCTTAGTCTTGCCATAATCGTTCAATGGGGTCATTGGACTGACTTCTGATATTGGCAGCTTTGAAAATCCATATTCAGAAGCAGAACCTATCTGAATAAAAAATTCCAAATTTTTACACTTATCTTTTACAACACTCAGCAGATTTTCCGTACCCGTTACATTCACTTCGTACAACTGCTCAAAACTTCCACTGGTTCTAGCGGCTAAATTAAGTACCCCAATAACATCTGAGGATATATTTGATTCTATATCCGAAATATTTCGCAAATCTCCCTTAAACCTAGATATTTTAAACCCGGATATTTTTTTCAGTACTTCTTGACCGATGAATCCACCGGATCCGGTAATTAGCAGTTTTTTATGCATTATTTTGTTGTATTATACAAGCTAATGAAGAAATTTCGATTCGAGATTCTGGTTGTTATACTAGCCTTTCTTCTCCCATTATTATTTATCGGCACAGACTTATTATCCTTTACTAAAATCTTTGGTCCTGGCGGGGATGCATACTGGTATTTATGGATATTTAAAGCGTTCAAAACCTCGATTGACAGTGGCGTATTCTGGCCAACTCATCTTACAAGCATATTCTATCCGATCGGATTCGACTTCTCAGCAGGATACGAAAGCGTACTTATTTATTACTCCAGCGTAGTATTTCAATATTTCACCAACATCACCCAAACTTACAATTTACTCATCTACACCGGATTTTCACTTAACATTCTGGGTGGTTACATGCTAATAAAAAGAGTAACTAACGACAAATTTATAGCCCTAACTTTTGGCGTCGCGCTGGCATTCGCCCCACAGGTGATTGGCCGAACAAATGGACATCTACCGCTTATTTGGATATGGCCAATACTGTTTTTTCTGAGTTTTTTTATTCAGTATCTGCGTACTCCAAAAATTTCCTATTCAATACCGGTCGGAATATTTGCTGCACTATCCGTGCTAGTCAGCTGGTATTTCTTAACATACATCATAATTTTCTCTGCAATTCTTTTTGCTCATACACTGATTATAAACCGCAAAAATCTAAAGGCTCATTTTCTTCAACTTGTCCTCAAGTTAATACCAGCAGCACTAATTACATGCGGACTAATACTTCTCTTCGCTTGGCCGATGTTTATCTCGCGTATTGTCCCAAGTAGTTTTTATGGCTATCCATTTGATATGGGAATGGGAAACTTGGTACTTATCAAGGAGTACAATCTGGCACTGTTAGAACCGTTTTCAATTAGTGGTATGAGCAGCCTTAGTCAATATTCTCCACTACCTCACTCGCGCGGCGAAACAGTTAGTTTTATCGGGATTTATGCAATCTTTCTTGTAATTATTTTAATTGTCGGTCTGAAAATCAAAAAAACGAAAAAAAATCTTATCTGGCTGGCACTGTGTATTTGTTTTTATCTATTTGCCCTTGGAATATATTTAAGAATCATACCAGGAGGTTCAGTAATCGGCGAAGCCAAAATCAGACTGCCACTGTACTGGCTACTATTTAAAGTCCCTATATTTAACACAATGCACGCTCCGGGAAGATTTTGGATGCCTGCCCAAATTAGTTTAATCATATTTCTTTCACTAATTCCAACCTATTTTAAGCACAAAACCAAAGCGATAATTGTAGCGATATGTTTTATTTTAATCGCTTACGAAAACTCCACATATACATTTGATCGCACCACTCTTCCACTTAAACCTCTAGAGTCGCTCGATAACACAGCAGGAATATTTCCACTCAAAGTTCAAGATCCCGAGTCATTAAAAATCGCCGTATATTACTCAAAAAACGTTCTCAGCGGGTATCAAACTCACACGACATTTTCTTCTGATGAAGATCTTGTAATGTGGAACTCAATTTTTCAACCACTGGTTGACCCTAACGCCAACTTATGGAAAGTATTGCCCGACCTAGATGAACCATTAAGCCCCCAAGAATCAATCTTTATGGCTTATCATCTATTCAACTTAGATGGCTATTATTTTCGTAACGAAGTAGGCACAGTCGAATCAGATAATCTAAAAAACTATTTCCAGTCAATCGCAACACCAATTAAAAAAGATGCCTACGATTATTTCAAGGTAGATATCAATAAAATACCTGTTCCTCAAAAACTCATTACCGTTCTGGAAAGCGGTTTTTACACACCGGAAAAGGACAGTTATGGCAAATATCGGGAAAGCAGAGGGGAGGGTAAAATCAGCATATTCAACCCCTCAAAAACAACTGTCGTTAAAAATAATCTGATGGTCTCCAATGGTAAGGACACTAAAATTTATCTCAACGGCAAACAAATTTCAATTGAAAAAAATTCCAGTATTGAACTCAATCCTGGAATGAACCAACTGATTATTAAAACAACGTATTGTGAACCAGCAGGGGTAATCAAATGCAGAGGTTTTAGAATAGATAAATACGAGGCCCAGAAATCAATCTTCTTTTAAATTTTCCTATTGTTTTTTTAAAAATATAAACATTTCTAATAGCGATGGCAGAATAATAATTAAACTTGGAATTAGAAACAAAAGCCTTATTACAAGCTTTTGTTGTCTTTCAATCGTAAACACCGTATCAGCATCAACAATATGTTTATCTGTCGAAAGCAATAAACTGACATTCTGTAAAACAATGTTTTTTAAATCCTTAAGGGAATAATATTCTCCAGAAAAGTTAGCAAATCTGAAACTTTTTTTTCTAAAAAAAACCAATTTCATTTTTAAAGTAAGATTTGAAAGCGAAGCATGCGACACAAAAAGCAACATATATTTTTTTTGTGATAAGTTTTTTTCGACCCAAAATTTCGTAATAGTAGAAAAATCGATCTTTTTCTGAACAACCGACTTTGGGATTTCTACTATTCGATGTCGAGTATAAACAACCATGCTGTATTTCTTCGGGGACAAATGATTTATCAACCTAATCAAGGTAATTTTATTTACCTCATCTGAATCCGCCAGAAATACTGCAATTTTATTCGGCATAAATCTCAATATATTTTCTCAATATCTTTTCCCATGAGTATTGCTGTTCGACTAACTTTCTTGAAATAATACTCATTTTTTTAAGTCGTTTTTCATCAAAATAAAGCTCAGAAATTTTTTCCCCCATATCTTTCGCGTCTGAGCAAACAATTACTTCCGAATCTTTGCTTAAATTCAAACCCTCTGCGCCAATTCTGGTTGAAACCACTGGAACCCCCATCGCCATTGCTTCCAGTATTTTAATCCTAGTGCCCGATCCCGACACAACAGGTGCCACAAATAATCTCGATGACTCATAAACTGATCTTGTGTCATCAACAAAACCTAAATAGTTTATATTTTGTGGGGCCGCTAATTTAACACGCTTATCAACCACACCAACAACATTTAGCATTTTTGCCTCAAAGTTAGCAATGTTAGGCAATACATGTTTTGCAAAATACTCGATCGCCTGTTTATTAGGAGTATGCATAAATGAACCAATAAACATCGCATTCTTAGTTAGCTTAATATTGTAAGTCTTTTCTCGTCGGAAATAATTTAAATCAACGCCATTTGGAATCACGACCATTTTTTTATTTTTTACCAATTGAGAAAGCAATTTCTTATCGTGATCCGACACAGAAACGATCACATCAAATTTTTTTAAATATCTCTGTTCATACTTAAATATCCTCACGATCTCTTTTAGTCCAAATAGTAAAAATATCAACCCATCAGCGCGGTATCGGCGCAAAAAAGAAATAAAACTCACATCGTGTTGAGTAATAATTTTTTTAATTCGATCCATTCCATCCGGAAGCAAATATGCCGACTGAGTAAAATCGAAATCGACTACATCGATGTCATTTTGGTCTAAATAATTAAATATTTTCTTCTGTGCTTCACTCGACCAAAACTCACTAAAAAAATACGGCAAATTAAATATATTTCTTCTATTTGAGAGATGAAGAAATTCAAATTGTTCAGTCGATTTAGCGATAAAAGCCAATTAAGCTGCAGTAGGCAAATCAGTCGAATAAGTAAGCAAAAAAACATTTGCCTTATTCGAAATAGCTTTTAATTTATTAAAAATCCTTACACCACCTCCGTGAACAGGAATCGGAGGAAATACACTTAAAAAAAGTACATTTTTCTTACCAGTACGCTTTTCAATTATCCAAGAACTGGTTTTTGCATATTTATAATATGCAAAATGTCTAGAAAATCTTTCTACGTCGACGTCGCTATAAACTGTTTTAAAATTGTTTTTTACTAAATTAGCAACTATCCTTGGAATCTGTAAGTAAGTTTTAAAAATTACACCAATTGTTAATAACCCAGAATCAAAAACAACATTGGCAAAAATTGATTTTAGCGCTGTTAACGAACTAAAACATGTCAAAAAGTATTTGTATCTATTCATTTCAATAATTGTAGCCACATAATTAGGATCAAGCTTAGACACACTCTGTTTATGATCATGAACTACTTGTGAGCTGGGCTCATAAAATGACGGCCAACCCAACCTCCAAGCACGCATGCCAAGGTCAGTATCTTCGTAATAAAAAGGCTGATAAAGCTCGTTAAACCCACCCAAAAAAGATAACTTTTTCTTATCAAACAAAGTAAATCCTCCACCGGGCCAAGCCGTTGTTGCAAAATGTTCCGGTGTGGTTACCTCATGTTGAAGTTTAAATTTTTTCCCGAAGAAGATCTGTGTGTAACCTGACTCCTCGCGACGCTTATCCCTAGAAAAAAACATTTGACCCGAAACGGCAAAGGTTCTTTTATCTTTCTTAAAAGCTTGAACTAGTGGAGTAATAAAATCACCAGTTGGAAAAATATCATTATTCATTACTAACACATGAGAATATTTACAAAACTTCAAACCACGATTATTACCTCCAGAAAAAAAATAATTTTTATCAAGTTCCAAAATTTCAAGATTTTTATTCTTAATCGATTTCAAATATTCAACAGATTTATCTTCAGATCCGTTGTCCACAACCAAAACCTCCCACGGAACCTTGCAGTGTTTATTCATCAAAAGTAAAACTTCCGGAACATTTTTTTTCATCATATCCAACCCATTCCAATTAAGAATCATTACGCTGACTCCTGATACCTTAGAAGTAGTTGAAGATACCGATGGCGAACGGCTGAAAAAGGACAAAAAAACCTTGACTATCAGCACAAATAGTTGCAACGGAATCCATAATACTGAAACTAACAAATATCTAATCACTTTTGTACAATTTTAGATCTAAGTCTTCTGTAAAAAAACAACAATTTAAATATGATCTTTTCAACAAGCGATAAATTAGGATATTGTGAAATGTCATAAATATTTTTATACTCTATCAATGCTGTCATTTGTTCACCAAAACGATCTTCTTGATCCGCTAGTATTTTCATAAAATGAGAAGCATCTGTATCGTGAAACAAGCTGGAATAATTTTTTATCTCAATTTTTTTTGCACTACTCACAGCTAACTGATATACACCCTTAGTTTTTAAAAAATTATTAACCATCATTTCTGTTTTTGCCATGTTGTAAAAATCGGGTACAAAGTTCGATTTTTCCCATGAACGATCATTAAATATTGAAGACGATACTTGATTAACTTGTTTAAAAAACTGATTATGCTTAAACATTTTCTTTAATACTCCTCGAAACTCCATCTTGCTCATCTCGTGTAAATGAAATTCGTTTTCATGTTCAGTGTGTTTTTTATCTGGAGTAGACCACACAGCCATACCATCACTCGACAGAAACCCTTTTAATAACTTCATTACTTTTTCAGGATTATCGACATGCTCAATCGTTTCAAAAGAAACAATGAGGTCAACTGATTTTTTTGGTAAAGATAACGAATTCAAATCACCGACCCGATATTCAATATTAGGATGTGAGTAATTCTTTTTTGCATAATTAATTACATCTTTTCTAATATCCACCCCAATAACTTTTTTTGCTCCGGCAAGTGCAAGCAGTTGAGAACCATATCCTGAACCACAAGCCGCATCGAGTACCACCTTACCTTTAACAAACTGACTTGCAAAAAAATATCTAATCAAATGCTCAAAATATACAATTTGTCCAAGGTTATATTCAGGTATCATCTGCTCACCAATAAAGGTAATACCTGAACTATTAAATTTTTGTTTTTTATCAGCCATATAAACTT